>CBDUZO010000039.1:0-34778 GCA_965371725.1 uncultured Phycisphaerales bacterium
AGAACAAGAAGGCAGGATAACCCGAATGCTTAGCTGTGACAAAGCACTAGTGCCGCTTCCAGATAAGGTAATGGTGTTTCTTCCTCCCCTCCTTGACAAAGAGGGGTTGGGGGAGATTCCTTTCTCCCCTCCTTAATAAGGAGGGGGAGGTTCTTCTCCGCCTGCATGAACCCCCCTCAATCCCCCCTTCGTAAGGGGGGAAGAAAGCGGAGTCCGTCCCTGGTTTGTCCGTTGGAGAGATGACGATCGACGCTTCACTACTGGCCGCCCTGCTCGACAGCATCAAAGACCCGGTGTTGTTTGCCGACACGGATCATGTCATCCGCTACATGAACAAGGCGGCGATTGCCCACTACGATGAAGGGGAAGCCCTGCTCGGCCGGTCGGTTCTTGACTGCCATCATGCGGATTCACGGCGGCAGATCATTGAAATCCTGGCCGCGATGCGGGTGGGTGAAGAGGAACGCCTCATCACGGACAACCAGAAGCATCGAATCTTCATGCGCGCGGTCCGGGATGTGGGCGGTCAGGTCATTGGCTACTACGAACGCTATGAACCGCCCCGTTCACGCTGAGGATGCAAGGATTGCACGCGCGGGCAAGGCCCGCCATTTCATCACACCTTGCCAAGGGGGGATGGCAGGAACGTGACCGCTGCAGATGATCGTTCTACGCGCTAATCGGCTGTGCGAGGGATGTAAACCTTGAAGCGTGATCCCTTGTCGGGCTCGGATGAGACGGAAATCTTTCCGCCAATGACCTTCGCAAGGCCGTGAGCGATGGCCAACCCGAGCCCGGCGGCCTCTCTACCACCCTCGCCAGGCCCGCGCTTCGTCGTCCAGAAGGGCTCGAAGATCCGCGACTGCGCCGCTTCGTCAAGCCCGATACCCGTGTCGCTGATTTCGGCGATGACCCACTCGTCCTCCACAATCACGTGGATACCAAGCGTTCCGCCTTCCGGCATGGCCTCGATCGCGTTTTGGGTGATGTTGCGCAGGATTGTCTTCACCTGCATCTGGCCGACCGGGAGAATGGGCAGCGCGCGGGCGTTGCACTCGAGCTTGATGTTGGTGCCCTCGATCTCGCGCTCGATCTCGTCGGCGAAGGTCATGACAAGCTCGGTGAAATCGCTAAGGCCGTCCGATCGCTGATATCCTTCCGAGAAGGCGAGCAGGCCGTTGACGAGACTGGTCGCTCGCAACAGCGCCTTCCCCGTCTGGTTCAACACGCGCTGCATCAGCAACGGGTTCTCGCTGCTGCCGGCGTAATCAACGCTTGTGATCACCCCGCCGAGAATGTTGTTGAAATGGTGAGCGATGGCCCCCGCAAGCTCGCCCAGGGCAACCATCTTGCGGCTTTCGAAGAGTTCATTTTCCATCGCGATGCGGTGAGTGATGTCACGTATGCAGGCCGCCGCGCCGATCCGTTCCCCGGAGCCGGAAACGACCGGAGAGATGAGCACAGCCAGCTCCCGCCGCTTGCCCTCGGGGTTGCGATAATGAAACTCGAACGGCAGGGTTTCGCCGGTGTCGACGGCACGCCGAACCAACCTCTCCGCGAGGCGGCGCCGTTCCTGGGGAACGACGGAGATGAGCGGCGTTCCGATCATCCGTTCCGCGGCGGCGCCGAACAGACGGGCGGCCGCGTCGTTCCACGTGCGGATGTTCAACTCGGTATCGGTGGCGATCAGCGCGATGCCAAGGTGCTCGCAGAGCTGGCGGTAATAGGCATCGGTCTCCGGCTGCGCCATGGCGACTCAGTTCCTCAGGAGCCCCGGTTGCCCGGAGGTCGTTGTCCGATAGGGCCGAGGGGTGATGCAGAAAATCGTCTCATACGCCCGCCCGGATCGCTTCCCTGCAAAGAAGCGGCTGCCGATCAGGTACTCGTTATCCATCTCGTCACCGGGACCGATCGCGACAAACTCGCCGGGGTTCAGCGAGATCGGAACGATCAAGTCGGCGAATACGTGGCGATCATAAGCGGGCACTTGTCGGACGGCGTCGTCCTGTCGTTCCCAGGTCAGCTCACCGCGATCATGCCGCACTTCGAGGGTAAGCTGAAGCTCGGTACATCCGCCGAGTTCGGGATGGAATGCGTAATCCCACCCCAGCAGCTTATCGCCGGCGGGGAAGGTTTTCCCGACCAGACGGCCGTCCCGGTCATACGTAAAGAACGTCTCGCCCGCGTCGATCGAGGAAATCACAACGCAGACCGGCAAGCCCTGGTGGGTGAACATCTGCTCGCTGCGCGATTCGGCGCCGGCGGATTCGAGGATCGCCTCAATGGCCGGCCAGGCGGCGGGAGAGGCCGCGCCCACGCGCAGACCGTTGCGGGCCAACAGGGCGACGGTCTGTGGGCCGATCTGCAGCTCGTCCACGTGGTTCCATATCTTGCACGAGTGACGAATCGACTCCACGGGAATGTCGATCCGGAGCACGTCAAAAGCAACATGCACGATAGGAACACCGCCCGCGGCGGCCGTGCGGCGTTGGTTGGTCCTTCCGGTGTTGGCCGGTTCGGTTGATCGGGAAGTCTGCTCGTGGGGTGTACTTCTTGGGTAACGGTCGAACGACCACGGGGAAGACTGGCTGCATCCGCATCCCACGAAAGCCACCGCAATCAGGATGCTACACCAAGAGGGGAAACAACATCCCTTCATCGAGGTTGCCATCGGGTCAGTATAGAAAGCTCGCTGCCACCGGTCAAGAAAAGACGCCCGAAGTTCCGCTTCGAGTAGCGCTTGTCACGCCAGGACGCCTATGGTAGAAGCCCGGCATGGCCACGACGTACGAGCAGAAGGTTCAAGCGCTGTCTCCGGCGAAGGGGCTCGCCATCGCGGCCTATGGTGAGTCGGTGGCTGCGTATCGCTATCGCACGCTTGCGGATCGGACCGCGAGTGAGCGGCGTCGGGCCGTGTTCAGCAGGACCGCTGACGAGGAGCAGTCTCATCACGCCCTGGTGCAGGGCCTGCTCGGCAAGCACTTCCCCGGAAGCGATTTCGTGCTCACGGATGAGGACAAGGAGCTTGTGGTCGTCGGGCCGCGCATGATCGATGTGAGTGACGAGGCCTCGCTGAAGCACGCCTTCGAGCTGATGTACAAGACCGAGCAACTGACGGGCAGGTTCTACGCCACGTTTCACGACGCGACGGCCGTGGAGGAGCTCAAACCGCTACTGAAACAGATGGCAAGCGAATGCCTCAACCACGCCGAGCGGATCAAGAACATCCCGGCCGCTGATTGAAACGATCGTCACAAGCACGGTGGGCGAGGATCCTCGCGGAGCGTGAGGACGAACACCAGTGCGGCACACGTTCCGCCGACCTCCACGCGTCCTGCGAGGCGGAATGACTCCGCGAATCTTCCGCAACCATCGCAAGGACCGATCGGGCTAGAGCATTTCCCGTTTCTGTGTTCCGAGCCGCGGGCTGCCGCAAGGCGGCTTTGCCGCGCCCGCGCGGATTCACGTGCGCCAGAGGGTATCCGGCGAATGAAACGTCGGAACACAATAACGGGTTTCGCTCTAGAGCAGTTTCGGTGTTCGTGTAGCGGTTTCAGGCTGGAGAGTAATACCAAGGATCGTTTGAAAGTGCCGATTCGTCGCATCCGATTTGCCGGCGTCTTCCTGCAGTTTCGCGTCCGCGCGGGCTGAAGCCCGCGGCTCGCTACGTCTCTGCCATCACCCCTTACCAAGGGGGGAAAGAGGGGGGTCGCGCGATACGCATGACCGTTAACCGCTCTAATGCACACCGTGCAGCATCGGCCTGAGCACTCGCAGCATCAGAAGCATGATCAGAGTGGCGACGGCCGCCACGACTCCGAAGATCAGGAAGTACTGCATGGGGGTCATGGTTCCCCACATCCCGCCGACAAAATGCGCCAGGAAGTTGGACACGGCACCGGTCGTGAAAAACCAGAAACCCATGAACAGACCAACAAGCTTGGGCGGCGCGGCCTTGGTAACAAGCGACAACCCGACCGGTGAGAGGCACAGCTCGCCCACCGTGACGAGGAAGTAGAACAGGCAAAGCCAACCGATGCTGATCTTCAAGACGGAGGACTGTCGGTAGATGGAGGTCAGGGCGTCGCGGAACTCGGGCTCGGAACCGTTGGCCAGTACCTGCGCGCGATCTCGATCGGAAAGCACATCATCCCGCACGGCCAGGGTCCGCGTCTTGGAATCCCAAAGGACCTTGGCGACGTCTTCGCCATCAACCTCCGCGGTGGGCCAACCCGCGATAGGGATGATCTCCGCGGCGCCGGGCGGAAGCTCGACCTGAACTTCCCAAGTAACATTCCGGTCCATCTCCCCCGCCTTCTTGGCAAGGCGAACCTCTTCCGCACGCGCTTCCGCCTTCTCGGAAAGCTCTTCAACAGCGTCCTTGTAGGGCTGTGGGCTCGATATACCAAGGGCCCGCATCCAATCGAGGTCCGTCAGGACCCCGTTCATGTGAAGCACTTGATTCTCCCACCGCAGCCGGGTGGCGCCGTAGTCAGTACGCACCTCAGCGCCATCGTCACCGAGCTCCGTACTGAACAGTTGCCCCTGTTCACCAAGTTGAAGTCCGTCGGGGAGGCCGGCCAAGGGGGCTTGCGTCGGACGGTTTTCAGCAGCGGCAGCCGCCATCATCGCTCCGTATGCCAACGTTGCGAAAAAGACACCCATGGCCATTTTCATCGGCGTGGATGGTTGTAGCTTGCGTTTTTGAAGGAACGTCCATAACCACGCAAAGACGCCGGCGAGAATAAAAATGAAACCGGGGTTGATCGACTGCGTGTGTTCCGCCGCCAGCGCGAAACTGCCGCCGTCCGGTGGAGCCTGATCCGTCGAAGTCACCGCGTTGATGACGACCTCGGGCGCCTGAGCCTCGAAAACGTGCAGATTCGTGTGTTTCTGGGCCCACAGGTTCATCACGTTGGCTGCCTGCTCGAATCCGACCCAGAACAGAATGGCGAACACGCAGATCACGACCAACACAATGCTTCGATCGCGATAGACGTAGGCAGGAACTTCTTCGACCTCATTGGCCGACGATGCGCCACCCTCCTTTGCGGCCGCGTCCTCGGCGGCGATCTGTCGCGTGCGGCGCTCGACCGAGTTCATCCCGAACAGGTAGACGATCAACCCGACCACCATACCCACGCCTGCGGCTGCAAAGCCGTGGTGATAGCTGAAGTTGACCCGTAGCCAACCGCAGATGAGCGGGCCGATGAAGGCGCCGATGTTGATGCCCATGTAGAAAATCGTGAATGCGCTGTCACGACGTTCATCATTCTCGCGATACAGCGCGCCGACTTGCGTCGAAATGTTCGGCTTGAGGAACCCGCACCCCATGATCAGGAACGCGAGCCCGGAGTAGAAGAACGGCATCGCCTCGAATGCCAGGAGGAAGTGCCCGATGGCCATGAGGACACCACCGATGACGACCGACCATCTGGCGCCGAGGAACTTGTCGGCGATAAGCCCGCCGAGGATCGGTGTTGCATAGACGAGCCCGGCATACCACATCATGACGTGCGAGGCTTCGGACTGAGTCTTGAACAGGTAATTGACCATGTACAGAATGAGCAGGGCCTTCATCCCATAAAAGCTGAACCGCTCCCACAGCTCAGTGAAGAACAGGACGAACAGGCACTTGGGATGACCCAGGAGCTCACCACTGGATGCGTTTGACACGGCGTATCTCTCCGTGCGGGGTTTCTGCCACAAGACTCAACCGACAACCGCGCCGCCGGACCGCGCCGCTCGGCGGTCGATCACGCAAGCCCGAACCCCTCGCGAGGCCACACTCGGGCTTGGAGTGGGAGCATAGCGGAAACGGACGGTCCCGGCCAGCAGCCTCAACGCCGGCGTCAAGCCGGGAATCACGTCGCCTGCGATACGTTCTTGTTCTGCGTGGACTTCGTGAAGAGGTAGAACAGGATCATCCCGACCGTGCCAAGGACGCCCATCGCACCGAGGTAGTACCAGACCATGTACGGGTTGTGCAGGTCCCAGAGCACCTGCGTAGCCTCCGATACAGACGCGCCGGGTTGAGAAGCGAGGGCTTGATCAAGTGCCATGAGCAGCTCATCATGCTGGGCTTCCACGAGCACACCAACCTCACCGATCTTGTCCCAGAAACCTTGGGCTGCCTGGCGAACTGATTCGGCCGGCCCACCTGCTCGCAGGTAGGCGAACACCTCCATAACACGTTCTTTGGGCAGCAGCTTCTCATCGAGCGCGAAGCTCGGTTCAACGCCGAGACGCTCGATCATGTACTCACGTGCGAGCTTCGTCTTGTTGGCGATGGCCTCGTAGATCGTTCCGCCGATCAGGTTACCCAGCGCCCAGCCAACGGCGTATGGAATATTGGAATACCCCATGTACAACGCCTTCTTATCCTTCGGGGCGATCAGCCCCACGTACGCGCTGAACGTCGGGCTGCACGCCATCTCGCCGATGGAGAACACGAAGACCATCGCGCAACAGAACCAACCGATCGCCGTCGAACCGGCTGCGACAAACGCAACGAGTGAGATCACCATTCCGATGATCATCGCAGCCACCTTGCTGATCCTGCTGATGACCCATGAGATCGGAATCACCAGGAGGATGATGGAGATCGCATCGATGTTGATGATCATCTCGGGCTTCGTCTGTCCGCTTTCCAGAACCCAGCCCTTGCTGAACCACGCAAAGAGCGGCGCGACGTCCGAGGTGTCCACCCACTCGTCGATGAAGTTCGGCAGCAGGTCCCAGAGCTGCATGAACATCAACCAAAAGCAGGAGAAGATACCCAGGAACAGTACGAGCCGTGCGTCTTTGAAGATTGTCGCAATCGACGATGCGAAGACGCCGAAGGGACCCTTCGTCTGCAAATCACCCTCCTTGGGCGGATCCTTCTCGGGCTCCTTGTACAACAGGAAGGCCGGGAGGAAGTTGAGGGCCGTCGCGCCTGCGGCAAAGTAGAACACATTGTCCCACTCGACCTCCAAGCGGAGCGCGGCGGCGGCCATGGGACCCAGCGCACCGCCGATGTTGACCACCCAGTAAAATACGCCCCATCCCAGCGACGACGTTTCTTCATCAGTCGCCTTGGCAATCGTCCCGTGGACGGGCGGCTTGAAGATCGCCGTTCCCGTCGCAACCAGGCAAGCGGCTGCCATGAACACCCAGAAGCCGGCGTTCTGCCAACCATGGGCTGCCAGGGCATCCGCGATGGACTTGGACTGCGCCATCCCGATGTACCCGATGATGTTGATCGTAAACGCGACCGCGAGGCTCTTGCGATAGCCGTAGCGTTCCGTGTACCCGCCCGACACCATCGGGATCAAACACTGAAAGAGCGCCCAAACGGTGTAGATGATGGCCTTTTCGGTATAGTCGAGCCCAAGCCCGTTTTCGCCCGAGGACGCTATCAGAAACAACGGCGCGATCGCACGCACCGAGTAAAACGCCAACCTCTCGAACGTCTCCATGATGTTCGCGTACCAGAAGTTGGCTGGGAAACTCGACACCTGGTGCCAAAAAGTCTTCTTCCGTCCGGTCTCGCTCGTTGCCATGCGGGTCTCCTCGCCACATCCACAATCGCGTAGATCAAGCTTTTATCCGTTTCCACGCGTATGGGCAAACTCCGGTGGGTGCGCAAGAGATGATGGACCACATCGATGGTTCGGACAGGAAACGGGATCAGGTCGAGATGAGCCGCTCGACGTTGCCTGCCGTTTCGCGCAAGATTCGACGACTCCGACCGTGCCGGCGGATGCCCCGGGCGTTACAATCCCCCCATGCGAATCCGATCAACCGGTAGGTTTACACGTATGAACCACTCAGCCGTCATCTTTGATTTCGATGGGACGATCACCAGGCCCATCATCGACTTCGCCGCGATCCGCGCTGAAATCGGCGGTGTCGACGGCCCGATCCTCGAAGCGATCAAGGAATGGGACACCGCATCGCGCGAGCGGGCCATGGCGATCCTCGAGCGTTACGAGTGGCAGGCCGCTCGGAACGCCACCTTGCAGGAGGGAGCGGTTGACGTGCTCGCCTCGCTGCGAAAGAGGGGCTATCCGGTCGCCATCCTCACCCGCAATGCGCGGGTCACGCTCGAGCACGTGCTCGACAGGTTCTCCATCGTGGTCGACGCGATCCGTACGCGCGAGGATGCAGCGATCAAGCCCTCACCCGAACCCGTCTTTTCCATCTGCGAGGAGCTGTCCGCCGATCCGCATCGCAGCTGGATCGTGGGTGATTACTTGTTCGACATCCTCTCGGGTAAGGCAGCCGAAACGAGAACCGTTCTGATGATCGGCGACCGCGAGAGGCCCGATTACGCCGACCAGGCGGACCATGTCATCACACGACTGACCGATCTGCCGGCGATCATCGAGGCGGAGCGCGCATCTCAGGCATAAAACGCCCGGGCTACTGGTGTAGTGCCTCAAGAAGATGGTCTCTTATCCGAACCCCGACCGTAAGGGAGGGGCGGCAGGTGTGCCACTGCTCGATTAGAAGGCCACTCTGTGGCCAGTGCTCGGATCCTGCGGAATCCGCAATCGGCACTGCTTGAAAGCAGTGGCACACAATACGGCGTGGACCGCTACCCTCAGATTGAGGTGGCCTGAAAGTCGCGGTCCCCAATCGACAATGGGCACTTAGCGGTGGTATCCTTCGCAGGATGGCGAAGACGTTTTACATCCTCGACGGTCACTATCAGATCTACCGGGCGTTTTACGGCCTGCCTCAGCGGCTATCCAGCCCGACCGGTGAGCCGACCGGCGCGACACACGTCTTTTGTCAGATGTTGTTCAATCTCCTCCGCGACAGGAAGCCCGACTACTTCGCCATGGCCATGGACGTCAGCGACAAGACCGTCTTTCGATGCGAAATCGACGAGAACTACAAAGCCAACCGTGAGCCCGCGCCGGAGGAGCTGTACCTCCAGGCGGATCGGATCGTGTCGATTGTGACGGAGCTCGGCATCCCGATCCTGCGCGTGCCCGGTTTCGAAGCCGATGACGTAATGGCCACGCTTGCGGAGCGGTTCAAGGATCAGCCGATCGACATTTACCTGGTCAGCCGGGACAAGGACCTCGAACAGCTCATCACCAGCCGCGTCCGCCTTTTCGACTCCAAGGACAGTGTCGTGCTCGACCAGGAAAGCCTGCTGGAGAAGAAGGACTACACGCCCGGGCAGGCGGTCGATGTGCAGACGCTGGCCGGTGATTCCACCGACAACATCCCCGGCGTGCAGGGCGTTGGGGTCAAGACGGCTGCCAAGCTCATCAAGCAGTACGGCTCAGCCGAGGCCGTGCTCGAACATGCCAATGAGCTGACACCCAAGATGTGCGAGCGGGTCAAGGCCTTCGCCGGCCAACTGCCGATCACACGAACGCTCGTAACACTCCGCCGCGATGTGCCTTTCGAGTTTGATCTGGACAAGGCCTCGATCGACCGTATCGATGTGGCGGCGGTCCGCCCCATCTTCCTCGAACTCGGACTCAACAGGCTCATCGAACAGTCGGACACGCTGAGCACCAAACGTGGCACGGGAACGAAGGACGAGTCCACCGGTGGTGCAATCGACGAACCGGTCGCACCGGCAGTCTCGATGCAAGGTCGCTATGAGTTGATCGACACACCGGACAAGCTCGAGACCCTCACAGCCAAGCTCGCCGCGCAGTCCGTCTTCGCGTTCGACACCGAGACCACCGGCCTGAATCCGGTCCGGGCGGACCTGGTGGGCATCTCATTCTCGTGGCAGAGCGGTGAGGCCTATTACGTTCCCGTTCGGGCGGTCATGGGGTCGACTGTGCCCTTGGAAGCGGTCCTCGAGAAGCTCAAACCGATCTTCGAGGACGCGTCGATTGCCAAGGTCGGTCACCATATCAAGTACGACACCCTCGTTATGCGACAGGTGGGGATTCACGTCGCGGGTATTGCGTTCGATACGCTGCTCGCGAGCTTCCTGCTCGATCCGTTGCGCGGATCACACGCACTCGACAACGTGGTCGTTGCGCTGATCGGACACGAGATGATCCCCATCTCCGACCTGATCGGAAAGGGCAGGAACCAGATCACCATCGATCACATCGACACGCGACAGGTGTGCGAGTATGCCTCCGAAGACGCCGATTTCACCTGGCGATTGTACGAACTCTTCAAACCGCAGATCGACGCCAGCCACGTCGCGTCGCTCTTTCATGACACGGAGATACCGCTTGTCGGGGTTCTCGCCGAGATGGAGCACAACGGCATCGCCCTGGATTGCGATCTGCTGGAAGAGTTGGGCGAGTCGCTGGCGGATCGAACGATCGAGCTGACCAAGGACATCCATCGGGCAACCGGCCACGAGTTCAACATCGATTCGCCGAAGCAACTGGGTGTGGTGCTGTTCGATGAGCAAGGTCTGTCCGTTGTCAGAAAGACCAAGACCGGCCGCAGCACCGACGCCGACACGCTGCAAACCCTGGTCGAGCAAACCGGACATCCAATCCCGCGGCTCGTGCTCGAATACCGCGAGCTGTCGAAGCTGAAGAGCACCTACGTCGACACGCTTCCGAAGATGATCTGCCCTCGAACGGGGCGGGTTCACGCCTCGTTCCATCAGACCGGTGCGATTACGGGCCGGTTGTCCTCGAGTGACCCCAACCTCCAGAACATCCCGATTCGCACCGAGCAGGGCCGACGAATCCGGGAGGCGATCGTCGCCGGCGATCCCGACTCGGTCTTGCTCACGGCGGACTACTCTCAAATCGAGCTTCGGCTTCTTGCCCATTTTTGTCAGGATGAGGCACTGGTGGCCGCCTTCGAAAGTGGAAAGGACATCCATCGCGCGGTGGCGGCGCAGGTCAACGGCGTTCCACCTGATGAAGTCACGTCCAAGCAGCGTAGCTCGGCGAAGGCGGTCAACTTCGGGATCATCTACGGGCAGACACCGTTCGGGCTGGCAAGATCGCTCGGCATCCCGGTCGGCGACGCAAGAACCTTCATCGATATGTACTTCATGCGCTATCCCGGTATCCGCATGTTCATCGATGAGTGCGTCGCCAGCGCCAGGAAAAACGGATATGCCGAGACGATCCTTGGGCGTCGCCGCCCCATCCAGGAATTGCGCTCCCACAACCGCCAGCAGATCGCCTTCGGTGAGCGAATCGCCGTCAACACCGTCGTCCAGGGCTCAGCCGCCGACCTGATCAAGCGGGCCATGATCGACATTCACCGGGAGCTCATGTCAGGTGGCCACTCCGCCCGGATGCTCATTCAGGTACACGACGAACTGGTGTTCGAGGTCCCCCGGCAAGACGTGGAAACCGAGGCCGGCATGGTCCGCGAGAAGATGGAGCGTGCGATCGAGCTGCGCGTTCCCCTCACGGTGGACATCGCCTGGGGCCGAACCTGGGCGGAGGGGAAGTAGCGATCGGAGCCGGTCCACGCCTCCCTTGATTGCCCGGTTGTCGATCTCTAACTTCTTTGCGCACAATAGATTATGGCTTCCCCACAAGAGGCCTCTAACCGATTCCTTTTCAATCTGTCAAATATTCCGGTTGACCGTATATCGACTGTAACGATACTACCGGTAGACATCAACAAAACGGGAGGTGACTTCAATGAAGTTAAATCGGGTTAGGACCTTGCTGCTCGCGTTGCTGTGTGGGGCGATGCCGTTGGCTATATCAGGCTGGTGCGATCCACGAACAGGCCAGTTCGATTTCTACCGCGACGACGATGGGTGGGGTTACGATGACGGGTGGTACGACGACGGCCTGTGGATCGAGGTTCCTCTGCTTCCGCCTCTGGGAATCTACTACGACGACGATTGTCTGCTATGCTGGTAGCGCCTGATCGGGGGCTGGTTGGTCGGCGGCTGAGGCCCGGGCGGCCTTGTCGTGCGGGGGCAGCCACGCGATCGATGCGCTCGATGTCACGCTGTGCGCCTTGACATATCGTCGGCGGTGTCGTTAGTTTCATTCACCTGGACCGACTCTGAATGGAGCCTGTGGGGATGCGCCTGCGGTTTCGGACGCGGGCACGTATTTCAATCGTGGGCTGCCCGATGGATGAAGCTTGGCGCGTAGCGGACCGCGTGACATCGACTATCGAAGCGAGACCCATTCCATGCTGAAACGCACCACCTTCTTGCTGATCTGCCTCGGTCTTTCGCTGGGCCTGTTGGGCTCGGTCGCCCATGCGTGGCAGGCGGCCACCGAGGACGAGGTCATCGAGCCGATCAGGCAACATACAACCATCTCGCCGCTTGACGAGCGTCACATGGCCGACTGGGTGCGAGCCAAAGTGAACGCCTTCCTGGCGGTTCCCGAGCGGGAGCGCCAGGCCAGGTTCGCCGACTTCCGCAACATTTTCCGTGATTGTCACGATGCTTCGGCGAACACGCCGGAGTTCAAGGCGCAGCTTGCGGCTCAGGAAGCCGAGGTGGCTGTCGCTGAATACGGTAGGTCTGATCTCGATCCGGCCGTGGCGCATTTGCTGGCGCAAGTGCTCCTCGACGTTGGCCGGATGGAGGCGGTTCCCGGTTTGATCGCCGGGCTGAAATCACGGGATGCGCGGGTTCGATACCTCTGTGCCCGTGGGCTTGCGGTACTGAAAGGGCGCATTGCATCCGACAGACCCACGTTCGATGCCGCGGTACGTGCGTTGCGAGAAGCCGGACTGGCGGAAACCGAACCGGTGGCGCTCGCTCGCATCTACCAGGCGCTGGCGTATCCCGATCAGGCAGCGTCGGTGACGGAGGCTTATCTGGCACTTCTGGATAAACGGCTGACGCACCGGTGCGGCCCGGCGATTGTGGCGGACGGTGCCGAGATAGAGGCCTTCGAGTTCTTCCGGTCGCGCGGCGTGACGTCCTCGCTGAGCACCGATCAGAAAGCGGAGCTGGTTCGGAGGTTGGTCATCTTTCTCCGTCTCGACGCCGAGCGGTATGGCAGTGATGGCCTCGCCCCGCCGCAGCCTGGTTCCGGATCAGGCGGTGGTGAAGCGCCGCTGGACCTTGGCTTTTATGAGCGCGACAGGTTGGAGCGCATGCTCGTGGCCAACGAAGCGATTCTGGCCGCGCTCGTGCCGGGCTTGTCGGTGACCATCGCCAACCAGTTGAGTCAAGGCGGGTTTACGCAACGGGCGGCGATCCTGGCAACGGTGCGTGGATGGGTTGGCGATGCCGACACGAACGCCGGCGGGTTGCTCAACGCGGCGCCGTGGAACGTGCCTTTAGGCGCCCCTTGCGGTCCGTAGAGCGTACGGGCGGTCGGTTGTGACGGGCGCCTCTCCGAGACAATCCGGGCGGACCGGTGCCGGACGCAGGGCCGGAACCGAACGTCTTGCGGCGATGGGACTCATGGATGAGTCGTTTCAACGTTTCGAGCCGACACCTCTCCTGACACACCTTCTGCGGCAAACAGGATGATGCGAGGTATCCTTCTTGTTTGCGCGGCGTGTGTTCTTGTCGTGGTCCTGATCCATGCGTTTACGTCTCGTGAGGCTCGCGCGGACCTCACCTATGTGAATCCGTCCGGGATTCACACGCTGGACCCCGCCCGCATGAGCTGGACCCAGGACTTCCGGGTGGCGCTGAATATCTGGGAAGGCCTTACATCGTGGGACCCGCGGACGTTGCGACCGATCGGTGGAGCGGCCTTGTTTCCGCCGCGCGTGTCGGATAACGGTCTGACGTACACTTTTACCATTCGTGACGGTGCCTTCTGGTCCAACGGCGACCCCGTCGTTGCCGGGGATTTCGTGCGTGGCTGGCGGCGCGGTATGGAACCGGGAACCGCCACGGACTACACGTTTCTGTTCGAGAACCACATCGACGGCGCGGCGGCGTATGTGCGCTGGCGGCGCGAGGCCGTCTCCGTGCTGACGCCGCTGGCCCGGTTGCGTGACGGTTGGGGCGTTGACGCCGACCAGGCAAGTGTCCTGGCGAGGCACTCATCGTCCGTGTTGATCCGCACCGTCTCGGGCGAGCCGCTGATCGACCCCCTTGGCTCGCCCGATGTGCTCTCACCACAAGAACTGTCGGATCGGATCAACCGGGCGAACGTGGACTGGGGGTTGGCCTACGACGATGTGTTTATGGGCCACATGGGGGATCTGGAGGCGCGATTCCGCGAGGTTGGTATCAAGGCGGGGGACGGGCGGACGTTGACGGTTCAACTGACAAGACCCTGTCCCTATTTCCTCGACCTTACGGCGTTTCCGATTTTCCTGCCCTGCCATCGGAGCATCGAGCGGTTGCGCGAGGTGTATCGTGATGCGCTGATCACCGAGCAAGGGTTGGTCGTGTATGACCCGCAGTGGACCAAGCCGGACTATCATCGCAACGGGTATCCGGGCCTGATCACAAACGGGGCGTATCGCCTCGAGGACTGGACGTTCAAACGCCGCGTCCGGCTGCGTGTCAACCCCTATCACCGCGACGCCGAGGCCATTGCGTGCCGCACCGTTGACATGCTGGTGTACGACAACACAAGCGCCGCAATCATGGCCTACGAGGCGGGCGATGTGGATTTCCTGACGGACATGTCGGTACCGTATGACCATGAGATCGCGCGGCTGGCGCAAACCGGCCGGCGCACCGACTTCCACATTTGCACCGTGCTGGCGACCTATTTCTTGAATTTCAATTGCACCAGTGAGGTGGTTTTCGGGCGGCGCAACCCGTTCGTGGATCCGCTGGTGCGCAAGGCGTTCAGCCTGGCCGTGGACAAGCGCGCCATCGTCGAGAACGTGCTGAAGCGTGGTGATCGCGTGGCGCGTTCCTTCGTGCCGGCCGGGGGAATTCCGGGGTATGATCCGCCGGAAGGGCTCGACGAAGACCCGGACGCCGCCAGGCGGTTGCTCGCCGCGGCGGGGTATCCCGGCGGTGCCGGACTGGGGCCCGTCGAGCTGCTCTATACGCCCAACGACGAGCGCGTGTGTCAGGCAGTGGCACGCATGTGGGAGGACGTGCTCGGCGTGCGTGTCGAGCTGCGATGCATGGAGAGCAAAACGTTCGCCGAGGACAAAGCCCACCACCGCTACATGGTCGCACGGGGAAACTGGTACGCCGACTACAACGATCCAACGACCTTTCTCGACTGCCTGGTAACCGGCCACGGCAACAATGACAGCGGTTATTCAAACGCGCGCTACGATGCGCTTCTTGAATCGGCGGCGTTGCTGCGCGATCCGGCGGATCGTTCGGCTGTCTTGAGGCGGGCGGAGGCGATCCTTGTCGAGCAGGATCTACCGATTCTCCCGATCCTGCACTACGCCGAACCGATCGCGATCAAGCCGTACGTTAAGGGGTTGCGTCCGAACGCGAGGCTCTGGTTCCCTTTCCGCTACGTGACGGTTGAACGATGATCACCGCGATCCTGCGCCGCCTGCTTCTGGGTGTCCTCACCATTGCAGGGATCTACGCGCTGACATTCGTGATGGTGGTCGCCATACCGGGCAATCCCTTCCAGCAGGGTGACAGGGTGATGGCACCCGAGGTCGAACAGGCGTTGCTCGCGCGGTACAACATGGACAACAACTGGGTCTACTTCCGTCAGTTTCTGGCTGGGGCGATCCGGTTGGATTTCGGCCCGACCTACACGTATACGGACTGGACGTGCAACCAGGTGATCGCCTCGGCGCTGCCGGTGTCGGTGCTGCTCGGTCTGCTCGCGATTCTGATCGCCGTGCTTGTCGGCGTGCCGATCGGCGTGCTCGGGGCGGTGCGCAGGAACGGGTGGTTCGACGCGGCGAGCCTCATGTTCGTGCTCGTTGGGATATCACTGCCGACGTTCGTCACCGGTTCCGCCCTGCTTATCGTGTTCAGCGTCTATCTGCACTGGGCGCCGATCGGCGGGTGGGGCACGCTTGGACATCTGCCGCTTCCGGCGATCACGCTGTCCTTGCCGTTCATCGCCTATGTGGCCAGACTGACGCGGATCGGAATGATCGACGTGCTCAGCAGTGATTTTGTGCGCACCGCGCTGGCAAAAGGGGCTTCACCGCGAACGGTGGTGTGGAAACATGCGCTGAAGGTTGCGTTTCTTCCGGTTCTAAGCTTTCTTGGGCCCGCCGGCGCGCAGGCGATGACGGGTTCGTTCGTTGTCGAGAAGGTCTTCGGCATACCCGGCCTGGGCCAGCACTTTGTCAATGCGGCCCTCAACCTTGATGCCGGTTTGATCCTCAGCACGGTCCTGGTCTTTTCGGCGCTGCTGGTCGTGTTGAATCTCGTGATCGACGTACTGTATGCTTGGCTTGATCCTCGCATAGCGGGGGCGGTGTGATGTCAGCATCATCGGGTACCACTCATTCACACACAGGCGTTCGAGGATGGAGGAGGTTCCGGCGCAGCCTCCCGGCGCTGCTCAGCGCGCTGGTCCTGGGGACGCTGATCCTGACATCGCTTGGCACTCTCCCCTATGCCGTTTGCTGGCACAACGTGCAGGAGCTTGGCGAGGCCGTCCGACACGCGCCGTCCCTTGATCCGGTTGTCTCCTACGATCATTACTCTGCACGCGGTGGTCCCGCCGCCGGAGGGGTCCTAGGAGCGTATGCCGCCCGTGCGCATCGCCTGTCGTCGTCGATGGGGCATGACGATCTGGGGCGAAGTCTTTTCTATCGAGTATGGCCGGGCCTGCTCGTCAGTCTGTCCGTCGGTTTGGCGGCTGTCGTCATCGCCGTCACGGTTGGCGTTACGGTGGGGTCGGTGGCTGGCCTGGCGGGTGGGCGGGTGGATGCGGTCCTGATGCGGCTGGTCGACGTGCTGTTCGGTCTGCCCTACATCCTGATTGTGATCCTTCTAAAGATCGCCCTGACCCGACCTTTGACCTTGATGTTTGCCGGGCACACTAAGTACGCGGACATCGTGATCGTGTTCATCGCGATCGGTGGCGTGAGCTGGCTGACGATGGCGCGCGTCGTGAGGGGGCAGGTCTTGTCGCTACGTGCCCTGCCGTTCGTCGAAGCCGCCCGGGCCTCCGGCGCCGGACCGCTGCACATCCTGCTGCGACACCTTCTGCCGAACCTGATCGGCCCGGTCGCCGTTTACGCGGCCTTGATCGTGCCTCAGGCGATCCTCCAAGAGTCGTTTCTGAGCTTCCTCGGCATCGGCGTGCAGCAGCCGACGCCGTCTCTAGGGAGATTGGCTGCGGACGGGATCGAGGCCGTCAATACCTTCGTGGGCTACTGGTGGCTGATCGTGTACCCTTGCGGCGTGCTGGTGCTGACGCTGGTGGCCCTGAACTTCCTTGGCGACGCGCTGCGCGACGCCTTTGACCCGAAGTCATCAGCCCAGACCTTGGTGTAGCCAAACCCCATTTGATCGGAGGCCAACGACTGGACAGGCAGACGTCCAAAGAGCCCTTCGAGAACGATCCTGTGGGACGTGGTGAGATGCCATTGCTCCAGGTACGCGATCTTCGCGTTTCATTTGTGACGGAGGGTCGTGTGGCGCGGGTGATCGACGGCGTGTCGCTCGATGTCCCACGCGGGAAGACCGTTGCGCTGGTGGGAGAAACAGGTTGCGGTAAGAGCGTTACCGCGCTGTCCATCATGCGTTTGCTTCCACAACCACCGGCTGTGATCGACGGCGGGCAGATTGTGCTTCGCGGCGATCAAGGGCTGGAACTGATCGACCTGCTGAAGCTCCCAAGCCGTATGATGCGCCGCATCCGCGGTCATCGCATCGCCATGATCTTCCAGGAGCCGCTCACGTCGCTGAACCCCGTGCTCACGGTGGGTGAACAGGTCGTCGAGGCGATCGAGCTGCATCAGCCCCTGCGACGGCGGTCCGCGTGGAACGCCGCGGTCGAGATGTTCCACACCGTTGGCATTTCCGATCCGAGCCACCGGGCTCGCGATTATCCGCACGAGATGTCGGGTGGGATGCGGCAGCGCGTCATGATTGCCATGGCGCTGGCCTGTCGCCCCGCACTTCTGATCGCCGACGAGCCGACCACTGCGCTGGACGTGACGATTCAACTCCAAATACTCGAGCTGCTGGTTGCGCTGCAGGTCGAGAGGGGCATGAGCGTTCTGATCATCACGCACGATCTGGGCGTTGTGGCTGAAACGGCGGATTACGTGTACGTCATGTATGCGGGCCGGATTGTCGAGCACGGCTGCGTCAATGACCTCTTCGGGAACCCGCTTCATCCCTATACCCGTGGGCTGTTCCGCTGCCTGCCGCGGCCGGGGGATTCACGAGACAGGCTCGACGTGATTCCCGGTCAGGTTCCGGATCCGATGCAAACCCCGCCCGGCTGCCGCTTTCATCCACGTTGCGAGCTGGCTGCGCGGCGCGCCGACGCGAGAGGGCGTTTGAGCGTTCCGATCAGCTCAGCCGTGGGCGATTCCGTGCTCAAGCGGTGCATCACGCAATACGGCGGCGAGCCGTCCGGCGACCCGCCACTCCGCGAGGTCGAGCCCGGGCACTTCGCCGCCTGCTGGGAGGTGGGCGCACCGCGACGGCGGTGACCGGGCCTTGCCGATGACTACGTCCTCTGTAGCGGAATCGCGGCGCCCGGAGTGTCTCGAAACCACCCGGGCACGGCGTTCGTCGGCCCCGGAGTTAAGATGGGCAAGCCACTGTAAAGGGGCAATCTCTGCCCCCGTTTCCAGTATCAGCGTGGCATGTTAAGACCGCTGCCAACCCTGAAAATCGGGGTACGTCCAATAATACTCTCAAGTTTGTCAGTGCCAGCAGTCGATACGTCCGGGCATAGAGGATCATTCGAGGTGAGCCGATCGATCTGCCGCCACGCGGCCGTGGATGGTGTTCCGCAGGCAGAAGCTCGCTCGCCCGGCATGGTTCGCACCAGTGTTCCGGATCGACGGACGGCAGGAGGCGGTCCGTCGGGGCGGTTGAATGACCTCGCCTCCCATCTTTCAGCGTAAGGACTCAACTCGTGCGCACCATCACCGTTGCCAACCAAAAAGGTGGCTGTGGCAAGACCACGGTTGCCATCAACCTCGCAGCCTCGATTGCCCGCGAGGGACGTCGCGTGTTGCTGGTGGACCTCGATCCGCAGGGCCACTGCGCTTTGGGCATGGCCGTACCGGACGAGCAGATCGACCTGTCCATCCATGAGTGCCTGATGAGCCGGGTCGAAGGGGAGCCGATCGAGTTATCGAAGATCACGTGGCAAATCACGCCCAACCTCGATCTTGCCCCATCGAAGCCGAACCTCGCGATGCTCGAGCCCAAGCTGGCCGAGCGCGAGGGTGCCGACAGGCTTTTGGCCAAGCTGCTGGAAGGGCACGTGGATCGCTATGATTACTGTCTGATCGACTGTCCGCCGCATATCGGGTTGCTGATGAAGAACGGTCTACTGGCAGCCGACGAGGTCATCATCCCGGTGGACACGGGTTACTTCTCGCTGCACGGTCTGACACTTCAACTTGCCACGGTCGAGCGGATCAGTGAGAAGAATGGGCGATCACCTTGCGTTCGCGTGTTGCCGAATCAATACGACGTGCGGACCAAGCTCGCCCGGGAGATTCTGGCGGAGCTTCGCAAGCGGTTCCAGGGGGTCGTCTACGAGACGATTGTCAATTTCAATACGAAGCTGAAGGAAGGGGCGAGCTTCGGGCAACCGATCACGGAATTCGCGCCGACCAGCATGGGCGCAAAGGATTTCCAGAAGCTTGCGCGAGAGATTCTGGCTACGGAGCCGACATCCACTCCGACCAAGGAGATTCTGGAACATGTCGAGCGGTTGGCTGCCGATGCGGAGCGGTTGCTGGCGACGACCACGACGCTCGTTGACAACCGCGACATGATGCAGCCCAAGGAACTTCCCAAGGAAGCGGTCCACCCCCCGAGGGGAAAGTCCCGCCCGGCGCAGGTCGAGAAGACCGGATCGGCATCGCCGGTTCCGCCTCCGGAACCGGTGTGGAGAGGGGCGCCGGCCCAGGCGGTGATGCCGCCTGCGTCTGCACCGACACAACCCGCGCCGGTCGCCAGGGATGTGCCAAGAAAACCGATGGCCACGCGGCCACCCGCCCCCGACCTTCCCCCACCGGCGTCACCCGCCCAGATCGATCGGAAGATCGAGCAGATCTACGGTGTGCAGCAGGTGGGTGAGACGGCGGTTTTTCGCAGCCATAACCCCGAGGCGTTCGAGGTTCAGCTCGCAGGTGATTTCAACGACTGGATGCCACACACGACGCCGATGCGGCGAATGAGCGACGGTGATTTCGAGGCTCGCCTTCGCCTGCCACAGGGTCGATACCGCTATCGGCTGGTGGTCGATGGTCGTTGGTCGCACGACGTACACAATCCGCACGTCGAGACGAACGAATATGGTGAGCTGAACTCGATCGTGCAGGTCGATCAGTAACTTGACGCGATAAACGAGCGTATCCGCTTTCAGCGTGCAGCAAAGGCCTCGTCGGAGAAGCGACTCCGGCGAGGCCTTTCGCGCAATCAAGGCGGTGCCGTCACCGGTGAAGTGTCGCCTGCTCCCCAGCGGCGAGGTCGGAGGGGTTTGGAGCGGGGGTCTCCAAGTTCGAGCGCACCGGATGCGACGTGGTGGCGTTCGTTGTTGAACCGGCGGTACCGGGGAAGTAGCATGGGACACGTGCTCTGCGACATTCCCATCGCCGCTGGCGGATGAAGCGTCTTGGAGATGGAATCGCCCGATGGGCGGGTGTGGCGGCGTTTGTACGGGACGTGCGATTCAGATTGACCAGTAAAGGGAGGTCCAAGCCATGAGAAGTGCTCATCTGTTGACAATCCTGGTGTGCGTATTGGTGGTTCCACTGATGTTAGGTCAAGTCTCGGGCGACAAGAACGCCGGACCGGCGCAGGAGGCGGGCGATAAGGCTGTCGAACCGGCCAAGGCGGCGGAACCGGACGCGTCCGGCAAGCTCTATACCTCTTACAACCTCTGGTACGAGAACCCGGAGAAGATGTCCTGCATCAACTACCACCGCGGAGCGATGATTCCCGCGGGCACAGAGGTCTCTTCCGTCACGATCGGCAAACGCGTCTTCAAACAAGCCATCACGTTCACCACGGCCAAGGACAAGGTTACCTATTGGATCTACTTCGGCAAGAAGTTCCATCCGGGTGTGACGATCGGAACGTTCAAGGACCGTCTCTTCACAGAGAAGTCATTCGACAAGCTCACGGAAGGGCTCACGGAGGAGGAGATCGCGTACGTCAAGAGAGGGGAGCTGAGCACGGGCATGGGCAAACAGGCTGTACTGATCGCGCGGGGTTATCCGCCCGAGCACAAGACCGCATCCATCGAAAGCAACCGGTGGCTCTACTGGGAAAGCCGATTCAGCAAGGTGGCGGTGCAGTTCGATGAGAACGGCCGGGTCAGTTACATTCTGGACTGAACACGTGTGTCCGCTGGACGGTTCGGGGAACGGGTCGACGGCCTATCGGTGTGACTCATGCGCGACGTAGCGATCACCGGCGTCGGAATCGTCTCCTGTCTTGGCACCGGTGCGGGGAAGGTCGGCGAATCATTGAGGGCGGGGAAGTCCGGGGTTCGTGTCGATCCGCAGCGGCGGGAACTGGGTTTTCGAAGCGCGCTGACGGGGCGGATCGATGATTTCACGCCGCCGCCGCTCCCGCGAAAGCAACGTCG
This sequence comes from uncultured Phycisphaerales bacterium, assembly GCA_965371725.1. GTDB lineage: Bacteria > Planctomycetota > Phycisphaerae > UBA1845 > UBA1845 > CBDUZO01. The sequence continues at coordinate 21,576 of CBDUZO010000039.1, forward strand.
GGCGATCACGGACTTCGGTCTTCAGGCTTACGCATCCGCGCTCGAGGCGATCGAGGAAGCGGGATGGAGCGAAGACGACGTCCGCAGTCCGGCCACTTCCCTGGTCGTCGGAAACGACTCGACGGTCCTGGCCAGCGCCCGACAGGTGGAGGTCGTGAAACAGGAGCGCGGAACGCTGCCTCTTGGAGCCCATCTGGTCTTTCAATCGCTCAACTCGACGGTCACGATGAACCTCGCGGCGCTGATGGGTATGCGGGGCGGGGCGTGGACGGTGAGCGGTGCGTGCGCCAGTGGTGGGCACGCCGTCGGGCAGGCAGCCGAGTTGATTGCCACGGGAAGGAGGGATCGTGTCCTTTGCGGTGGCGTTCAGGAGATCAACTGGGAGGCGGTGGCGAGTTTCGACGCGACGAACGCTTTCTCGATTCGCCATGACGAACCCGAAGCGGCGTCCCGACCTTTCGATGCAGACCGTGACGGACTGGTTCCCAGCGGTGGCGCCGCGATGGTCGCGCTGGAGCGCTACGACCTCGCCCGTCGGCGCGGGGCGAACATCCTCGGGCGATTGCTCGGATATGGTTTCTCCTCCGACGGACATGATCTGGCTGTGCCGTCGGGCGACGGTTTGAGACAGGCAATGATGGAATGCCTTCGCCGTGCGAGCGTACCGGTTGACGGAGTTGACTGCATCTTTGCGCACGCCACCTCGACACCAACCGGAGACGCCGTGGAAGCTCGGGCAATCGGCGCGGTCTTCGGAGACCCGACGCCGTGGGTCTCGGCGGTCAAGTCGATGACCGGGCATGACATGTGGATGGCCGGGGCCGCCCAGGTCGTGTACGCCGTGATCGTGGGGCGGGCTGGCTTTATCCCGCCGACGATCAACTTCGAGCGACAGGAGGAGGGGGCTTTCCCACTTAGAATCGCCGCCCAAGTCATTGACGAGAAGCCTGATGTGATCCTGTGCAACTCGGCGGGCTTCGGCGGAACCAACGCCTGCCTTCTGATCGGCGTCGGGGCGTGACCGGGTAAAGATCAAGAGTTGTCGGCGGAATGGTCCGAGCGAGAGTCGGCGGTGGGCCGATGCGACATGATTCCACCTTGAGAGGTCCCGGTTTCTTCTGCATTGATGAAGCATGAAGTATGACACGGTGGTCATCGGCTCCGGTGCGAGCGGGCTATGTGCAGCCCTTGCCCTGGCCCGCCACGGGCAACGGGTGGCGCTTGTCGAACGCTGCGCGCGTCTGACCCCGCTGCTTCGGCGTTTCAACCGCGAGGGATGGTGGTGTGATGCGGGGCTGCATCACGCGGGCGGACTTCATCCAACCGGTCCGCTGTCAGTCCTCTTGCGTTATCTCGGTGTGGGCGATGCGATCCGAACCGTGCCCATGAACCCTGATGGGTACGACATCATCCACACGGGCGATGGCGAACCGGTTCGATTGCCGGTGGGAATCGGGCGCGTGGAGGAGACCCTGGTTCGCCACTATCCGCGTAGTCGCCGCGCCGTTCGGGCCTATCTCGAGCGTATCAAGGCCATCCACAGCCAATCCGCCTTCTTGCATTTCGGCCTTTCGGATGGGGTATCACCGGCCCGGGAAACGTTCTCGCCGCACGAGAGCCTGGCCGACTTCCTTACCGCTCACGATGCGGAACCGGCCCTGCATCATATGCTGAGCCGGTATGGCCATTTCATCTATGGGGCGAACGGTATCGAGTGCCCGATGACCATGCACGCGATGGTGTTGGGCTCATTCTACTTTTCGGCGCACGCGCTGGCGCGCGGTGGCGACGAGATCGTGGATGCTTTTGAGCGTGGGCTCGACCAGGCCGGCGCGGATGTCCTGTGCGGGCGTGCAGTCGTAGGCTTGGAAGTGGACGAACATCGGCAACTGCGGGGTGTGAGGCTGTCGAGCGACGAGGTGCTCGAGTGCCGGACGTGTGTCTGCACCATCCACCCGAAGTTGCTGCCTGCGTTGGTGGAGCCGGGGATCATCCGGCCGTCCTATCTCGCGCGTATCGAGGAGGCGGACAATACGTTCGGACCTATGGGGGTTTTTCTGGCGTCGGAGAAGCCGCCCGCGGAACTCGAACGCAGCAACGCGTTTTTCGTGGGCGGGGAGGCGAACTTGGATTCGGCGGACGCCGGTTTTGCGGCTTTGAATTGGGGGACTGGCGGCGGCCAGTGGGGGACTGGTGATGATCAGGCTGGAAGGAAGAGTCTTTGCCTGATGCGAACGTGTCCGCCGACACTGTTCCAGCCGGACCGTACCGCCAAGCGCGAATACCACGACGAAGCGTATGAACAGCTCAAGTGCGCGGAAACCGAGCGGTTGGTGGAGGCGTTCTACCGCCGGTATCCGGATCAGCGAGGGCGATGCCGTGTGTTGGATGCCGCCACGCCCTGCACGTTCGCGTCCTACACCTCGACGGTGGCGGGATCGGCTTACGGCCTCAAACACAGCGTACGGCAGGTCAGCTTGGAGGCGCGCACGCCTGTGAAGGATCTTTATCTGGCCGGTCAGAGTGTGCTGACGCCGGGGTTGATGGGCGTCATGATTTCCGCTCTGCTGGCGGTGTCGCGGATCATCGGTGCCGAGACCGTGCTGGGTGGGCTGAGGAAATGTCGCTGAGAAGGGTTGTCATCACAGGCGTGGGGGCTGTCTCGCCTTTCGGGATCGGAACGGCGCGATTGATGGAGGGTGTCTACGCCGGGCGCTCGACGGTGGTGAATCTGCGATCTGAATGGGAACGGCGCCTGCGAGACTTGACCTGCTGGGTTGGCGCGCCGCTGGGTGGCGTGATCGACTCCCGACGGATTCCGCGCAGGGTTCGGCGGTCGATGGGAAGGGTGGCCATGCTGGCCTACGTCGCAGCCGGCGAAGCCCTGGAGCGGGCCGGGCTCTCGCAGGAGGCGTTGACGCCGGGGCGTGTGGGCGTGAGCTTCGGCTCGACACTTGGCAGCGCCGACAGCATTGAACGGTTCTTCCAATCGCTCGATCAGGGTGAAATCGCGGGCTTGCCCGCGGGGATCTTCTTTCAGTTCATGAGCCACACGTGTGCGAGCAACCTGGCCCATGCCCTGGGGATCACGGGGCGCGTTTTGTCGCCGAACGCGGCCTGCGCCTCTTCACTTCAGGCCATCGGTTGCGGGTATGAGGCCATTCAACGAGGCGACCAGGATATCATGCTGTGCGGTGGAGCTGAAGAGTTGCACGTACTGACCTCAGCCGCGTTCGACCTGGTTCAGGCCGCTTCGTCTCACTTCAACGACCGGCCCGGCGAGACGCCACGTCCTTTCGATCGGGATCGAGACGGGACGGTGTGCGGAGAAGGGGCCGGCGCGCTGATTCTCGAGAGCGAGGACAGTGCCGCCGCTCGTGGAGCGACGATTCTGGCTGAGGTTTCGGGGTTTGCCACGACAACCGATGGCACGCACATGACCCAACCGCACAGCGAATCCATTACCGCGTGCCTGACGGATGCCCTTGACCGGTCGGGCTGGTCGCCTGAAGATGTGGACTATGTGAGCGCGCATGCCACGGGCACCGTCTCGGGCGACCGGGCGGAGGCTGAGGCGTTGTGCCGCGTGTTCGGTCAGCATCGTGTTCCGACCAGCGGATTCAAGGGATATTTCGGGCACACGCTTGGAGCCAGCGGGGCGCTCGAATTGATCGTTTGTCTGGGTATGCAGGAGGACGAATGTCTGGTTCCGACGCTGAACCTGGCGGTTCCGGGGGATGGCTGTGAGAGACTGGACCATGTAACGGAGTTTCGGCGCGGGAGCTTCGACCGATTCTTGAAGAGCAGTTTCGCGTTCGGCGGTATCAACACCGTGCTCGGCGTTAGAAAGTATCATCCATGACCGATCGGGCGATCGTTGATAAGGTCCACAACGTTCTTGTCGAGGAGTTCGAGCTGGATCAGTCGGATCTGGCCGACGAGGCGGATCTTTATAGCGACCTCGGGTTGGACAGTCTCGATACCGTGGACCTTGTCGTCGCCCTAGAGAAGGCCTTCGGTTTCAAGGTGGACCGCGCGGCGGACGACGAGGTCATCCGTTCGATGCGCATGCTCCGGGAACTCTACGCATTCGTTACCGAGAAGATGAACGGCGGCGCGCGGTGAGCTTGTGGGTCGCCTGCACTGACCATGCGACGGTTGTCACTCCTGTGCGGTAACATCATCTTCTACATCTACCTGGCGGTTCTCTCGCTGGCTTTTGAGATCCACCTGCCTTACATCCTGGTGGTGTTCCTTCTGGGGCGCAGGGGGCGGTTCGGGGATGCCATGCGGGCTCACAACGCGCGCTACGGTGTGTTCCTTTCGAGAATACTCTGGCCGGTCGCTCGCGTGAGCCGGAGCGGGGTCGAGAATATCCCATCCGCCGGACCGGTCATGGTCGTATACAATCATCGCTCGGCTGCGGACCCGCTCTTCACGCCACTTGCCTTGCCGGCAAACGTTGCGATGTTGGTTCGGGCCTGGCCGTTCCGGCTTCCGCTGCTCGGTTGGCATATGCGCCTGGCCGGGTACATCGATGTGGAGAGCACGCCGTTTGACGAGGTGTCGCGCCACGTGCGTGCGTTGTCCGCTCGCGGTGTGGGTTGGGTCGCTTTTCCGGAGGGCCACCGCTCGCGCGACGGACGTCTGCAGCGGTTCAAGTCAGGGCCGTTCGTGTTGGCGGCGGATGCGGACATGCCGGTCCTGCCCGTGTGCGTGACGGGGACGGAGAAGCTCTGCCGTCCGGGCTCGCCGTTGCTCAGACCGGCCCGGGTCCACCTGGAAATTCTGCCACTGGTGTACCCGGCGTCCTTCCCGGCGGAGAAACGCGCCTTGAAATTGCGACGGCACGTGGAGAGCATCTTCAGGGAGCAGTTGGGGGAGTGATTGCATGAATGGAAGCATGGCCTTGCGGGAAAGGATGCACTGATGCCATTGCCGATATCTGCTGCGCGGATCTTGCCTCACCGGGAGACGATGCTGCTTCTGGATGAGGTGGCTGAATGTCGTGATGGGTTCGCCCGGTGTGTTGCACGGATCGGGCCTGATCATCCGTTTGTGAACGGTCGGGGCGAGCTCGAACCGGTCGCGCTCGTTGAGATTCTCAGTCAGGCGGCGGCGGCGCTTCGTGGATGCGAGGGCTCTGGGCAGGATGAGGCGCCGAGGATCGGTTATCTCGCCGGGATCAAGGAGTTCGAAGTCCATCGACGCCCGCGCAGCGGTGATGTGCTGAACGTGGAGATCCGTCAAACCGTAATGCTCGGATCGGTGGCGATGATGGAGGGACGGATCCTGATAGGTGACGATTGCATCAGCTCCGGCACGCTCAAGGTCTGGGAGGAGTCCGACGGCGTCTCTCCTCGGACTCCCGAAGTGCCGGGATCGGCGGTCGAGGAATCCGGCGATGTCGACTTCGATGAGCGGTTGGATGACAGGGACAGCCCGATGCGTCGGGCGTTGCTGCGCAGTCTGGTGCGAACGGAGCTGTCGGAGGCGGAGGATCGAGCCATTGGGGAGTTCCGCTTCGCGCCCTCTTTTCTAGGGTTCCGCGGGCACTTCCCCGGTTTTCCGATTCTTCCCGGCGTCGTGATGATTCAATCGGCCCTTATCGTGTGTGAGCGGCTCTTGGAGTGTTCGCTACGACTTTCGGAAGTGGAGCGGGCCAAGTTTTCCGGTCAGGTTCATCCCGGGCATTCGGTTCAGACCGAGGTGCGTCTCAAGCCCGACGGCGGAAGATGGAAGATCAGGGTGAATCTGACCCGCGGCGAGGATCGCGTTGCGGACCTCAGGATGATTGTGGCAGCGGATGAACCATGCTCATGAGCTGCCATGCCTGTGACATTCATTTCAGTCGCGGATGGTACCGAGCGCACAGGTGGCGTATAGTATGAACTCGGTCTACCTGGTCGATAGTGGTATCGCCTGTGCTCTTGGCTCCGGCACGGATGACGTATGGCCCCGATTGTGTCGGGGCGAGTCCGCCGTTGGCGAGGTTCGCGCCTTTCCGACGGACAGTCTCGCGTTCCATCATGCCGCCTGCATACCCGGCATTGATATCGGCGCGGAGCCGAACAGGGTCTGTGCACTGGCCCGGCGTGCCTTTGCGCAACTTGGCCGGGTTCCTGACGATACCTTCGTCATCTGGGCGGGCGTCAAGGGAAACGCGGAGTATGTTGACGCCCTCACGAGCGGAGCCCCGACGCCGGTGATGCACCTTCCGCGACACTACCGGGATTGGACGTGTCATGCGCTTGGCATTCATGGAAGGGGAATGGAGATCAACGCAGCCTGTGCGTCGTCGTCCGCGGCGCTGGCCGTCGGGGCCGGGATGATCGTGGAAGGAGAGTGCTCCAGCGCGCTTATCTGCGCTGCCGATGTCGTGAGCCGTTTCACCTTCACGGGCTTCGGTTCTCTGCGGGCGTTGTCTCCGACCACGTGTCGGCCGTTCGACGTGGACAGGGACGGTCTGTGTCTGGGCGAAGGGGCCGTAGCGATGTTGCTGACCAGCCCGGCCGTTGCTGCCGAGTGCGGATATGCGCCGATGGCGAAGCTGACCGGGTGGGGTATTGCCAACGATGCGAACCACATCACCGGCCCCGCACGCGATGGGAGCGGGCTGGCGGCGGCGATCCGGGGGGCACTGGATCAGGCCGGTCTGTCACCGGAGCAGATCGAGGCGTGGTGCGCGCACGGTACGGGTACGGTCTACAACGATGCGATGGAGCTGGCCGCCTTGGCTGATGTGTTCGGCGAGCGGCGTTTCCCCCTCTTTTCCATCAAGGGCGCGATCGGCCACACTCTTGGGGCTGCAGGAGCGATGGAAACCGCCGTTGCGGTCAAGGCCATGCAGGAGAAGATGGTCCCACCCACCGCCTGTCTTCAAATGCCGGAGGAAGCGGCGCGAGGTCGGGTGGCCCGCGAACCCCAATCGTTCCAGGGCGCGAACATCTTGACGAGCAACTCCGGTTTTGGCGGTGTGAACGTGGCTCTGATCCTAGAAGCGCCCGGAGACGATTGACACTGTCGGACTGAGGTTGCGAGGGACTGACTTTGAGTGGGATCAGCGTAGGCGTGACGGGTGGAGGCTGGATCGCAGCCGAGGGCTTCGGCCGTCTGCGTGACGGCACGATCCCCACATTCGGTCCAGGTAAGGCAGTCGTCCCCGCCAGGCGAGGAATCTTTGATCGCCCACTGCCACGGTACGGCCGGTTCGACGACTATACAAAACTGGGTTGCTCTGCCATTGCGTTGGCGCTGCATGATGCGGGGCTGGATGGCGCGGATGAGGATCGTGCAATCGGGATCGTCAGCTCGAGTGTGTGGGAGAGTCTTTCCGTCGACTTGTCCTACTACGAGACCACACTTGCCGAAGGAGGCGCACTGGCCAGCCCAAACCTCTTCTCCTACACGCTACCGGGAACAGTGCACGGTGAATGCGCCGCATACTTCAGGTTGACCGGTCCGACGATTTGTGTCGGTGAGGATGGCGGTCTGGGAATCGCGGCGCTAACGACCGCGCTGCGTCTGATGGCGACCGGAAGTGTGTCGGTGATGATCGCTGGATGGTTGGACGCGCCGCCGGCGGGATTGGCTGTGAGTGATGAGGCCTTGCAAGCCATAAGCGGCGCCCTGTTCGTGGTTCTGGAGAAAGACCCTCGCGCGCAAGTCTCACCTGTGCGCCGGGTTCGTTACCGCCACGGGCGAGTGCGGTTAGACACAGGCGCCGAAATCGCTACGCTAACAGACCTCTTTGGGTCGGAAGCGTCCGGGTCGTAAACTCGGTTGTGCGGGAGACCGGCGTGGAGAATGGGATGAGATGGAAGCTGATCTACCCCAAATGGCGGAAGCTTGACCGCCAGACACCTTTCCATCTACCGCCGCACGGCCCGGTTGTCTTCGCAGCGGAGGTTCCTCCCGAGATCGAGCTCGAGTTTGTCGACGAGAACGTGGATGAGCTCGCGCTTGATGATGATCCGGATCTTGTCGTACTCTCGATCCTGTTGACGGCTCAGATCCCACGGGCCGTAGAGATCGCGCGGCACTATCGTGGCCGGGGCATTCCCGTGCTCGCCGGTGGTATCGCTACCATGTTGCACTGGGAGGAGTTGGCGGAGCACGTTGACAGTGTCTTCGTGGGTGAAGTGGAAGGCCGCCTGAAGCGAGTGCATGAGGATTTGGCACACGGCCGATTGGCCCGAGTGTACGATTACCTGACGGACTTCCCTCCGATCGAGCTAGTCGGGACGGCCCGCCGCGACATCCTGAACCGTGATCGGTATGTCTATCGCGGCGTGAGGATGCTGGACTTGGTTCACGCCTCGCGAGGCTGTCGCTTCAATTGCTTCCCATGTTGCACGCCTTATCTCGGCGGGCGCAAGTTCCGGCCTCGCCCGATTGAAAAGGTCGTCGAGGAGGTTCGCTCCATCGACAACGGGCGCCTGTTCTTCGTCGACAACTCCTTTGCCCAGAACCGGGAATGGCAGAAGGAGCTGTTCTCGGCGCTCGTGCCGTTGAAGAGGAAGTGGGTTAGCCACCCGATCGAGAATGATGACGATCTGCTCGACCTGGCGCACCGGGCGGGTTGCTGGTATGTGTACCAGGCGATCTTCGACACGTCCGACGTCATTCGCCGGCGCGTCAAGAACTACAAGAATCATGGTATTGCCGTGGAGGGCACGATCATCCTCGGCATGGACAACCATGACGAGGACTATATCAAGCGACTGGTTGATTTCCTGTTGGAGATCGAGTTGGACCTTGCCGAGTTCACGATTCTGACGCCGTTTGCGCATGCTCCCATTCGTGCCGAGCTGGAACAGCAGGGACGGATTCTGAGCAGTGATTGGGCTGATTACACGTGCGACAGAGTGGTATTCCAACCCATGCGGATCAGCCCCTCCAAACTCCAGGACATGTATCACTATGCCTGGGATACGTTCTATCAATCGGCCGGTCAGGAAGTGAAGATGGGCGAGTTGTTCCAAAAGGTGGTGCGGCGGGAGATCGAGGACGGGACTTTTCAACCTACGGGTGCGTCCGGTCGACATCGGCGGCGGCGAACTCGACAGGAAAGCGACGGATAGCAGTCCGTTGAAAAACGCGGACTCCGCCACAATAGTGTAGCGTCACCCCTCGTGGGTGACGCCTAAATGGTTTCGCCGCCCACGAGGGGCGGCGCTACACTTTTTCAATGGGCTGATAGGCAGACGCTATGGCAGAAGTGCTGCTCATCTCGTGCAATGTCAGTTGTGAGCCGTACCCCGTTTATCCGCTCGGCATGACGGTTGTGGCGGAGGCGCTCAGGGCACACGGCCATCGTGTCGTCGAATGGGACTGGCTGTTGGCGAAGCCCTCCCGCGAACGGATTGAGGAGACAATCCGGTCGGTCAAGCCCGGCGTGATCGGGCTTTCGCTGCGCAACATCGACAATTGTGATTCTCGCGATCCGACCACCTATGATGAACCCTGCGTTGAAGCGGTTCAAATGCTGCGCGAGCTTACGTTCTGCCCGATCGTTCTTGGCGGAGCGGGCTACTCGCTGTTTCCCGAACAACTTCTTGAACGAATCGGGGCGGACTACGGAATCGCTGGTGAGGGAGAGACGACGTTTTGTTGGCTGGTGGACCGGTTGGCAGACGGATCGCCGCCGAAGGAAAGGGTTTTCCGCGGTGAGGCCGCGACGTCCCCCACCGTGTCCGCTCCGATCGCGCGCGATCCTGAGCTTGCATCGTACTACCTGCGTGAAGGCGGCATGTTGAATCTTCAGACGAAGCGAGGCTGCCCGCACCGCTGTGCCTACTGCACCTATCCTGTGATCGAGGGGCGGACCTACCGGTTTCGCCCACCTACGGCCGTCGTGGATGAGATTGAGATGCTGATTGGTCAATGCGCGGCAGATTACTATGCCATTGCCGACTCGGTCTTCAATGATCTGGAGGGCCATTACCTTGGCATCGCCGAGGAACTGGTCCGACGCGACATTCGGGTGCCGTGGATGGCCTTCTTCCGTCCGCAACGATTCCAGCGAGACGAGGTGAGTTTATTGAAACGGGCGGGGCTGCACGCGGTCGAATGGGGCACGGATTGTGCTTGCGACGCCACGCTCGAACTCATGCAGAAGGACTTCACCTGGGCTGAGGTCGATGAGAGCAGCCGCCTCTTCTCCGAAGCCGGTATCAACAACGCCCATTTCATCATGTTCGGCGGGCCGGGTGAGACAGAGGCAACCGTGCGTGACGGGCTGGCCAATATCGAGCGTCTTTCCGATTGTGTGGTCTTTGCCTTCTGCGGCGTACGCATTCTGCCGGGGACGACGATCCATCGCCGTGCGATTGACGAGGGGATGGTCACAGCCGAGCAGGACCTGCTGCGGCCGCGGTTCTACTTCTCCAGCGGGATTGCCCGGGAGTCCCTGCACGAAATGCTATTGGATGCCTTCGACGGCCGGCGGGACAGGTGTTATCCACCCGGTGGGGACAGTGAGAAGGTCCACGCCTTTCATCGAATGGGGCGTCGCGGTCCGGTTTGGGATTGCCTGCTCGGAGGCGAGCGTCACAGAAGGAGGCGGTAAGAATCTTCCCAGTGCCGCTTCCAGAAAGGTAATGGTGTTTCTTCCTCCCCTCCTTGACAAGGAGTGGCTGGGGGAGGTTCTTCTCCGTCTGCATGAACCCCCCTCTATCCCCCCTTGGTAAGGGGGGAAGAAAGCAGACCGACCTTTGTTGAAACGGCACTAGTATGACAGCGCTAGATCGTTCTCAGAATGATGAGCCGCGGGCTTTAGCCCGCGCGGCGTTCCCCATTGGGTAGGCGCCAAGGCCGGTTTGAAACCGCGCAGGCTGAAGCCTGCGGCTCGAAAAGCGCTTTCTGGCGCTGTCATACTCGGCAGTGAGAGCGTACCGGTCGAGAGGAGTCGGAGGCATGCGCTCATTCCCTGTGGTCTGTCCGACGTGGTTCCTACGGTGCGGCACGCGTATGCAAGAAGGTAACATGACGACGGGTTCCTGCGGCTCGGATGTGATCAGCGCGGCGATTGCCATTCCGACCTTCAACAACCGCGACACGCTGCACGATGTGGTTGCCAGGGCCGTGGCCACCCAATTGCCGATTCTTGTCGTCAACGACGGAAGCACGGACGGCGGACCGGATACGCTCGAAGATCTACCGGTCGAGAGGATTGACTTCCCCGAGAACCGCGGCAAGGGGGCGGCGATCATCGCAGCCGCTCGATGGGCCGAGGCGCGAGGCCTGACGCATCTGATTACGCTCGATGCCGACGGCCAACATGATCCGCATGACGTGCCCCGTTTCCTGGAGCGGATCAGACGGAACCCCCTGGCGATCGTCATCGGCAAGCGGAACATGTCGGGCGCGGAGGTTCCCGGTTCGAGCCGGTTTGGCCGCCGCTTCTCCAACTTCTGGCTTAAGGTTGCCTGCGGGGCCGGACATCCGGACAGCCAGTCGGGTTTCCGGGCCTATCCCGTCGACATCCTTCGCCAGGTGAACTGCTCCACCGAGCGGTATGATTTCGAGATCGAGATTCTCGTTCGTAGCGTCTGGGCAGGCGCGATGCTGGACGCCGTGGACATCTCCGTTCGCTATGATGAACAAAGCCGAGAGGGCTCGCATTTCGACCCTTGGCGGGATAACGTCCGGATCAGCCTGCTCTACACTCGACTGGTCGCTCGCAATCTGGCGCCGTGGCCTCACCGACTCCTGATCGAGGACCCCATCCGAGGCGCCAGCAGGCTTTCGCTCAGACGACCGCGCCAATCCCTTGCGATTCTGCTTAGCGAGAGCACGTCCCCGCGCCAGATGGCGGCCGCATCGATGCTGGGTATTCTCCTGGGCACCTTGCCGTTGATTGCGTGCCATAGTCTTGTCATTATCTTCTGCGCGACGCGTCTGCGGCTGAACCGGTTGGTCGCCCTCAACATCAGCCACCTGTGCGCACCGCCTTTCGTGCCCGCGCTGGCGGTCGAGGCCGGTTTCTTCGTGCGTCATGGGCGCTTCCTGACGGAGTTCAACTGGCAAACGCTGGGGCACGAAATCCACCATCGCTTGCTGGACTACCTGCTCGGTTCACTTATTGTCGGGCCGATTCTGGCGATTGCGGCGGGTGCGGTTGTGTTTGTCATGGCCTGGGTTTACCGGAGATTCCGTCCCGGGCACGGGGTCACGACTCATGGCTGATCCCACCGATGGTCACAGCTTGCGCGATTACGGCGGACATCCGGGCCACGCGATCTTCCACTGGTGGATTCGCTGGTTGGGCGTCGGACCGTCCTACGTTCTTCTCCTGCTGGTTGTGCCCTATTACGTGATCTTCCGACCGACCGTTCGTCGGGCAACCTCGTTTTACCTCAGGCGCCGGTTTCCAGGCCAATCCCGCCTGCGGTTGCTGCCGAAGACGATTCGACACATCAATGCGTTCGCCCGGATCCTCATCGACCATGCGGCCATGGGAATCCTCGGGCCGGAACGATTCGCGGTTGCGTTTTCCGACGCGGAGGAACTGTACCGGTTGGCCGGGTCCGGCAAAGGGCTCGTCCTGCTCACAACACACGCGGGTTGCTGGCGGTCGGCCATGGCCAACATGGGCGCGCTGGAGGTTCCCATTCACTTTCAGTTCGAGTTGGAGGGGCACACCGCCGGGCGGCACTTCTTCGAGCTTGCGGGGCAGGCGAACCGGTTCCATCTCGTCTCACCCGCGGGCTTTTTGGGCGGTATGGTTGAACTCGCCAACGCCCTCCACGCCGGGGAATGCGTGGCGGTGATGGGTGATCGCGCCTGGGGAGGCAAGACGCAAACCGCAACCTTCCTTGGCGACTCGGCGCCTTTTCCCATTTCGGGGTACCATCTGGCGCTGGCCACGGGCGCCGAAGTGGTTGTCCTGTTGACGGCGCGCGTCGGAAAGTGCGCCTACCGCATCGAGCACACGTGCATCACGGAGGGCCTGGATCGTGAGGCGCTCTCCCGCGAGGAAGCGATAACTGAGCTCCTGCGGCGTTATGTCGCTTGCCTCGAGGATTACCTGGATCGTTATCCATTCATGTGGTTCAACTTCTTTGACTTTTGGCGCGAAGAGCAAGAGAATGCGCGCTAGGCCGTTTCCAGAAAAGCAATGGTGTTTCCCTCTCCCCTCCTTGACAAGGATGGGCTGGGGGAGGTTCTCCTCCGTCTGCATGAACCCCCCTCTATCCCCCC
>CBDUZO010000040.1:0-34596 GCA_965371725.1 uncultured Phycisphaerales bacterium
GGTGTGCCGGCCCAGGCAGGCGAGTTGGCCCAGGCCAAGTCGTCCGGCTCGTTTCGTGCGTCAGGCATGACGCGCAGCGTCATGACCTGACGCACCAAAGGAAACGCCGCGAGTTTTTGAGGCTCGCGGCGTACTTGTCGGAGACGGTATAACCTGTCGGCCTCTGTGCCGATTACGACCTCGGGTGCGCGTCGTCGTACGCCTGTTTCAGCCGCGGCGTCGTCAGATGCGTGTAAATCTGGGTCGTTGACAGCGACTGATGGCCGAGCAATTCCTGAACGCTTCGCAGATCAGCACCGTTGTTGAGCATGTGCGTGGCGAAGCTGTGCCGCAACGTGTGCGGGCTGATGTTCGGGTCAAGACCGCACTCGGCGAGATACTTGTCCAGCTTGCGGCGCACACTCCGCGTGCTCAGCCGCTGGCCGTGCTTGTTGACGAACAGGGCGTTCTGATCGAAGGAGGCGGATCGGGCATCCGCCCGCCGCAGTTCGAGGTATCGCCTGACAGCCGCAATCGCCGTCGGTCCGATCGGCGTCGTGCGCTGCTTCTTGCCCTTACCGCGAACGCGAATCGTTCCACCCTCGAAATCGATATCCGCGAAGTTCAGGTCGACCAGCTCACTGACCCGGACGCCCGTCGAGAACAGGACCTCGAGCATCGCGCGATCCCGCGACCCCAGCAGGGTGTTGGTGTCCGGCGTGGCGAGAAGCTTGTTGATCTGCTCGAGTTCGAGGAACTTGGGCAGCCGCTTGTCCTGCTTCGGCGTTCGGATCGATGCAAGCGGATGGCTTTGGACGTATCCGCGCCGCAAGCAGAACTTGTAGAAGCTGCGCAGTGTGGCCAGCTTCCGAGCGATGGTCGACTTGGAGTAGTCCTGAGTTCCGAGGAACCCCAAGAACAACTTGACCCGCTCGGTGTTTACGTCGCGCAGCTTCTGCTGAACGCTTGTCTCGACCAGAACGGCCGTCTCCGTGCCGCCGGGGCCCGTATCGGTTCCCGGTTTGATGGCGCCGAAGCACTGCCTTCCGCCGGCCCGAGCCGTATCACCGCTGAGGTAGGCGCAGAATTGCGCCAGGTCAGCGGAATAACACTTCGCCGTATGAGGCGAGAAGTGTCGCTCGAACGTCAGGTAGTTCAGGAACTCGTGGATTAGTGAATTCTCTGTCATGATCGCTCGTTACAGTTCGGCGAATCGTACCCCTCGTTCACCTGATCACAGTCTCCGATCAGGGGGCGCCCACCGCCCATTGCACGCTACTACGTGGCGATCTGATCGAGCTCCGTCTCAAGTCTTCGGCCCATCTGGTAGCTGAGGACCGCCGCGTCGAACCAGTCGAACATGCTCGACCGCTCGGCCGCCAGCGAGGCAAACGCATCGATGACTTCCGCTTCCTGGCCGGCCTGGTACCGAAACACAAAGCGTTCCTCACCTTTTACCAGCGACAACTGCCGAATGACGTTCATGGCATCCTTACCTCTCACGGGCGCTCGCCCGCGAGTACCGCGTCATCCTGTCCCACCAGCAGCGCTCGGATCGTCGCGTAGCAGCAATACCTGATGAAATGCTGCTGGCTAACTACGTACTTCCGCCATCCGTACGGGTTCGCATCGGCACCGCGGCGCTCGGCGAAACCCTGGATGTCCCGGACCACCGACTCGTGCGACGCGTCAAACACTTCTTGGGTTTGACTGAGCAGTCGTCCTCTCGATCCTTGTCCACTCGACGCTGCGAGGGTGGCTTGACGAGAGAGCGCGACCGGATCAACCTCGCTGCCGCCTTGCCCAGGCCTCTTCCCGAACAATTGAGCGGAGATTCCGATGCTCGGCGGAGCGTAGGGATCATATTCAGTCACCGCAAAAACCAACATCGCGTCCGCACCGAGCAATCCCGCAAGCTCGTGTGCGTGAACCGGCGATTCAACCACTTCTCGCCCCTGGGCCGCCAGAACCGCCAGCACCCGACTCACCGGGATGACGGAAATGTGCTCCGCATAGCTGAGCTCACTCGCCATCAAGTCAGCGAAACGATCGGGGTCGAAGTCCGCTGAACCGCTCAGGTTCACGGCGGGTGCTACGGCGATCGTCATCGAGCCGAAGTCCCGATTCGCCACCCGCGCGGGTTCAACCCGTTCCCGGATGCTGCAGCCCGCCTGCAACGCAGTGCAAACAGCCAGGCCCACAGCCAACCGTTTCGACGGCCTTACCCAGTCGATTCCGACCATCTTCCCTGGTCACCTCAGCATCCATGCCGCGCGTTTCGGTCAGCCGGCCGTGCTATGGGAAGCCTGCAGGCGCAGGTCCCCATCCCACGACACACGGTTCATCGTCCAATTCCCAGACGTCCTTTTGTCCGAAACACGCTATTTCCGTCAGTCCCACGAGGCGTCATGGGTCGAGGCCGTCTGGGCCGTCGTCTCAAGCTCCTCCGCCGGGGAGGGAGGTCCCTGCTCTTCAACGGGGCCCTCATGGCCCGGGGCGATTTCCAGAGTCGTCACGGCCCGCCCGGGCGGTACTACGGACCAGATGTTCTCCTGACCGGTCCGGTTGCTCGTGAAGAAAATACGTCCGTCGGGCGAGAAAGTTGGTGAATAGCTCGGCACGTGCCCGTCGGTCAGGCGGACCTTGGCCCGCCCGTTGGACCGCATCAGCCAGACGTCGAACGTTCCCGCCGACGTGTTCAACACCGTATCGGACGGGGGCGGGACGTCAGTGCTCGCAAACACCACCCCGTGTCCGTCGGGGCTCCAGGCCGGGAGAATCATGGCCCGGTACGCCCCGGCTGCCAGCTCCGTCGGATAGCGCGGTTCCCCGTTGACCAGGCTGATCGTCCAGATGCTGAACCATCGGCTTGACCGCTCCCGAGCCCGCTGGAACAGGATCGTGTCATCCACGGGCGACCACTCGGGAAACAGGCCGTATCCGACGAACCTCTTCACCGCTCCCGCCGTTGCATCGGCAATCCAGAGCTCCCACTGCCCGCCCTCCGTGGGCAGGCTGCAGAACACGAGCCTGCTGCCGTCCGGTGACCAGGTGGGGTGGACCTCGTCCGCCAGACCGGAGGTCACCTGCACCGGTTGATCGCCGTTGACGCCGATGATCCAGATGTCCCAGTTGCCGCTCCGGTTGCTGGTGAATGCTACGCGCGTGTCATCCGGGCTGAAGGCCGGCTGAATGTCCGACGCCGGATCCGCGGTCAATTGCGTCACCGCCACACCGTCAACCGACTTGATGTACAGGTCGGGATTCGTGTTGTGACGCGTGGACGCAAAAACCAGACGCCTGCCCATCGAGTCGAGATCAGGGTCGGTGTCACCGCCGACCTCGGCGAATGTGTGTTGCTTCAGGGAGACCGCGGCGCGTGTGAAGTACGTGCCTTCCTCTCCGGTCTCGATGTCGCCGAACAGGTTGATCCGGTTGGCTCTGGCCGCCGCGAGCACCGCGTGCGGCTGATCCGGTGCCTCCTTGGTTTGTGATTCGGTTTGGGCGGTGTTGGCGCGCATGTCCGTGAACGGATCGAATTGCCATTGCCACGAACAACCTGTAACAATGGCAGTGCAAAGGACGGCCAACACGAGGAAGTGCCACGTTCGAGTCATTTTAGGGGGTTTGTCAGTCATGGCGCGACGCACCTTCTCCACGGAAGAACCATGCAATCGAGGGCGGAGCGCATCGCGGCTTTCCAAGGAATCTGCCGCTGGTGGATGCGGTTGCCCTCTGAGTTTCATCGGCTCACCGTCGACACCAAAGAAGTTAGTCCGCGACCGGCAACTGTCCGATAACTCTGCCGTTGCTGATGTCTTATCGACTCCCGAACGCGGTCGACTTCACACCGCGCGCTGTGCTAAGTTTGCCGGCGATCGCGCAGAAAACGCCCGCCGCTTTCAGTCGTTCCCGTGGCCAAGGTGACCCGGGTCCGCCTCTCACCCGGTGATCCGCCGCTCCGCGATGGAACCGCGGTCGAAGCTATCGGGCCAAGCTGGATAAGCCTGCTCCCCGCAACGGCGAGGTGGGGTCCGAGTGATTCCTACCCTCTGAGGCGAGTGACGCTACGGTGCCATGATCCAAAGGTGCCGAAAGCCGCTCGACCGGCGTCGGCGTAGGGGCCGGCAACGCGGCTGCGTGCGTCACAAGACGGCTGGTTATCGCCAGGCCACGAGGTGACGCTACCTGCCCGGCCCAAGCTTCGCACGGACGTGTCGACCGCTCGTACCGGACAATCCGTCAGAACTCACAGGGCATCCGGTTTGATGAGATGCCGTAACTCCTTTCGTCACAAGGGTTTACAGAAAATATGAAAACCAGTCGCCAACTCTGGATTGCAGTGCTAGACTAACTCGGTGTTATGGCTGAGTGCCTCCGTTCCGGAGGTCTCGGGGCTTTGGAGGAGGGAAGGAGCCACCCCCCATCTTTCGCGCCAGTAGTTTGCCGGCGCAGATGACCGGTTCTCGGTCGAGACGGCAGTGATTGCTGCCAGGGGGTTCGACATGGGCGGACGCAAGAACGGTCGTGTGTACGAGTGCGTGATCATTGATTTGAACACGCAGTGGGACTTCTGTACGCCGCGGGGCGCATGCCCTGTTGCGAATCTGGAAGGCTATGTTCCGATTCTTCGGCGCGTTGTGGCCTGGACCAAGCGGAACGGGGCACCGGTCATTTCGGCCCTTGATTCCCATCGCGCGTCCGAGTTGATGGAAGGGGGCCGGCCCATGCACTGCGTGGACGGCTCGATCGGGCAGCGGAAGATTGACTTCACGATCCTACCGTTGCGCGAACGCGTCGAGTTCGATAACACGTTGGCTATCCCACTGGATCTGTTCAATCGCTGCCAGCAGGTCATTTTCCGTCAGCGCGGCGGTGATTTGCTGAGCAACCCCAAGGCTGACCGATTCCTGACACAGTTGGCGGCGAAGGCGTTTGTGGTCTACGGCAACACGATCGAAGTTGCTGTCAAGTCGCTGGTTCTCGGCCTGATCGCACGGGAGAAGCAAGTGGTCGTCGTGGCCGACGCTTGCGGCTACTGGGACCGGGCGGGCGCGGACCTTGCCCTGCGTCAGATGGAGGCCAAGGGGGCCGGGATCGTCACCGTGGACGCACTCTCCGCCCGCAAGCTCAGGTATCGGGATCGCTACCGGATCGCCGTCAGGACGCATGGTTCACCCGACGGAAACGGCAAGAACGGGCGTGGGAATGGGCGAGCCAATGGCCGGGGCAACGGGCGTGCGAACGGCAACGTGCATCGTGTTACGATGAGCCGCGGACATACGAGCGGCCAGGCCGAGCGCCAGACCTGATTCCGCATCGCTACGTGCGAACACTCAGTCCGGTAGGCTACCTGCCGCCGTCCCCAGGTCAGAACAATCGCCACAAATGTGCAAGAGGCGAATCTGTGCCGCTTGCGGTCATCCTATGGAAATAGCAAACCGGCCAGACAAGCAATCCCACGCGAGTGAGATCGCAAGGCTGGCCGGCCTGCATGTCTTCCCCCCTCCGGGAAGCACCTTCGTTTGTCAGGCGAGTCCGCCCGACGATGCCACCGGGTTCCTCAACCCCCGTCTCGTGTGTCCCTTTTGGCCTGGTGAAACAGTGGGTCACTCGAACGCCTGGCTGCGGCCTGGCGGTCAGCCGGATCGGCGGTGCAGGGTTCATCCGGTCCGGATAACCCGCGGCGGCCGAGCGAACAATCTGTCGAACTCAGTAAGACTCTACGATACGTCGAGTGCCTCGGCCAAAGAGACGTTACGCGACCGCCGGCGTCCCCCGGCGCGCCGGTCTAAGAGGGTGTTTGAAAAGTCGTCGGCTCTCGCTCATCAGGTAAGGATGAAGGCGGAAGGGTGAGGGATCAAGAGGGTGGCCGCTCCGGTTTTCATCCTTCAGCCTTCATTTTTCATCCTTGCTGAGAGCCGATTGCCATTGGATGGGAATTGGCTTGATCGAATCAAGGCAAATGAGCTTATTAGACACCCTCTAAGGAGTGTGTGGGAGAAGCTTACCGGCCCATCAACCATCCGACTTGCCGGGCGCGGACCGACTGAGGGTCCTCACAACAGCAGGCATCAGTTCGACGCCGAGCGGATTGCGGGCACGAATGACTCCTTCCGTGTCGAGCAGGTACCAGGTCGGGAACCCCCGCATGTTGTAGAGCTTCGCGATGGGGTTCTCACCGTCCTTGCGGTCCCAGGTGTGGGTGCCGGGGAGTTGTTGCGCTTTGATCGTGTTCTTAAGCGCGCTTCGACTCTCATCGCAGGAAACGCCGAGAATCACAAGCTCATCGCCAAACCGCGATGCGGCCTCCTTCAGGCGCGGAACCTCCTCGGTGCAGGAAGGACAGGACGTCGCCCAGAAGGTGATCAGCACCACCTTGCCACGGAGGGATCTGAGCGACACCTTCTTGTCGTCGATTGTCGTGGCATGGAAGTCGGGCGCGACCATACCGATCTGAAGATGCTCGATCTCAAAGACAAAGCCCTTGGCTCGCTTTGCACTATCCGCATACGGTGCCTCTCTGGCGATGGTCTTGAAGATTCGTTTGGCCTCATCGAGCCGGCCCGTGTCCATCCGAACCTTCGCCGCCGCGAGCCTCGCCGCGCGCTTGACCTTTCGCTTCTTGGCCAGCCCGCTGAACTCCTGAAACGCCTCGATCCATACATCGGGATCACCGGCTTCAGTGTAGTAGTATTCCAACGCTTCGAGCTCCTCCTCGATGTCCGAGAAGTCGGCGAGGGGTTTGGCGTATGCGGCGAAGCGAACAGGTGAGTTCCTATCGCCGCATCGAATCGACCAGTGCAACGCCGTTAAGGCCATTTGCGTGACGTCAGGATGCTCCGGGCTGCCGTCGATCAGTGCGTCCATCTGCTTGAGCACCTCGATACGCCCGTCGGGCGGGAGCTTCGAGGCGTCCGTGCCGGTGGGGTCGAAGTCGGGATACCGTTGCTTCATCGCCTCGACCGTCTTGGTGTGCTCCTCGGTCAGTGCTTCGAGCTTCCGTTCGAGCCTGTTGAACTCCTTCATCCCACCGGCCATGCACAGCTGCGAGGCCGCCACGAAAACCAGGGTCGTGATCATGGCTGTGGTACGGTTCTTTGCTTCTCGATGCATAGTGGAAATCACTCGTGTCACCTTCCCCAACAGTCCGCCCACGCACCGGCTGCGGTGTGAGAAGAAGCCGCTCCAAACGAAAGCGCCGAAGCCTCAAGCATCAACAGGCACC
Source organism: uncultured Phycisphaerales bacterium (assembly GCA_965371725.1). Lineage (GTDB taxonomy): Bacteria > Planctomycetota > Phycisphaerae > UBA1845 > UBA1845 > CBDUZO01. Next base: position 7,208 of record CBDUZO010000040.1, read on the forward strand.
GCACCTTCCTCGTATCCCCGCGCGCCACCCGGCGGCGAGACCCACGAGCACCCGTCAGTAGGTCTGGACCGCGGTCGTGATGTCGAAATCGAAGATGGCTTGCGAGTGCGAAAACGTGAACGTAATCGTGCTTCCGCATCCGAAGTCGTCGCCGTCCCGGAGGATGTCCGTGTCGGCGTCCGGGCCGAGACCGCCGAGCACCTGAAGATCGGCATCTTCGATCATGATGGCCTGGAGATCATCGCAGTTTTCCGAGAAAGTCATCGTCTGGCCCGCCGGAACGGTGTAGTGCAGCTCATCGCCGAACGCTTCGAGCAGCGACTCCGTCAACTCCTGCGTGTCGCTGATGAGGATATCGACCTCCACATCGTAATCCGACTCGTTCACCAGGGCGACGGTGACGGTCGTCGGCGACATAATCAGAGTAATCGCGTCGCAGCCGGCCAGCGGGAGCAGGATCGCCAAAGCGGCGAAAAGGAGCCCGCCGACGGGGAGCCGCCGGGTCTCTACGCGACGTCGTGGGCACCGAAGGCCGGTGTTGTGGCTGATGGCGTCGGCGTGCATGGGCAATGGCGTTCTGGTAGTCATCGGCAGAATCCTTTCATTAAGCGTCCCGCGGTCATTCCGTGGGAGTACCGGTTTCCCCGTTGTGGGCGGTGCGGCGTACCGCTCTGTAGCGGCCCCGGCGAGAGTGTCGCTGCCGGGTTCCGCGGCGCCGTGCGATTGCAGGCTGCATCATAAGCGAGATCCCGCTCGCGAGCACCCCGTTTGCGGCCTTGCTCGGCGATCCCCGGCGGTGTTCAGCGTTTTCCGGGGGCGGCGCTACGCTTGCCCCCGGCTATTACAGAGCAGGCTTTCAGCCTGCAGCTCCCGGGTCTTTCAGCGTGCCACTTTCAGAACGGGCCTTCAGCCTGCGACCCCACCAACTCCGGTGATTTGCACATTGGCGTTCCGGTGTGTCGATTACTCGCTCGTCCAGGCATGTACCGTCGAGCCGTTTTGGATGAGCAGACCGCCGTCCGTGGCGAGGATCCGGCGGGCGTCGTTCAGGCGAACGAGTTTGAGCAGTCCGCCGTCGCGTGGGAGCACGCCGCTGGCGTTGCGATGGTCGTAGAAGTAGGCCGTGCCTTCCATGTCACGCAGCTCGTCGGGGATGTCGACCGCCGCCACGTAGGACCGTGTGACGATCCGTTGCTCGAATCGCGGACGTTCCGTTGTTGTCCCGCGCCAGAGTATCACGCCTGTGACAGCATCGACCGCTTGAACCGATGATGTTGTGCTGACGATCACGCTGCCGTCCAGCAGTTGCGTCGTCAGACCGTCTTCGCTATGCGACACCAGCCACTCCGTGAGCCACAAGAGCCGGCCTTCCTCGAGATCGAGCTTCTTCAGAACCCTTCCGTCATCCGAGTAGTATGCGGCGTCGATGTCGAGTATGAGCGAGGCCCGGCGCAGATAACCGTCCAGCTTCACCCGCCATCGGCGCTGCGCCGTGTCCGCGTCGAACGAGGCGATGGATTGCGACGTGACGACGCCGACCTGCCCACTGAGTGTGGCGAACACGTCCTCGACGGGACGTGTTTCGGTCGTATCGATCCTGCCAACCCGCTTGCCGGTGGCTGCGTCCAGCAAGTGCAGTATGTTCCGGCCGTCTTCAACCGTGTGGTACAACACCCATTGATCCGCCAATCGCGCGCGGCCGGCGGGTATGGGTTCGTACGCTTCGGCCCAGACGATTCGCCCCGTGGTGATATCGATGCAACGGATAAGCCCGTCGTCACGGACGGTAACCATCCGGCTGTCATGGAGGCTGATCGTGCGCAACGAGTTGCCCTCTTCCCAATCCATGTTGTCCATGTCGAGATGGGCCGGGTACTCCCCGTGTGACCAGCGTGGCTGGCCGGTCGCGGCGTCGAGAGCGAACACCTCGTACGGAGTGGACAGGACAACCACCTCCGCCGCGGCGACGAGAAGGTCCGCGTGCACGCGCGACGGCGCCGGGGCAAACCACAGCTCATTGTTGGTGCGCGCGTCGAACGCCCGGACTCCATCCCGTGTGTGTACGTAATAACGCGACCAGTCACTGACGGGGGCCTCCCCGAACCGCGGCGCCAGCAGAAGGCATTGCTCACCGAAATCCCGCTTAGAGTGGCGAGTAAGCGGAACGGTGAGATTCGGGCGCGATGGTTCGACCTTGCCACGAACATGCGCGAGTCGCTCGCGGTATTCGCCGAATGTGACCGACTGCCCGTCGTCCTCGATGAGAACGTGAGGATACTCGCGCGCCGCCTTGGTCAGCCATCGATAAGCGTGTTCGAGACGCCCCGCACGCTCATACGAGTCCGCGATCTTCCGCATCAGCGCGGGACGATCCACTTCCTTGGGGTATCGATGGTAGGCGACGGCGTACTTTCCCGCCGCCTCCCCCGCCCGATCGCGAGCACGGAGCAGGTCGCCATGTGCGATCAACGCAACGGGGGCGGTCTTGCTGTTTGGGAAGGCCTCGATGATTCGAACGAACGTCGTTTCATCCGCGGTTTGCCTTGCGCCTTCAAGGAGTCTGGCGGCCTCCGCCTCATGGGGTTCATAGATGTCCCGGCCACGCTCTTCGATGAGCCGAGCGATACGCCTCTGTGCTTCGCCGGCCGCCGTCCGTGATCGTGGGTTGGCGGGGTCGGAGGGAAGCTCGCGCAGGAACCGGTCTTTCAGGATTTGCTGGTAAAGGCGAACGGCGTCGGCCGGTTGGTTGTACCGTTCAAACAACACGCCAAACGCCAGTCGGTGTTCCACGTGGTCCGAGGGCTCGGGCGCGAAACGCGAGGCGTACTCGAACAGCTTGTCGAGCGAGGGGGGTTTCTCCGTTGACCTGGCCGACAGACTTTGGGCGAAGTTTACGACATTCCGGAACAGCCGCGCCTCGAACGTCGGCTCCAGCGACACCGGCGCGCGTTCGGCCCGGCGGACCGCCTCGTCCAACGCCGCGAGCGCCGTAGTCGTCTCGCCGCCGCCCAATGCCACTTCCGCCAGCTCGAGCGCTGGGAGCGGGTCGGACGGATTGGCTTTCATACGCTGACGAAGCGAGCTCCAGATGTCCGACTTTCGTGCGTACGCGGTGATGTGGCCGACGCCGGCGACGAGCACCTGATCCCCAAGAGCGAGGAGATTGCCCGGCCCGCCCTCCGAGTCCCAGGCCATGTCCGTCCGCTGCCCGTCCGTCGCGCGAAAGCTGCTCAACCCGTTCAGCGTCGGTACGAGCAGACGATCATCAACCCAGGCCCCACGACCGCCAAGCGGATCGTCGTCGGGAAGTGGTGACGCCCATAACACCGTCTCGCTATCCAGGTCGAAGCAAAGTGCCACGTCTCCGACACCACACAGCCGGTTCCCGCGAACACCGAGCACGGTCATGATCCGTTCCAGGGTCTCGGTGCGCACGGCCTTGACCAGGTGGCCGTCCTGCTCATCAAGCACGAGCAGTTTGTCCGTGTCGGTGGGGAAACAGATGATTCTGCCGCCTGAGCGAAGGACGGGATTGACCTCCCACGGTTTCACGTCCATCGCGAACCAGCCCGACAGCCTGTCCTCGTCCATCCGGTCGCGCGAGTAGAGACGCAGCCATCGGACGGCCCCGGTATGCGCCGACACGGCTGCGACCGAGCCCAGGTTTGTGCAGACATAGACGGTGTCATCGCCGAGCGCGGGGATCGACATCGTTGACCGCCGCGAGCTGAACGAGCCGGTTGACGCGCTACCCAGATGGGTTCGCCACTCGACGGTGCCGTCGTCGGTGTTGAGGCGATACAAATAGCAATCCTCGAATCCGAAGGACCGGCGCCGGCGAGCGACGACGAACAGCCGGCCGTCGGTGACGATCGGGCTCGAGTCGAAGTAGGTTTCAGCGAATTGCGCGCCGGCGTCGTCCCGGCCCGTCCGCCAGATCTCCTCACCGGTTCGCAGGTCGAGGCAGATCAACTCGGTTCCGCTCTGCGACGACTCGTAGGTGTAATAGGGGGTCATGTTCCCGGGAAACGCCGCGTAGACCCTTCCGTTGTGTACCGTGGGGGAGTCCCACCCGGACGGATGCTCGTCGAATTCGTCGTAATCATACGTGGTGCCCACGTCGGCGCTGAACTGCCACTGCTCGGTTCCCGTACCGCGGCGGAGGGCGATGACCTCGCGAAGCCATTGGATCACGACGAGGTCGCCGCTGATGACCGGGTGAATGGAAAACGCGCTGGCGGGTTCGTCACCGTTGAGGAACGATCCATCGAAGTCCTCTTCATCGAGCTCTGCTATTGGCGGTTCGTCCATGTGGAATCGCCACAACAACCCGATTTCGTCCACGTGACAGGAAGCGCGCCTGTTGCGCTGCGGGTCGCCGCCGAAGATTGGCCACTCGTTCGGCGCGGGCTCAACGCCGGTGTGTCGGAAGGATTCGCGGATTGTGCGAGCGATCTGGGCGATGTCGCGCGGTTCGCCCATCCATCGGATCCGTTGCCCCGCTATCACGTCATCGAACTCGGGATCCGCCCGCCCCTCGATAGCGGCGATGAGCGTTAGCATGGCTGCGTAGCGGGCGTCGTACGCGGCGTGGGCGGGGTGCCGGTCGAGCACGCGCCGGTATACGCGACGGGCCAGCGCGAGGTCGCCGGACTCGATGGCGAGCTGTCCGATCAGATCGGCGAGTTCAGCCGCCGCAGTCGTACAAAAGTAGCGTTCAAAGAGCGGGAGGAGGTCGTCCACGGTCCGCGAAGCCGCCTGCGGATCGAGCGCATCACGGATGTTACGCTCGTAAAGATCTCGATAGGCCTTCAGACCGGCGGACGGCCAATCAGACAGGATCGTGGCGATGTGTTCCCGGATCCCGCGGTAGTGCCCAGGGGAAACGCGAATGAGCTTGTCGCCGAACTCGTCCGATGTGCGTTGGAGGAGCCTTGCCGCCTCGACCCATCTCCCACGACGGGTCAACCGGCGGGCGGCGGCCACGGCGTCGGACGCTTCCAGATTGTCGTTTACGTAGACGTCGCTGCGGTTGACGTTCGCGGCGGTGATCTCGGGTTGACCCTCCTGCGCCTCTTCCTCGCCCACCGCCTGGCCGGACAAGCCGATGAGGGTCACGAGAACACACCACAAGCCTGTCACCCGTATTACAGTCATCTCGTCATCCGTTTGCAGCCTGATGCCCTCCCGCTGCCTGCTCCGTTTGTCGGTCGGCGTTTGCCATACAGTGGCCTTACTTGCCACACGGTGGCCTTACTTGTGTCGTTTCAACAAAGGTCGTTTCGCTTTTTTCCCCCCTTACCAAGGGGGGACTGAGGGGGGTTCACGCAGACGGAGAAGAACCTCCCCCAACCCCTCCTTGTCAAGGAGGGGAGGAAGAAACACCATTACCTTCTCTGGAAGCGGCACTGGTACTGCGTTTCCTATGTTTCACGACTATGCGAACCGCGGACTTCAAGTCCGCGCGGACATTCGGGTGGCGGTTGAGCCCGTAGTTCCGTGCGACATCATAGTCGCAGGACTTGTGAGACGCTGTATTAGGCATCGCCACCAGGATCGTCCACATAACGGCCGACAAGCAGATGAAGCCTCCGGCGAACAGCCGGGTCGATCCGTGCCTTGTCAGACCAAATGCCCATCTCGAGGGCGCTACGACACCGGCATGTCGTCGAACCGCCGTCGTCAGCTTTGTCGCCCCGGGTCCCGATCAATGTCAGCACCCGACGGATCAGCGAGATTGCCTGGTCGGTCGTGTGTTTCAGATTGCCGAGGATTTCCTGGAGCAGTTCCTTCTTCCGCCGGGTCGGATCGTGCGGGCGCCAACAGTCGTAATCGGTTGGAAGTGCGATCAGGCCGTAGCATATCTCCGCCTCTCTTGCGAGTTTCACCTCCGGCATGCACGTCATGCCGATCAGATCGCCGCCCAACAACCGATGCATGTTCGACTCCGCCCGCGTCGAAAACTGGGGCCCTTCCATGCAGACGTACGTTCCGGCGAGGTGAACCTCTGTATCGATTTGCTCAGCCGCCGCCCCAAGCAGCGCTCGCAGACGCGGGCAGAACGGATCAGCGAACTCGACATGTGCCACAAGCCCGTCATCAAAGAACGTGCTGTCCCGGCGCGTCGTTTTGTCAATGACCTGGTCGCAAAGCACCAAGTGCCCCGGCTCGATGTGCTCGCGAAGGCTGCCCACCGCGCCGCTGGCGATGATCGATGTGACGCCGAGCTCTTTCAGTGCCCAGATGTTGGCACGGTAGGGGACCCGGGAGGGGTTGAGATGGTGCCCCGGTCCGTGACGGGCGATGAACGCCACCTCCACGCCTTCCCAGTCGGCGACAACCGGCGACGCGCTGGGGAGCCCGAACGGCGTCTCGATCGGAACGGTTCGCCCGCCTGCCTGTTTAATCAGGGCATCGCCGAGCCCCGACCCGCCGATAATTCCAATTTTCTCGTGTTTCACTGCTCCTGTTCCTCGCATGTCTGAGTTCTTGCCCGCGCCCAGGCCTCGCGGCGAATCGGGCTGCGTGACGCATGGTATCGTCTTATGGCTGTGGGAAACTGTCAATTTCACCGAGCGCGGGCGGGGCGAGGCCCCGGTCATACCGTCCTGCTGCCGGAATGGACCGGACGGAGCCCGCTTGGACGCTTTCAGTGGTTTCGTGGCGTGCGACGACCGGGAATCCTCCGGGAGACTTCGAGATTCGGACCCTACAGCAGAATGGAACTTGTTTCAGCGTGAAGTCGGTCGGTGGGGCGACCTGGAATCGCGCGTGGGAACTTGATACACTCATGGAATGGACTGTGGGCTGCTTCCGTTCCACGGTTCCTGCACTCCGCGCGGAGGGGATGGTCTTGGCCGCGAACCGTAACAGTCATCGCAGGATCCCGCACGCATCGGCTGTCGTCTGCCTGATTGCGGCGGCTGTGATCGTCACGGTTTCACAACCGGCGCTCGCCACCTGGTCCATCATTATTGTCGACACCGAGACCGGTGAGATCGCGGTCGGGTCAGCCACGTGCCTGGACAACTTCGACTTGCAGCTTCACCTGCCCGTGGTGATCGTGGATATCGGTGCCGCGTGCGCTCAGTCGATGGTGGATTCGACCGCCTCCAATCGGATGACGATTCACGAGCAGTTCCTTCTCGGTACCCCGCCCGAGGAGATCCTCGAGATTCTCGCGCGGAATGATTCCAGCCATCAGGCCAGGCAATATGGGATCGTGGACACACGCGGTCGCGCGGTCACGTTCACCGGAACCGAGGACGGTCCCCATGCCAGTGGTGTGACCGGCCAATCGGGCTCTTTGGTTTATGCGATTCAAGGAAACGTCTTGACCGGTGCTCCGGTCGTCCTCGATGCGGAACAGGCTGTCCTCACCACGCCCGGTGGCCTTCCCGAGAAGCTGATGGCCGCCATGGAGGCAGCCAGAGCAATGGGCGGTGACGGTCGATGCTCTTGCAGCTTCCTGAACCCGGAGTTTTGCGGCGTCCCGCCGATCGACTTCGACAAGGCCGCACACATCGGCTTTATGATCGTCACGCGCGGTGGCGACATTGACGGTGTTTGCACGCAGGATTCCGGATGCGCAAGCGGCGATTACTTCATGAACTTCAACATTCCCTTCCAGGCCCAGAGCGATCCCGATCCAGTGCTACAGATGAGGGAAGCGTTCGACGCCTGGCGAGCCGATCTTGTGGGCGAGCCCGACGCGGTGCACTCGATCGTTACCCTGGATCCGCCCTGGCTTCGCGTGCACGGCGCTTCGTCCGCCACGATGACCGTGACTCTTCGCGATTGGCTCGACGATATTGTTCCCGGAGGTTCACTGAGCGTGTCGGTCAACTACGCCGAAGGGTCGGACATGGTGGCCATGCCCTGGCAGCCCGTGTACATCGGCGACGGTGTCTATCAGATACCGATTCACCGCCTGGGGAACTCCGGTGTGGATGTCTATGACGTGAAAGTGTCCGGTGGCGGTCGACCGGTTGTCCTATTGCCCCGGCCCACCTTTCGCGTCGTGAACATGGAGGACTTCGATGGTGACGGCGACGTCGATCCGTTCGACTACTCCGAACTCGCGGGTTGTCTGACGGGGCCGGATGGTGCACCTGTCGCGGAGTGTGTCGTCTCCGATGTCGACCGGGATGACGACGTCGATCTTTCCGATTTCGCTCGTTTCCAGAAGATGTACACGAATTCCACCTGTCGTGAGCTTCAGATCGTGGAACAGCCGGAGCGGTTGAATCTCTGTGTCGGCGATCCGCTTACGTTGACCGTTCAAGCCGCGGGTGATCCGGCGCCGACCTTCCAGTGGCGACAGAACGGCGTGCCCATCCCCGGCGCCGTGGAAGCGACGTATTCTCTCGATGCGGTCGATGAGACGGATGAGGGGTTCTACAGCGTCGATGTGATCAATACGTGCGGTATCATCGAGAGCGAGCAGGTTCCGGTGCGCGTGATTCCCGCGGAAGACTGTCCCTAATATGACAGCGCTAGATCGTTCTCAGAATGAAGAGCCGCGGGCTTCAGCCCGCGCGGCGTCCCCCATTGGGTAGGCGCCAAGGCCGGTTTGAAACCGCGCAGGCTGAAGCCTGCGGCTCGAAAAGCGCTTTCTATCGCTGTCATGCTACGCGGCCGTCAGCGCCGCGCGAGCTTGTACATCGCCAGCCATTCCTCGGTGGTGAAGGACTCCGGTCGGCGCGTCGCGTCAAACTGCTCACACACGTGATCGCGGATGTCCTGATTCACGATGTATCCAAGGGCCGATCGAAGTGTCTTGCGCCGGTGCAGAAACGCTCCACGCACCCACTCGGCCAGACCTCGCACCGTGGCACGACCGCCGGGCGGCGGATCGATCAGGTCCATGCGGACCATCGTGGAATTGATGGTCGGTCTCGGCCAGAAGGCCTCCGGTGGAAGGCTCGCTGTAATCTCGATTCTGCTCAGGGTCTGCGCCATGACGCTCAACGGGCCGTACGCTTTGCACCTCGGCGGCGCGGTTAATCGCTCCGCCACCTCCGCCTGGACGGTGAAGCAAAGCCGTTTCACCTCCGGGTGCTCGACCAACAGATTCATCACCAGTGGAGTCGCTGCCTGGTACGGGAGGTTGGCCACAAGCTTGACGCTTCCCGACGTCCTTCCGCTCAGCTCACCGAGCAGGTCCGCAACCTCCGGCGCGAGCCTGTTCTTGCCGGCCAAGGCGTCGGCGCATAGTAGGTGCATCCCGTTTATTCCCCGGAAGCGCTCACGCACCATTGCGCAAAGGTCGCGGTCAATCTCGACGACGATGAGTTCCTTGACATGATCCGCAAGCAAATCCGTCAGTCCGCCCGTTCCCGCGCCGACCTCGAGGATCACATCGTCGGGCTGAAGCTCGGCGGTGGAAACGAGACGGCGCATGAGGTTCCCGTCGATCAGGAAGTGCTGTCCGAATCGTTTGCGTGGGCGCAGACCCACGCCGGCGAGCATGGCCTGGATCTCCCGCTTGGTTTGAACGTGCTGCTCTGGCACGGCCGGATCACCTCCCACGCATCCGTGGATCGAGCCGAAGACATCCGCTAGGGCATATAACGATTACCTGTAGCGGCTACGCCCCTGCCATCCCCCCTTACCAAGGGGGGAAAGAGTGGGGTTCCTGCAGGCGAAGAAGAACCTCCCCCGACCCCTCCTTGTCAAGGAGGGGAGGAAGAAACACCATTACCTTTCTGAAAATCTGAAAACGGCTTTAGAACAAGTTCTATTCTGATGTAGCGTCCGAATCCCGAAGTTTCCCCGGAGATTCTTGGCCGTCGGTCGCTACGAGACCACCGAAAGCGCCTATGGAACAAGTTCCATTTTGTTGTGGCCTCCGAATCCCTAAGTTTCCCCGGAGATTCTTGGCCGTCGGACGCTACGAGACTGCCGAAAGCGCTTATAGTATAGCGTTTGACCCGTCGACGGCGCCCATCGATCGGCTGTCTCGGGTCTGCCGGGACGATGTGTGGGCAAACAAGTGGCCGATAGCAGGAGTCGGTGATGCGCTCTTACGAGGTACTCAAGCGAGCCGCTGACGAGATTGGCGTTAAGGCCCTTGCCGCCGAGCTGCGGTTGTCGCCGGCGCTGATCTACAAATGGTGCCAGGAATCGGACCTGGACGACCCGGATGCCAGCGGCGCGCGCAACCCCCTGGATCGCCTTTCCGACATCGCACGGGCAACCGGGGACGTGAACGTCGTCAACTGGCTCTGCCACGAAGCCGGTGGGTTTTTCGTCAGGAACCCGACCGACCGGCCGCCGGACGTCAGCACCGAGTTGCTCGTCAACACGCAGCGACTCGTGAAGGAGTTCTCCCACCTGCTCTTGACGGTGACCAAGTCGATCGAGGACGACGGCGAGATCGAGCCTGTCGAAGCCGATCGGATTCGCGATTCCTGGGAGCTGTTCAAAGAAACGGTGGAAGCGTTCACCGTTGCGTGTGAGCGGGGGCTGTACCAGTCCGGGCAGGAGCCGTAGGGAGGGGCGGTTCGTGATGCCCGCCATACCATTCGCGGTGGGGAGTCCTCGTATTGCCGGCCGTGGCGCGGTAGCAATAAGGGCTGCGCCGCATTCGCTTGGGGTGCAAGCGAATGCGGCGCTGTGGTCGTCCGCGTCACGAATGGAGGCTTGCGACGCGTGAGGAGGGAAGACCCATCGCCGCCGTTTCACGTCGACCACGGGTGTCGCAGGTGCGAATGAGCCTTAGCGCACCTCACGCCCGGTTTCGACGCGCGAAACGGATTCGTGTCGTCACGCCCTAGTATTCAGTGTCTGCAGGAACGAGTTTCTTTCCCCGGCTCATCTCGCGCGCTCAACGAGGCGCTGGCCGGGGGTCGATGAAGGTATGAATGATTCCACTCTGTCCCCCACAGCCTTTAAGTTATAGGCATCAAAAACTGGCGAGGCAAACGAAGTCCGGATTTTTTTCGGTCGTGAGCGTTTTGGGGCCGGACTTGCGTTCCTTCCGCACCGCCGCCTGGAGAAGTTGGTGGGGCCGTCGTCTCGTGTCCCGCTCAGCCCGACGGGCTCGCTGTTGCCTATGGACGGGTGAACTGCGATGCCCTCTCTTCGATGAAGCGGATCGCGATACGGAAATGTGCTTGGCGCGTTACCTCTTCTTCACCGTGCCGATCCCGGCGATGCGCTGGGTTACCTGCGGATCACCTTTGTAACGGACCGCGCCGACGCCGTTTAGATCGACGTTTAGTTTCTCAACGGCAAACACATCGACAGTGCCCGTACCGTTCAGCGTCACATGGACCGATTTCGCTTCCAGCTCCAGCGCGTCGATGTGCCCGGTGCCGTCAACGTCGAGTGTCAACGTGTCCACGCTTCCCGTTGCATTCATTGCGCCGGTGCCCTCGACCTGAACCACGAACGATGTGCCGGTGACGCCCTTGATCGTCGCCTTGGCTGCGCCTCTGCAAGTGAACTTCGTGAGTGAGGGTGTCGTGATTTTGAGGTCATTCGCGTCGGACGGCCTCACCTTCTTCGTAATCCGAACCGATAGCTCGCCGTCCTCGACGTTCGTTTCGATGAACGGCAGGATGTTGTCGTCCGTCGTGATCGTTAGTGACGGCGCATCGCCGACGGAGATATCGACGCGAAAGCCACCGCTTAACTCGACCGCCTCAAATGCCTGGACGACGCGTTTCTCGGTGATGACCTTTCCGCTACCGACGACGCGATCCTTGCCGGATACCTTGCAGCCGGGCAACAGGAAAAGAGAAGCGCACAAGCTCAACACAACTAGATGAGGCATTGGGGGACTCCCTAGTTTTCTATGTTTCACGACTATGCGAGCCGCGGACTTCAGTCCGCGCGGACATTCAGGTAGCGGTTGGCGGGTGGCCCATGTCCTTTGGACATAGGGGAAACGATGACATGCGCTCGGTTGCGCACCCCATCTGGTTCGCACAGCGGAGCCCACAAATACGGTGATGCTATCGGCGACGATCATCGCGTCCCCACGGCTGAAGCCATGGCCCCCCCGCGTTTTTCAACGGGCTGCTAGCCGTCGGCGCCGGCCCACCGGAACCCCGCACGGGCTCGAATCTGCTCGGGATCGAACCAGTCCCGCGCCGCCTCGCGCCGACGATTCGTCGTAAGCTGACGGACGAGATCCTCCTTCATGCGCTCGAATTCGTCCTCGCGTCCGCGCTGTGTCTCCACCCATTCAACCACGATGAGCGTGGCCGTTTCCTCGATGTCAAACAGTGCGTGCTTGTCTTCGGCTTCCTCCAGGGCGAAACACTCGTCGATGGCCTCGTGGGGTACCTTCCCAAGCTGGAAGATGTAAGCGGTGTCGCCGGATCGCCCCCTGGCCGCCTGGTAGGGTTGTAAGCGCGGGAAGGGCGGCGGCTCGGCGAGACCGAAGGAGCGGTCGTCCGACGCCTCGATCCGGGCCAGGAGGTCCTCGTCGGCGTCAAAAGCCGTTTCGAGGTCCGTGTCGCAGCACGCCTGCTTAAGCGCGGTGGCACTGTCGTCGGCGGCCTGGTAGGCACGGTAAAGCCGAAGATCCGTGATCAGCCGGTCCCGGACCTCATCGACAGACTCGGCCGGGTGCCCCGGTTGGGCCTGGGCAACACGAAAGACGTATACGTCATCTGTCTCGGGATTGTGCAGCGGGAGGCTACAGGTCTGCCACGTTGCCACGTAGTCAAGCGGGTTCGCGCCTTCCTTCACCGGGACCTCCGGGACAATCGCCTTGGTATTGAAGGACAGGCTACGGAGATTGCCAAGGCGGTTGCCCTGTGCGTCTCGCGCGAGGGCGCTTCCCAGCAGCGGGACCGTGTTCGCGTCCGTCTCATCGAAGAAGTCCGTCTGTATCGTGTTGATCGATCCCGGGTAGCTGATCGTCGATGGGATGTGCTCCAGGATCTCATCGTAGTACGCGGTTCGCGCGACGTTCGGGGGTGCGGTCTTGTAGCCATCTTCCCCGCGGTCGATCTCCAACCAGGGCTCGGAACTGAAGTCCACGATCCAATTCGCGATGTTCAATGCGGCCTCGTTCGCATGTTGCTTTCGGACGATCCGCACGGCCGTCTCCTTGGCCTCATCCCACTCGAGGTAGGGTGGTTCCCGGTTTTCCGAATCCTCGGTTTGCTCGTCGGTTGGCTCCGGAGGTTGCCAGCCGGGTCGCTCGAATTCCGGATCGTTCTTATGTTCTTGGTAGTAGGCTTTTGCCTTGCGCTCGAGGTTGGGGATTCCGATGGTTTCGGCGATCTTGTCGCGCTTGATCTGGAAGAACTGAGCCTTGATTTTGGGCTCCACGTAGTATCCGAAACTCAACCCGGATCCCGGTTCCCGGTCGCGATAGCGTTCGAGCTGGGCAGCCAGCTCCTCCTCGGTGAACTCGGCGCTGGGATCCTCGAACGCTGCGGCGGGAAAGACGACGGCCTTCACCTTGACTTTGTTCAAAGCGTCACAGGCCGCCGCCCGAATCTCGGCGGCGCTGGGCATGGCGGCGCCGGATACCAGGCTTGCGGTCTGGAGCACGGACTCCAACTCGACCACGGCCGCATAGATCCGCTCCGGTTGCACACGCTGGCGTCTGGACAGGCGGTCGACCGTGCCCGCGCCCATGAGCGTGTCCAGTTGCCTGCGGGCCGCCGCGAGATCCGCGTCGGTACCGTAGTGCTCGGCCTCGCGCGTGAGGAGGATCCAGTCCAGCCCTGTGAGCGGGGGACCGATCGCACCAAACGGTTGCTGCCAGTTGAACCCGAGCCAGCTTAGGATGGAGGTCGAGCGCCGAGCCTGTGCCTGGTCCGAAAGGCGGATGTCGCCGAACCGTGCGTGGGCTATGACCCGGTCCGCCCTCGGCGCCATCAAGCTCTCAAGGGCCGACCCGCCCAAGAACACGATCATCAGCAAGACCATGAATACAGCAAGAAGCTGCTTGTTGTATTTGCGAAAGAACTTCATCATGGCGACGTAAACCCTTAATTCGCAAGAAGTTAAGTCGGCAAGGCTCGAAACGCTCCAATATAGTTCCTTGGAGCACGAAATCAAGCCACAATCTTGCCGTTTCGGCATCATCGGTTTGACAGCCGGGCTGCGTCCTGCTAAATCCCCCCGGCTGCCCTGAGGAAGGGCCAACGGTCATGCGGGGTGGAGGGATCAGCGTCCGGTGTCGATAAAAAGGACCGTCTCCCGTGTGGGTTCTCGGGCGGCGTGACCGGCCCTAACAGAGGTGGACGCTCGTGGCAAAGAAGTCGCAACCTTCGAAGAAATCGTTAGTTATCGTCGAATCGCCCGCCAAGGCGAAGACGATCAATCGCTATTTGGGCGCGGGGTACGAGGTACTGGCCAGCATGGGCCACGTCCGTGATCTGCCAGCCAACGATTTCGGTATCGAAATCGGTCAGGGCTTCAAACCGACCTATGAGATCCTGCCGGAGAAGAGTAAGGTCGTCGCCGGGCTGAGGAAGGCCGCCAGCAAGGCCGGCGACGTCTACCTTGCCACGGACCTGGACCGCGAGGGCGAGGCCATTGCCTGGCATCTCGTTCATGCCCTGGACCTTGCACAGGACCGGACCCACCGCGTCGTGTTCAACGAGATCACGAAATCAGCGATTCGGGCTGCGTTCGCCCATCCTCACCAACTGGACATGGACAAGGTGAACGCGCAGCAGACCCGAAGGCTCCTTGACCGCATCGTCGGGTATCAGCTCAGCCCGCTGCTCCAGGCCAAGATTGCGCGGGGGCTGTCCGCGGGGCGCGTGCAGTCCGTGGCTGTTCGCCTGATCGTCGAGCGCGAGCGGGAGATCGAGACGTTCATTCCCGAGGAGTCGTGGCGCGTCCTTGGCTTTTTCGCCACGGACCTGGAGGCAGCCGAGCGGCAACGCAAGGAGTGGGCTACGTTCATCTCGGCGGGGAAGGCGAAGGGCTCCCAAGATGGGCCGACCGTCAAGGCCCGCAACAGGTGGCTCTCCGACCATGCTTGCCTCTTTGCCGAGTTGACGACGCTCGGCGGGCGTGAGTTCCGCCCGAAAACGGTGGACGACGCCGTGGCGGCCATTGAGTCGCTCGGCTTTGTGACGGCGGAGGTCGACGAGCAGCCGTGGGAGATGCACGCCGACAAGGACCTCAAGATCGTCACGCTGCACGGCCGGACCGATCCGTCCAAGGCCCCGCGTTTCACGATTAAATCGGTACAGAAGCGTCGAACGACGACGCGTCCCAATCCACCGTTCACGACAGCCGGCTTGCAGCAAGCAGCCTCGAGCGAACTGGGCTTTGCCCCCTCCCGCACCATGCGTGTTGCTCAACAGCTTTACGAAGGTGTTGATCTTGGCGGTGGTGAGGGACCGGTCGGGCTTATCACGTACATGCGAACCGACTCGACGAACCTCAGCGCGGAGTCGATTGGGGCGGTGCGCGAGTTGATCGGCCAGGATTACGGCCCGAGACATGTTCCGGACAAGCCAAACCGCTTCGGAAAGGCCAAACGCGCCCAGGAAGCGCACGAGGCGATTCGGCCGTCGGACGTAGCCCGTCGCCCCGACACCGTGCGCAGCAGCTTGACGAGAGAGCAGTCCAAGATGTACGACCTGATCTGGCGGCGGTTCGTCGCCTGTCAGATGACACCGGCGGAGTGGGACGGTACGACCGTGCTCATTGCTGCAGGGACGCCGCTCGGCGAGATCGTGTTCAAGAGCACCGGTCGCAGGCTTGTTTTCGAGGGGTTCCTGCGTCTGGCAGGCAGGAGCAACGGAGATGATATTGTTCTGCCCGAGCTCGATGTGGACGTTGAGGTCTCGCCGTTGCAGATCGACCCGCAACAGCAATACACCTCGCCGCCGCCGCGATACTCGGAGGCGGCGTTGGTCAAGAAGTTGGAGTCGGAGGGAATCGGTCGCCCGAGCACCTACGCCGCGATCATCCAGACGATTCAAGATCGTGGGTACGTCGATCTTGGCGACAAACGCCTCCGCCCGACCGAGCGAGGCAAAATCGTCACCGATAAGCTCGTCGAGCACTTCCCACAAATCATGGATGTGAAGTTCACGTCTCACATGGAGGAGGAGCTCGACAAGATCGAGGATGCTCATATCGGCTGGGAGCACGTTCTGAGCGAGTTCTATGAGCCGTTCAAGGCGTCGCTGGATCGGGCCGAGGTCGAGATGGAGCGCCCCAGGGCCGAGCCGAGTGAATACACTTGCCCGGAGTGTGGAAAGGGGTTGGTGTATCGGCTTGGCAGGAACGGGAGGTTCCTGGCGTGCAGCGGGTACCCGGACTGCAAGGTCTCGATGAACATCGACGCGGAGGGTAAGCCTGTCGCGGCTGTCGTCGCGGAGCAACCGTGCGCGATATGCGGTAAGCCGATGATCCTGCGCAGAAGCCGGCTCGGACCGTTCCTTGGATGCACCGGTTATCCCGAGTGCACCAACACGCTGCCCAGCGATGAGAACGGTGTCCCGCTCAAGAAGGTCGAACCGGAAGACATCAAGGAGACCTGCGACGATTGCAATTCGGCGATGGCCGTCAAGTTTGCCCGCGGGCGCGCATTTCTGGGCTGCTCGAACTACCCCAAGTGCAAGAGCACCAAGGCCATGCCTCCCGGTGTCTACGTCGAGAAGCCCAGGCCGCAAGATGCCGGTGTTCGTTGCGACAAGTGCGGTCGGCCCGTCGTGATCCGGAGAGGGCGGCGGGGACCCTTCCTCAGTTGCAGTGGGTTCCCTCGCTGTCGAAACGCCATGCCGATGGACAAGCTCGATCATCTCAAGGCGCTGGCGGAGACGGGTGAGATTCCCGATCCGCCGGCTGATGCAAACGGCAACGGGCGTGGCGGTAACGGTCGGCGCGCGAGCGGAAAGGACCTTCCCCGTGATGCGAAGGGAAAGGTCGACATCGCCGCGTTGGGTCCGCCGCCCGTAGGTTTCGCCTGGACGCGAACCGGACGGCCCGTCGTGGAAACCTGGCCCGAGGAATCGCTGTCCTGTCCCGATTGTGGCAGCGAGGTGACACTGAAGAACGGGCGCTTTGGGCCTTACTTCGGTTGCACGGGTTATCCCAAGTGCTCGTTCGTCTCGAACCTTCGCGGTGAGGCGAAGAAGCGCGCCGACGTCGAATCACCCAGTCCGGTCAAACCCAAGCCGATCCCCACGAACATTCCATGTGACGAGTGTGGTGAACCGATGGTGATCCGCACGGGGCGAACCGGTCCATTCCTCGGTTGCAGCAAGTATCCCAAGTGCCGCGGTAGCAAACCCTTCCCGGAAGGGGAGACAACCGAAAGTCTGACCGCTTCGGCAAGCAAGTAGCCTCTCATACCGGATCCAGTTCGAAAGCGCCGATTCCCCACGACCGAGCCGTGGACCTGAGTTCTGCGCGGGTATCCCGTGTGCTACGATCACTCTCCAACCTGAAGCGGCTACTCGGACGTCGAGACTGCTCGAGCCCAACGGCCTGTGACAGTAGACCGGCCGGCGTGCGCAGCCCGGTTGACGGACTTCGAGGCGAGCAGTTTCATCCTGATCCGTATGAGATGCCGCAATCAACCGCCGCAGGGAACGTAAGCAACCAAGAACCGAAACCTTGGGGCGATTCTAGCAGGCGCTCAAACGGTGTGTTACACTGACGGGGAACCGGGGTGTCGCGTCTTGTGCGGGTCAGTCTGATCGTTGTCAGCTGCCAAACTCCAGGCTTCGCTGTCAAGGAACTTCGGTAGGCATTGGTCTGATGAAGAAGATCGTCTCGATCCACAACGCCCTGCGAGACTTCGCCGCGGCCGTGACGGCCAAAATGACGCAATTGACCGCCGGCGAACCGGAAGACCAGGTGCGCGGACCGTTCGAGAACTTCATGGCGGGCGTGGCCGGCGCCCTGGGCTGGAACGTCGTCTGCACGGGCGAGACGCCCCTGCCTGATTGCCTCGGGCGTCCCGATTACGCCGTCCATCTGAACAAGCTCCTGGCCGGTTACGTAGAACTCAAGGCCCCCGGCGTCGGCGCTAGCGCCAACCGCTTCAGGGGGCACAACCGCGACCAGTTCAAGCGTTTCTCGGCCATCCCCAACATCCTCTACACCGACGGCAACGAATGGGGCCTCTATCGCGGCGGCGATCTCGTGGGCAAGGTCGTTCGTCTCTCGGGCGACGTCGCCGCCGATGGGAAGAAAGCCGCGGCCATTCAGGATGCCCACGCCGTCGAACGCCTCTTACGCGACTTCCTCTCCTGGGAGCCCTTCATCCCCACCGACCGCAAGGGCAAGATCGACCTCAAGGGCTTCGCGGCTCTTATGGCCCCGCTGTGCCGGATGCTGCGCGACGACGTGACCGACGCGCTGAGAATCCCAACGTCCCCCCTCGTTCTACTGGCCGGTGAATGGCGGCAACTGCTCTTTCCCGATGCTTCTGATGAGCAATTCGCTGACGCCTATGCCCAGACCGTCGCTTTCGCGCTGTTGCTAGGTCGTAGCGAAGGGGCCGACCCGCTCACACTCGACAGCGCGGAAAAGACTCTGGCCGCTCAACACAGTCTGCTTTCACGGGCTTTGCAGATCCTGACCGATGAGCAAGCGCAGAAAGACATTCAGGCGTCCCTCGATTTGCTCCTGCGCGTGATTGCCGTCGTCCCGTGCGTTACGCTCACCGGCCCTGAGGATCACTGGCTTTACTTCTACGAGGACTTCCTCGCAGCCTACGATCCTAAACTTCGCAAGGACACCGGTGCCTATTACACGCCTGTCGAAGTTGTCCGCTGTCAGGTGCGCCTGATCGACGACCTGCTTGTCAACCGGCTGAACAAGCCGCTGGGCTTTGCCGATCCCGGTGTCGTCACGCTTGATCCGGCCGCCGGAACAGGAACTTATCTTCTAGGCGTCATCGAGCACGCCCTCGGCCGCATCGAGGCCGAACAGGGCGCGGGCGCCGTCGCCGGGCAGGCCACCGCGTTGGCCAACAACCTCTACGGATTCGAACTCATGGTCGGGCCCTACGCCGTGACCGAACTGCGCGTCAGCCGCGCTCTTCGCGACCGCGGCGCGGCACTCCCGAAGGACGGCACGCACGTTTACCTGACCGACACGCTCGAAAGCCCCTACGCCGACCCGCCGCAACTGCCGCTCTTCCTGCAGCCCATCGCCGAGCAGCACGCCAAGGCGCTCAAAGTTAAGAGCAACGTTCCTGTCATCGTCTGCCTGGGAAATCCGCCCTACGATCGCCACGATGCGGTCGACGCCGAAGCACAAGAGCATTTGAGCCGATGGGGAGGATGGGTGCGCTTCGGCGATCCCATCACAAAGTCGGCGATTGCAGACTCGAAATCCAAGGGTCGGGGGAAGTATAAGAAGCGAGTACCCAGTCCCAAGCAGATTCTTGAAGAAAGGGAGCGGAAATCGATTCTATTCAGTGGATTCATCGAGTCTGCCCTTTCCGCCGGTCACGGCGTCCACGTCAAGAACCTATACAACCTTTATGTCTACTTTTGGCGCTGGGCGATCTGGAAGGTCTTCGAACATGAAACTGCCCAGGGGCCGGGCGTCGTTAGTTTCATCAGCGCGTCGAGCTATATCGACGGCGACGCCTTCTGCGGGATGCGCGAGCACATGCGCCGCCAGTGCGATGAAATTTGGATTCTCGACCTCGGCGGCGAAGGCCGCGGCACGCGCAAGAGCGACAATGTCTTCGCCATCCAGACGCCCGTCGCCATCGGCGTCGCCGTCCGCTCGAAGAAGGCGAAGAAGGAGAAGCCTGGCAACGTCCATTACGCGCGGATCGAAGGCACACGCGACGGCAAACTCGCCGAACTCGACGCCATCCGCGGTTTCTCGAAGGTGAAATGGCAAGACTGCCCCAACGACTGGCAGGCCACGTTCCGCCCGGCGGGGAAGGGCGATTACTTCGATTGGGCGCTCCTGACTGATCTCATGCCGTGGCAGCATTCGGGAGCGCAAGTCAAACGAACATGGCCCATTTGTTCCGACGGCGAAATACTCAAGCATCGCTGGCGCGCGCTACTGGGTGCTCAAGACCAGGCGGGCGCATTCAAGGAAACGCGAGATCGGAAGATCAACTCCAAGTGCTCGTCGCTGTTAGAGGCAGACGAAACCGCAAAACCCATCGAGCAATTGTCGCGCAATGCTCCGGCCCCGCGTGTCGAACGCTACGCCTATCGTTCGTTTGATCGGCAATGGGTCTTTGGCGACAGTCGCTTGGGCGATTATTTACGCCCCGACCTCTGGCGCGCCCATAGCGAACGGCAGATGTACCTGACAAGCCTGTTGAACCATCCTCTTGGACAAGGGCCCGCCGCTACGGCTTGTGCATTGATTCCAGACCTACACCACTTTCGAGGGTCTTATGGCGCAAAGGACACTGTTCCCCTCTACCGCACCGCCGACGGCTCGGAGGCGAACATCCTGCCCGGCCTGCTCGAACTGTTGTCCTCGACCTATTACAAGCGCAAGAAGGTGACGCCGGAGGATTTCCTGGCCTACGTCTATGGGACGCTGGCGCAACCGGCCTTCACCACGCGCTATGCGAAGGAGCTGGAGACGCGCGAGTTGCGCGTTCCGATTACGAAGGACGCCGCGCTGTTCGAGAAGGTCCGCGACGCCGGCGCGCGGCTGCTCTGGTTGCACACCTACGGCGAGCGCTTCGTCCCCAAGGGCAAGAAGCGCGGCCAGGTCCCGCGCGGGGCAGCGAAATGCACGAAGGCCGTTCCCGGCCACGCCGACAGCTATCCCGAGGCGTTCGAGTACAACGACCCGACGCGCACGCTCCACGTCGGTGAGGGCGAGTTCGCGCCCGTCGGTCCCGAGGTCTTCACCTTCGAGGTCTCCGGGCTTAAGGTCGTGCAGTCGTGGCTCAAGTACCGCATGAAGAAAGGCGCGGGCAGGAAATCCTCGCCCCTCGACGACATCCGCCCCGAACGCTGGACCAGCCAGTTCACGACCGAATTGCTCGAACTGCTCTGGGTGTTGGAAGCGACCGTCGTGGGCTATCCCGAACAGGCAAAACTGCTGAAAGCCGTCGTCGCCGGTGAGTGTTTCAAGGCGGACGAACTCCCCGAAGTCTCTGAAAAAGAGATGAAGGAATTGCGCAAGCCCCCCGCCACCCGTCCCGCTGGCGGCGACCTGTTCGACGGGCTGGATGACAGCTAACAACCGATCGCACCCGAGGTTGCTGCGCTTTGCTCCGCAACGCGGCTCAACTCAGGCACGTGTGCTCCGTCGTTTTCGTTAGACATGAGGGACGGATTGAGTAGCCGAAGGACATCTCGGACAACCGTCCGTCCCCCATCACTCCGCGAAGGTATGGGCCATCCATGCGTGGGCGGGTCTGCCGTGCACCGTTCAAGAGTGGCGGGCGAACGGATTGCAACGTGCGTACGAAAGCGCGGACCCTCCACGCCGCCCTCCGCTGCTCGATGCCGGTGCGCGGGTCGCCCAGCAGTACCGCCGTGTCCGGTCTGGAACAAGTTCTGTTCTGATGTGGTGTCCGAGTCCCGAAGTCTCCCGGAGATTCCCGGCCCTCGGACGCCACGAGACCACTGAAAGCACTGTAGTAAGGCCACTTTGTGGCTTGGAACCCACGGTAGCGCTACTGGTAACGGGGTTATTATGGGCTCTTTGACGGCGTGGCCGAGCCCGACGGCAAGGCGTCATCGCATCGCCGACCCGACCGACCCTGTTCGGATTTTTTGTTTGCCGCGCGCGAGTCCATCGCGCATACTAAACGTGTAGGGGCATTCGCCCCAGTCCCGTCGAAACGACAGGGACGTAACACCATAATGGTGGGAAGCCTCGCGGAGTCGCGTAAGCGCGCATGCGACTGTTGAGCGAGGCTTCTCTATTGCGCGGAGCACACGCGATCGACACCGAACGCGCACACGTACGCCGTTTGCGGTGGCCGTAATACCCCGTAGGCTGGAAACGGCGGCGTGGGACTGTTGACCTTTCGGCAGCGCCGGTCGTGTGCCACTGCTCTTGAGCAGTGCATCGACTATCAGCGAGGCAGGGGGTGGCGGAACGCAACGCCGGTTCCACCCGCTGCAACTGAGAAGACGTGACAAGGGACGGCACTGTCTCATACAAGATCCAGTTCCAGAGTGCCGACTCCCCGCCAGCGAGCCGCGGGCTTCAGCCCGCGCGGACCCGAAACTGTGGGAAGACGCCAGCAAACCTGATGCGACGAATCGGCACTATCAAACTGCCCTTGGTCTCAGGCGACGATGAGGCCGTGCCGTTTCTACGCGCGTGCTTCTCGAATCGCGCAACGCCCCTCTTTCCCCCCTTGGCAAGGGGGGATGCCAGACGCGTAGCCGCTACAGATGATCGTTATACGCTCTATGTGCGAGCAGGTCTGATCAGGCGTGTGACCGTGATTACGACCAGGTAGAGCGCTCCGGCCAGTACGATCGTCGTGGCGCCTGGAGGAAGCTCGGGAGAATAGCTGATGGCCAGACCTCCCGTCGTCAGGACAATGCTGATCAGAATTGCCAGCACCATCACCTGCCAAAGCCGGCGGACAAAATGACCCGCGATCGCCACCGGTAGCGTGAGCAGGGCGATCACCATCACCAACCCTACAACACTCACGAGCACCACGACGGTCAACGCAGTCAGGCAAAGCAGCAGCAGATAGTAGAACTCGACGGAGATGCCGCGCAGACGCGCGAACTCCTCGTCAAAGCAGACGGCGAGAAACTTGTTGTAAAACAGCCACCCAACCCCCACGACCAACACGTCAAGACCGATCATCAGATAGAGGTTCGAGCGCGACACCAGGAGGATGTTGCCGAAGAGGTAGCTCATCAGGTCTTCGTAGTATCCGGGTGTCTTGGCGATGAAGAGGACACCGACAGCCATGCCGACGGCCCACAACGCGCTGATGACCGTATCTTCGCGCTGCCTGGCCCGCAGGGTAACCAACCCGATGACGATCGCCGCGATCAAAGCCGCCACAACGGCTCCGTGCAGCGGATGCAGAAACGTCCAGCCGTGGACTTTGTGCAGGTAACCGGCTACGCCCATGCCGCCGAGCGTACAGTGGGCCACCCCGCCGGCCAGGTACGTAATCCGCCGCGCGACGACATATCCCCCCACGACGCCGCACGCGACACTCGCAACAACACCCGCCAGTAGCGCATACTGAAGAAAGGGGTTTACGATCAACGCACTGAGAAACTCGCTCACGAGCGATCTCCATCACACGTCGCGCAGCCATGATGCACGTAGCGAACCTCCCTACCATACATGTCCGCGACCCTCTGCTCGGTCAGCTCGGATGCCGGGTGCACGTGTACGTTGCGGTTGACACACACAACGGTCGTGAAATAGGCGGACACGAACCCGACATCATGGGAGACGATGATGACGGCCAACCGCTCGTTCAACACCCGCAGCAATCGATAGAGATCGTCCTGGACCGCCGGGTCCAGGCTTGCCGTCGGCTCGTCGAAGACCAACATGTCCGGCTCACACGCCAAAGCGCGTGCGATGAGCGTACGCTGTCTTTGCCCGCCGGAAAGCGAGGAAAACGGCCGTCTTGCCAGGTCCGCGAGCCCGACCTCCTCCAGAACCTTCACAGCAAGCACCTTGTCCGACCGGCGATAGGGACCTACTTTCGAGACGAGCCCAAGCCGTCCCATGAGCACGACGTCCACGACGCTGACGGGAAACTCCGGATCAAGCTCCGCGCGCTGCGGCATGTACCCGACTCGACGGCAGCTCTGCTTCGGCGATTGCCCCAATACGCTTATGCGGCCGACATGCGGTTCGATAAGACCGACAATGAGCTTCACGAACGTCGTCTTACCTCCCCCGTTCGGGCCGATCACACAGACAAAGCCCTTATCGGGGATGGCCAGGTTGACGTCCTCCAACACGAGCGGACCGTCATACCTGAAGGAAACGCTGTCGAAAGTGACGATAGGATCTTGTGCCATTGTTTTGTCGCCTGGCTTTCACGCTGTTGACCGGTTCGTCAGGGACCGCCTTCAGCGGAACCACGCAGCGCCGCCTCAATCTTCCCGGCCACATCGAGAAGATTGTCAATGTAACCCTCCGCGAGCGGGTCCATCGGAATAACCGCACCGCCGATGTGCTCGGCAATCGCCTCCGCGCTGCTCGTGGCGAACTGCGGTTGAACGAAAATGAGCCTCACGCCGTCCTCACGTGCTTGGGCGATCAGCGCGCCTAGCTGCTTGGCTGTGGGCTCCTTGCCGCTCGCCTCCACCGCCACCTGCCTTAACCCGTATGCTTCGGCAAAGTAACCGAAGGATGGATGGAAAACATAGAAGGCTCGTCCCCGGAGCGGTGCCAGTGCAGCCGCGATCTTCGCGTCCACCCGATCAAGATCCGTCTCAAACGAACGCAGGTTTCCCTCAAACGCCTCACGGCAGGCCGGAGCAAGACGTGAAAGTTCCCTGCAGATCGTTCGGGCCTGGAGCTTGACCAATCGCGGGTTCATCCATACGTGGGGGTCGAGCTCATCTTCACCATGATGGCAACCCTCACCATGACCGTGGTGACTGTGATCGGCATGATCCGTGACGTTGCGCATGCTTCGAAGCTGAATCCCTTCGTTCGTGTCCAGGATGTTCAGATGCTCGAGCACGGCCCCGAGTTTCCGCACGACGCGTTCTTCAAAGGGCAGGCCAATGCGAAAGTATGCTCGTGCCGCCGACAGATCGACCATCTGTTTCGAGGTCGGCTCATACGTGTGAGGCGACTGCCCCGGCGGAACGAGAACGGACACATCGACATGCTCTCCACCGATCCGCTCAAGGAAGTACTTCTGGGGTGGAATGCTCACGAAGACACGCAGGCGCCGCGATGATTGCGCCGCGTTATCACCGGCAGGCGTACAGGCCGAACACGACACAAACACCCCGACCCACACCGCCGACGAAAGACGGCGCCACGTTCTCCCTGCCCGTCCGTTCACGATCATCGTCGGCATTCCTTTTGGCGGTGCGAGGCAGCCCGTCCGCCCCGCTGCCCCGACTTTCCTGTCCCGTGCGAGCAAACCAGGTGCCGCTCGTGGCATTCGTCGCATTCCTGCACCCTATGGTCCGCAGCGAACATCTCCCAGTGTGTCCTTTGCTCCGGCGACATGATGCCCGTGCCCTGGCACAAGGGGCACGTGTTCTCGATGGCGGACAGGATAGCGGACCGGATGAAGGAGGAGCGATTGGGGACCCCGCGGAGAATCTCCATCAGCGAATCATCCGCCTTGAACGTGACGATCGATTGTTTCGGCCTGTGCATCGGGCTGTTCCCTGTACGAAACAGGCGGGCCCGCCGATGGATCGGCGCGGGCACCGTCTCGGTGGTATTACTTAATAATACCACCGGAACGCGGATTGTCAAATAGCGGGCGGGTCACAAGGAGGTTGGGGCCCATAACGCGCCCACGCGTCGGGTAACGTCACGCGGGTGGGCATTTCAGACGCCGCGAGTGAAGTCCCCCATGCGATCCATGTACTCGCGTAGGGCCTCCAACGCCCGGCGGGTCAGGGCGACCACGGCGCCGGGGGTCTTGTTCAGCCGCTCGGCCACCTCGTTTACGGAACGCCCCTCGAGAAACCGCAACTGGATCACCTGCCGATGTGACTCGGGCAGGTGCGTGACGCACGTTAGAAGCGCGGCGATTGCCTCGTCGTGTCGGATCACGCGACTCGGCGTGGTCGAATCTTGATACACGTGGTCAAGGAGGTTGACGTAGGATTGGGTTCCGCGCGAGGCCCCGGGGGCCATTTCACGGGCGATGTCGCGCATCTGACGGTGCAATGCGCGCGCGGCGTCGGTGAGTTTGTTGTCCAGGATGGTCAACACCCAGTTGATGAACGAGTTCGGTCCGCGGTGCTCGAACTGGTCGATGCGGCGAAAGACCTCGAGGTAGACCTGCTGAAGGAGGTCCTCCGGTTCGGATCTGGCCCGCAGCGTTCGGTCCATTCTCGCCTCGGCCCGTGCGAGAAGCATGGGATGGTAGGCAGCCAGCAACTTCGAGACGGCCAGAGCATCGCCGCGGTGGGCCTTGGTGATCCAGATTTGCGTATGGCCTCTCTCGTCCATGGGAACGCCTCGGGCCAATCATCGGCACCCGGCGTCGGTCTTCGTCGCCCGGAATCGCCCAGCCGACGCGTCTTCACCATCCATCGCCCATAATACCGGGCTGCGGGCTGCCGTCGAACCTTTTGCCACGGCTTCAAATAGGGTCTAGAGCCGTTTCAACAAAGGTCGTTCCGCTTTCTTCCCCCCTTACCAAGGGGGGATTGAGGGGGGTCCATGCAGGCACAGAAGGACCTCCCCCAGCCCCTCCTTGTCAAGGAGGGGAGGAAGAAACACCATTACCTTTCTGGAAACGGCACTGGAGTATGCTCGCGATCACAATGAACTCTTCGAGCAGTAAACAGAGATGAGCGAAGTAGAGATCATCCATGCGGACGCGTCCAACATCTGTGACTACGGTTTCTGTGGTTACAAGAACGTCAAGCAGGAAGGATACAGGCGAAAAACGGATTGGCTGAAGAAGCGTTTCTCCGAGGGCATGAGATTCGGGATTCTGCACGCACCGGGTGAAGGTGGGGTCGGCTTCATTGAATACATACCCGGCGAATACACCTGGCGACCGATTGAAGCCCGGGGATATCTGACCATCCACTGCATCATGATCCATCGGAAGAAGTACAAGCAGGGAGGCTACGGGTCGCTCCTGCTGGAACAGTGCCTGCGAGACGCCAAGAAGACGAAGGCGAATGGCGTGGCCGTCGTCACGAGCAGCGGGACCTGGATGGCGGGAAGCGAACTCTTCCTGAGACATGGATTTGCATCCGTCGATTCGGCTCCGCCGTCGTATGAACTGCTGGTCAAGAAGATGAGGAAGGGACCTCTACCGACATTTCGGGGTGGCTGGGAGGAAAGAGCACGCAGATGCGGCAAAGGGCTTGTCATCATCCGATCCGATCAATGCCCCTGTATTGCGAAATTCGCAACAGAGATGATTCTGGACGCATCCAAGGCTCTGGGTATTGACGCCCGCGTCAAAGAGCTCAAGACCCACAAGCAGGCGCAGAACGCTCCCTCACCGTATGGTGTTTTCAACATCGTGTACGACGGCCGGTTGATCGCCGATCATCCGATTTCCAAGACGCGGTTCAGAAACATCATGAAGCAGGTCTTGCGATGATCGCAAGCTGTGCCGACGAAGACCACAGGTTGCGCTGACGAAGACCGTCGGCCGCGCAGTGTCCGCCCGTGCAGTGTTCAGCCGGGCAGGTGGGGTACCGCCGGACCCGCTCGACGGTGAGCACTTCGACGCCAACAGCGCGGCCCACCTGTCTCTTGCACCGGTGTTCTTCGAGCGGTGCACGTCGTTTTGACGTCATCCCAGCCCGTCTTGTGACCTCAGGGAATCTCTACGG
>CBDUZO010000041.1:0-34342 GCA_965371725.1 uncultured Phycisphaerales bacterium
CCAGACTCTTACACGCCTGCGCAAACGGAGGTTCGTACGAGAGAATCAAGGTTGGTATCGGCACCAGCTCCCCGGGATCCATGCTCCACGTGATTAGCCTCAGTTCCAACGCGGTTACTGGCGCGTCGAATTCTCTCAGCGGGTACGGTGGCCACTTCGTCAACACAAGTGCAGACGGTACCGCCTTGTACGCCGAGAGTGCCGGGGCTGGACGCGATGATGCAACCCTTCAAGTGCACAACACTCAGGTGAACGCCGGCATGGCAGCCTACCTGACCAGTGTGGGCTCCTGGGCGACGACGCACATGGAGAACGACGGCACGGGCGAGGTTCTATGGCTGTCGAGGGACAACTCCGACGGCGAGTTCATCGTTGCCAACAACAAAGACACCGGTGGAAGAGTCTTCAGCGTTGACCACGACGGCCGGACAAAGGCATCCATGCTGGAGATCACCGGCGGTGAGGGGGGCATCGACGGGCTGATGTTCTCCGACGGCACGCTGCAAACCACGGCGGTCGGCGGCGGGCTCATCCTTTTGTCCAACGACGAGGGCCACGACACCGTCGAGATCGATGCCGATGAAGCCGGCGATGCCGCGTTGCGGTTAAGCCGCACCGGTCCCGTGAACACAATCGTTCTTGACGCCGATGTGGCGGGCCGCGGAGCGGAAGTCCTGCTGTCCGACGGCGGCGGCCACGAAGTCATTGTGCTCGACGCAGACGCGGCCGGCGACGGCGCCATGATCAAACTGAGAAACGAGACGGGGCAGACACGCGTAACCGCAAGAGCTTCCGAAACGAGTAACGAAGGCGCCCGGTTGGGGCTGAGCCAGGCCAGCGGAATGGAGACGATTGTCCTCGACGCCGATCATTACAGTGTGGACACGGGTTATGTGCACTATGGCGCCCGGGTGGCGCTAAACCAGGACAATGGGAAAACGGGTATTGTGCTGCGGGCGAAGTCTACCGGGGGAGGATTGGTGCAGGTTAACGACTCCGCCGAACAGAAAAGAGTCAGTCTCGGTGCCTTTGACTCGAGCGGTGCGTATTTCGAGATGAGAGACGAAAACAACGCTGACACCGTTCGCATTTATGCAAGCGGGGCAATGGCAGGAAACGTCGGCGGGCGGATCTTCCTACGCGCGGGCGGCGTCAGAAAGCTGGAGCTGGCTGCGGACTACGACGGGACCGGGTACAGTCGCGTGGTTACCGATGTGATTGAGATTACGGGCGGAGCGGACCTTTCCGAGCAGTTCGATGTCACTTCCGGCAGCGCGGCCGTCGAGCCTGGAATGGTTGTGGCGATCGACGCCGAGAATCCTGGAAAGCTCGTCGTCGCCAACCGGTCATACGATTACACCGTTGCGGGCGTGATCAGCGGCGCCGGGGGCGTGCAGCCGGGTATGCTCATGGGCCAAAGTGGCACGATGGCCGACGGCAAACAACCCATCGCCCTGACAGGCCGAGTGTGGACTTGGTGTGACGCCTCCAGTGGGGCGATTAAACCCGGCGATCTGCTGACCACCTCGAGTGTGCCGGGGCACGCCATGAAGGTCACCGACCGCACCAGAGCCCAGGGCGCCATCATCGGAAAGGCGATGACCTCACTTTCCGATGGTACGGGCTTGGTACTTGTCCTGGTCAGTCTCCAGTAGGAAAGGCATCCCATTATGGTCACCATCAGGACAATGAAAACCCTGTTTCTTCCCGGGCTACTGTGCCTGGCATGGCTCTCGCCCAGCGCAATGGGGCAAGCGGATCAGGCCGAGTGGACGTTCCTGGTCTACATGGATGCCGACAACAACTTGGAGTCTGCCGGGATTAACGATTTCCTGGAAATGGCCGAGGTCGGCTCGGATGCGAATGTGAACATCGTAGCGCTGTTCGACCGGCATTGGCAATGGGACACCGGCTACGACGACTGGACGGACGCTCGGCGAGGCGTCATCAACCACGGCGACGAGCCGGACACAACCTGGGGTACGAGCATCGGTGAGGTCAATATGGCCGACCCCCAAACCCTGGTTGATTTTGTCGAGTGGGGGATGCAGACCTACCCGGCAGCCAGGTATGCGGTCGTGCTCTGGGATCATGGTTCCGGGTGGCACGCGCGCAGCGAACCTCTTCCTCCCAGAAGCGTGTGCTCTGACGATTGTGTTCCGTGTACGCAGGATTCGCCCGATTGCGATCCGTACGGCACGACCTGCAACCTGGTTGATGGTTGCTGTTCCAATGGCAACGATGACGACCGCCTTCTTATGTACGAAGTGAGAAGCGCGCTGCAGGCTATTGAGACGGACGTCCAGCAGCTCGATCTCGTGGGGTTCGATGCGTGCCTGATGGGTATGGTCGAGGTCGCCTACGAGATTCGCGAGCACGCCACGGTGATGGTGGGTTCGGAGAGGAGCGAGCCGAACGACGGATGGCCCTATGACACGCTTCTGGCGGATCTCGTGGCGGATCCGTCGATGAGCACAGCCGACCTCGGCAGTACCATCGTCTCTCGCTATCACCAATCATATACGGACAATGACACTCAGTCGGCGATTGATCTGGCCTCAATGGATGCCCTCGTATCCAAGATCGACCTGCTCGCGCAGACGCTGAGAGACCACTGGGACGGGAACAGTGCCGCGTGCGCAGCGGCCGCCCATGATGTGATGACGGCTGTTACGACCGCCGTTATCGCCGAAGGACACGGACCTTCCTTTCCCGGGAGTCATGGATTGGCCATTTATTTCCCAGAAGATGACTTCAACTTCGACACGAACTACAACGGCACGACGATCCAGTTCCCGGACAATACGCGATGGGAGGAGTTCGTTCTGGATTTCTACGCGTCGATGACGGGCTCGTGGGTCGCGGACGCGCGTGACCAGAGTCAGGAATACAACGTGTGCCCCACCACCTGGTGCCCACACCACATCGATATGTATGACTTCTGCGAGAGGGTGACGGAACTTGCCCCACCCGCTCTCTGGGTGGATTTCAACTATCAGGGGGTCGAGGAAGGGACATTCGATCAACCGTACAACACCCTGGCGGAGGCCGTGGCGGTTGCGAGCAGTGGCGAAACGGTTGCCATCAAGCCGGGTTCGTCGCCGGAGACACTCACCATTACCAAGGCGCTGACAATCGTGGCCTTCGGCGGAACGGTTACGATCGGAGAGTAGAACAAGTTCTATTTTGATGTAGCGTCCGAATCCCGAAGTCTCCCGGAGATTCTTGGCCGTCGGACGCTATGAGATCACTGAAAGCGCTCCAGCATGACAAGTACGATGCCGCACGCCGCGACGTGCCGTTGTTGGGCTGAACACGAAACGGATCGAGCGCGTGCTTATCCTCGTCTCGCTCCAATAGTGCTCTGCGCGTGCTGTGCGAACGGGAGACGATGAAAATGGTTACCGTAACAAACAAGGTGTGGTTGACTTTCGGTCTTGTAGCCTGCATGGGTTTGGTTCAGCCGGTCTCTACCAGGGCCGACGACCTGCCGACCAGCGGGATGCCCGTCCCGGAGTTGGCGGTTTTCGACCAGACCATGCAAGACTTCATGGCAGAACGTGACATCTGGGCCGGTTTGCTCGGGATCATGAAAGACGGCTGCATCGTTTATGAACGCGGTTTCGGCTGGAAGGGCGACTACCACCAGGGGGGGTTGCTGCCCGAAGACGCCATGATGCGTATCGCAAGCTGTGGGAAGCCGATAACCGCGGCCGCGATCCGTAAGCTGGCAAACACCGGCGCGATCAGCCTGGGGGACTTTGTCTTTGACCTCAGTGAGGACGGCGAACCGCCGACTGGCATCCTGAATTATACGCCCTTGGAGGAACCTGTTGACCCACGCCTCGACAACATAACTGTTCAGAACCTCATCGATCACAGGTCCGGCTGGGACCGCAGCACCGATCCGACGTACAAAGAGATTGAGATCGCCGACCTTATGGGTGTTCCCAGTCCACCGGGGCGCATCCGTACAGCCCGCTTTGCCATGAACATACCGTTATGGTCCTTCCCCGGTTCACCCAATTGCGACGCGAACGGCGAGCCTCTGGGCTGCCACGACGGAGACCAATACTCCAACCTCGGCTACATGCTGCTCGGACTGATTCTGGAACAGGAAAGCGGGATGGACTACATCGACTTCGTTCGGTCGTACGTCTTCGGTCCGATTCCGGGCGAGCTCGGAACGAGCATCGTGGCGGGAGCGACCTTTCCAGAGGACCAGAGCCCCCGCGAGCCCTGGTACGACGATTACACCTGGAAGCACAACGTCTTCGACCCCGACGGGCCCTATGTCTTCTGGCCGTACGGTGGCTGGGACCACGAAGCGCGGATCGCTCAAGGTGGTCTGGTAGCCGCCACCGAACCGCTGTTGAGATTCATGGAATACTACAAAACGGATGGTACTCCGATCACCGGCGACCCACCATGGGGCAGCCACACCGGCTCCATGCCCGCCGGCACTCGCGCCCTCACTAGACAAAGAGGCGACGGCATAAACTATGTCGTATTGTTCAACAAGCGAGAGATGGATGGAGACAGCGGTTATTGTGCAGATGGTACGACGTGTATGGGGGACGCTGATTGCCCGGGTGATTGCATAAAAAGCTGGGCCGCGCAGGTCAGAACCATCCTGGATGGCGTGATCGATGCCGGTGGAATCGACTGGCCGACGCGCTGCATTGACGGGGCGTGGGTTGACTTCGATCACGCTCCGTCCGGGACCGGCAACTTCGCCGATCCGTTCAACACACTGAACGCCGGTCTGGCGAATACTCCCGCGGAGGCCCGGATGCAGATCAAGAGTGGGGGCACGAACTGGACCGGTACGATCAGCCAGCGCGTGAAACTACATGCTCCGCTCGGCCCGGCGGTCATCGGCACAGCCACGCCGTAACGCCGCGCGACCTGGAGGCGGAGTAGATAGACAACTCTGATAAGAGGCGCCCACCATAAGGCAACGCCGCGGACTGGCTCGACCGCGGGGGTTGCTCTGTTTGTGATGATGCTACTACCTGCGGGACTCGTCACCACGAATACCGCCAACCGTTACCGAACCCGCCTCCATCTTTGCGGCGCTGCCCGGATCACAGGTGTCGGTAGTCTCGTTGCAGATCTCACCGCCACTGCACGGATCGCCGGTCGAGCTGCAAGCAGCCACCGCGTTACAGAACTCGGTACCGTTGCAGAACAGGCCGTCATCCGGGCAGTACGCATCGTTGGCGACGTTATCGCACGAATCCGTGCTCTCGTTGCAGGAATCGTCCGTACAGCCGACGCCGTCATCGGAAGCAGGTGATCTTCGTGAGATCGCCCCGAGCTGCACGGGCAGTCCCGCTACAAGCGCAGCGGCCGACTTCTACAGCACTGTGAGCGAGGAGCATAAGGTGCAGGCCCAGTGGGTCATTGAGGCAATTACGGTAGGTCAGAGTGGGGGAACGACTGACGCCCAAGTGACGCCCGAGCCCGGAATCTGCAAGAATCGAAAGGTTGGCTGATGCACCCGAGCGGAGATAACCTCTTGCCTCCAAAGCACCTCCACACAAAGCCACCGGACGGATTCGAACCGTCGACCTGCGGTTTACAAAACCGCTGCTCTGCCAACTGAGCTACGGTGGCGAATACTGGAACGACAAAGAGCTACGCATGGTTCCACGATCCGGAGCTCACGCAACGACAACCGTCTCCTGTTGTACTGATGTCCTGGCAGCATGGTTTTGCGTCGTTCGTGAAGTATACGGCCATGGCAACATCTCACAACATCCGCAGAAAGCCTCGGAAACCGTATCCGTCCTTTCCGCTATAGCGTTTCCCGTTTCTGTGTTCCGAGCCGCGGGCTGCCGCAAGGCGGCTTTGCCGCGCCCGCGCGGATTCACGTAGGCTGGAAGGTATTCGGCTGGCCAAAAACCGGAACACAATACCGAGTTTCGCTCTAGAGCAAGCTCTTTTTTCGTGTAGCGGTGAAACAGCTCTTTTCTCCTGGGTTTTTCGCCCGGCGCCTGCTACACAAATTCGGAGAGTGCCATAACGCCGCACAACAACGGCCGGCGATGCAAGAAGATCCTGGGTACGATGCACCTCTTCGGGGTCTGGTCCGACTGGCCCAGCGCCCTGAAGCTGCCCGAGCAGCAGGCCCCTGACCTTCACGCAGGCCAGCCACCCCAATCGAGCGTAGCGACGAGCGACGTGACAGTCAAGGATCTCGGGAACGAGTGAAATCGGCGGGAACGAGTTCCTGCAGTACCAGATGGAACGCGTTGAGGCAGCGCAGATTGGTGGAAGGTGGGGGTGACGGAACCACTTCCACTCCCAACGTGTGGTTTCCTTCGGCAGAGCCAGCGCCGACAGCCACGATCGCAGACACCAGGCCAGTTGCCCGGCCATCAGGAAGGCGCCGTTGGCCAGAAGTTCACCGGCGGGCATGCGCATGGCGGCGATGCCGTTTTTGAACTGTTCGATGAAGTTTTCCTGATCGCATCTGCCATAGGCAAAACAGAACACTTCGGCGGGGTCCATATGGGACTTGGGGATGTCCGTGATCACGAATCGCTGGCGGTACTCGGTGAAGAGATATTCCTGCCCTTCGCTGATGTCGACCTGCTGGCGCTTGACGACTACGCGATAGGCTCTTCCGGCGTTTGCGCAACGCCCCACGCAAGGAGCGCACGGAAACGATCGCCAGTCAGGGTAAGCCAGCGGACCCGCGCGAGACCACCAGCGCTCGCTTATTTTGGGGCTAATCCTTCACCGTATGGCTCTTTCATCCACAACTCCTCGCCGGCTTACCGGCGCTTTCGCCCCATCCTTCGCAGAGCGAAGGGTGGGGCACCCATGCGCCGCGTTCCACGGTCTCCTAACGGTAAGCGCGCAACCGTCACGCACGTGGCACTTGTCAGAGAGGCTCGAGCAAGACCGGGCGTGTTATGCGCGGCGGCGCACAACCCTGCGCTGCCCCATCCAAAGCAGCATCGTCAGCGGAAGCGTGATCATCGGGATGCCGCTACCGCACACGCCGCAGGGGGCATCGGCGGGGCTGAGGATGTTGTCGGACCCGGAGCCATCGGGCAACGGATCTCCGGCCCCGGGATCGGTGACCGGCTGCCCATCGTCACACGCATCGCCCACGCCGTCACCGTCCGCGTTGGCCTGGTCGGCGTTGGGCGTATCGATGCAGTTGTCACACGCGCTTCCGATACCATCCTCATCCGCATCGACGTTCGTCGGATCAAAGTCATCGGGGCACAAATCGCAAGCGTCGCCCACACCGTCCTCATCGCCGTCGAGTTGATCGTCGTTGACAACGTCCACGCAGTTGTCGCGGCAATCGACCACACCGTCGCCGTCGCTATCCACGTCAGGCTCGGCGGGACACTGATCGATGCAATCATTCACTCCGTCATTGTCCGTATCGAGCTGATCGCACGAACAACCCGCCGAATCGACCGCGGCGCCGGAGAGCGTGTCGGGGCACGCGTCGTCATCGTCGAGCACGCCGTCTCCATCCGAATCAATCTCGACAAGAGCGCAGCCATCCTCGCCCACGAGCTCGTCCTCGCCGGTATCGGGACACCGGTCGTCGGCATCGCTGACACCGTCACCATCCGAGTCCCGCTGGCTCGCGGAGCAGCCACGTGTGTCAACGATCTCATCCGCGGGTGTGTCGGAGCATTGATCCTCGCAGTTGTTCACGCCATCGGCATCATCATCAAGCTCGGCGCAGTCGGGCACGGTCACTTCGCCATCGCCACCACCGCCGCCGCCATCACCACCACCACCATCATTGGGCGGTTGACATCCTCCGTCACACTCGTCCGGAATGCCGTTCGTGTTGCAGTCTTCCGATGTTCCCAGCGCCACATCGCACGAGTCGGGTACGCCGTTCGTGTTGCAGTCCTCGGCTGTTCCATCCGCGATGTCGCATCGGTCGGGGACACGGTTTCCGTTGCAGTCCAGAGCCGCCCCACTTGCCAAGTCACATTCATCCGGAACCGCGTTGAGGTCACAGTCTTCGGAGGTGCCCGCGGCGATGTCCAACGCGTCCGGTACGCCGTTATCGTTGCAGTCGGCGAACTGCTCGAAGGCCCCCATGTCCACGATCGGCGCCGTCCCCACACCGACATCGGCCGCGGTCGGGTCATCCAGGAATCGCGGCAGACCCGCCAGGTCCCGCGTGACCGAGCCAAGAACACCGTTGTCGCCCGCGTCGTTGCAGGGTGAGCCCAGCGCGAGCCGGAGATCATCGTCGAGCGTACCGGTCAGGTCGTCCGGGCCGTCCGCGTCAACGAACAGAGGATCATCACCGATGTTGCCCACGCCGCCGAAACCACCGGAAAGACCCTGCACACAACTGTGGTTGATTGCCACGGTGCTGACACCATTGGCGCCAAGCTGAGCGGGCTCATCCATCCCGCCGGCGTCCTCATTGCCCCACAGGATGCAGTTTGCCAGCGTCGGGTTGCTCCCCGACACTCCGGCGTTGTGAATCCCGCCGCGCTGCTGCGCCGTGTTGCCGCTGATTGTGCAGTTCGTCAGGCTCGGGCTGCTGTCGAAGTTGTACATCGCCCCGCCGACCTCAGCCGAGTTCCCGCTGATCACACAGTTGACGAACACTGGTTGCGCGTCCTGCATGTTGAACACGGCGCCGCCGAACTCTATGGCTGTGTTATCAATGAAGGTGCAATTTGACACCTGCGGACCACCGGCGTCGTTCAACATCCCACCGCCGATGTTGTCGGCGAACACGCCACCGTCGGCGTTACCGCCCATGATGACAAAACCGTCGAGGATCGCGGTCGTGCCCGGGCCGGTGACCACGTGATAGCTGTTCTCGGTATTGTCTCCGTCGGTGTCGTCGTCCCCGTTGAGATCGCCACTGAGGATCGTCGGATGGGCGGCCGGGTCACGCTCGCTCCGATCCACCTCGTCACCGGCGAACCCACCGTAGACGGCGAGACCATTCGTGAGGTGGAATGTAGCTGCCCGATCTCCACCGGGTTCGGCGGGGGCGTAAACGCCTTCGGCCACCCAGATCTCAACCATACAAGGCCAGACGGGCCCAGCCGCCAGGGCAACCTGCAGGTCCGTATAGGCATCCTCCCAGCTCGATCCGTCGCCTGCACCGGTCGCAGCCGCGTCGACCAGAATCGGTTCGAATGCGGGGCAGATCGTGAAAGCAGCCGGAACCCCAAGCGTCCCGGTGACATCGACACCCGGAAACTCACCGTGAACCACGCGCGTCACCGTGCTGTGACCGAAGGAAGCGGACAGGGTAAGCTTGGCCGGCCCGGTGTCGATCGCAAGAAACTCGAACGTGACCACCAAGAGCCCGTCAGGCGTGGCGTACGCCGGCGGCTCCGGCGTTAGGCGGCGGAAGCACTGGTAGTAGGCATCGCCGTCATTGTCGGGCACGAACGGATCACCGCCCGCAAACGGCGCGTTGAGCCCGTCGAGACCGGAATCATCCGGAAAACGCGACCGCTCCCACGCATAGGGACCGTTGTCCACCTGCCCGAGCAGCGCCATAGACTGAGAGTCCCAGGTGAGAATCGCGCTGAGCGCACCGATTGACTGATCGGCGTCGTTGCCCGAGACCGCGTACAGTCCGACCTCGATGATGTCGCCCACGTGAACGATCTGCCGGTCCGTTCGCCATTCGAGGTTGACGGCTGCGCGGGCTGACGTCTGCCACGCGACCGCAAACCAGCAGATCAGCAGAACCAGCGCCCATCGTATGCCGCTGTTACGCATCATTCCGCCTCCCAGCTACCCAACGTCGGGACAAAGGCCTGCGCGAAGTGCTCACCGCAGCGCTCACCCGCCGACACAGGATGCACCAGCGGATTGCGGCGGCTACGCAGAGCAACATCCCTGGAACCCCAAACAGGCTGAACGCTGGTCGCATGCCTCTTGTCCCCGCCTCAAGCAGCGTGATGGTCGTGTTCCTTCCCTGCCGTGATCGACTCGACAACCAGACTCCCAAACCGTGGAGAGCATCCTCCGACAGCCAACGCCGCTTGGCGCACGGAATCCAGCCAGACAGCCTATCTTACTACAAAAGGCCGGTCGCAGTTAACCCCCATTCCTGTGAGTAATCCTGCTCGGCACGGGCTCAGGTCATCCTCCGTTCGCCCCGAGCAGCCGCTTGTCGAGCAGTCAGGGGATGTTAGGCGCGGATTCCGCCGTGTCGCCAGTCAAGAGGATACCAATCAACAAGAAAACTCACATGACGCCATCATTTCCTGCGTCACTGACATCTACTCATCGGTTGATAGCGTTTGGAGCCGCTGCACGACCGAGAACGGGCCGACATAAGGCGGGCGTAGGTCCGACTTGCATCCTCATTTTAAACGCCACCCCGCCCAGACGGTATCTTCGGCCCACGACCGGAACTGGGCTCAACGGTTGTCAACCAACCCCTGCGTGGGACTTACCGGGCGTTATTGACCGATCGGGTCGATGCATGCGGGGTCATCGAACGAGGGGTTGTTGACCCGCGTGCTCACGGGAACGGCGATCATCTCCCCTGACCGGAACGGGCAGAGCAGCGGCTCGAGCGCATCGGCTTTGTCCACCGACGGATCGAGCCACCGCCCATGGTCACAGCGCGGCAGGATCACCGGCATGCGATTGTGGATTGGCATGAGCAGCTCGTTCGGCTCCGTGGTCAGGATCGTGCATGACGCAATGGTTGCCCCGTCAGGGCTTTCCCAATGCTCCCAGAGCCCGGCAAAGGCGAACGGCTTCCCGTCTCGCATTCGGATCAGGAACGGTCTCTTGCCGCGCGCAAGTTTTTGCCATTCGTAGAAACCGTCAGCCACGACCAGGCAACGCCGCTCCCGAAAAGCCGCTCGAAACGCCGGCTTGGCGGCGACTGTCTCGGATCGCGCGTTGATCATCCGGTTGCCGATGCTCGGATCATCCGCCCAGGCGGGGATCAGTCCCCAGTGAAGCCGCCGGAACCATCGGCGCTTCCGATTCCGATCCCAGGCGACCGTGGCGACTGGTTGCGTCGGGGCAATGTTGTATCGCGGCGCCGGATCGGGCTTCTCGTCAAGCTCGAACATCTCCGCCACGACCTCAGCCGGGGAACTTAATGTGAATCGACCGCACATGATTGCTTCACCCCGCGGCGGCGCCGGCAAGCCCCAGTCGTAATTGCACTTCCTCAAAACCAATGTGCCGGCGCATCGGCGTGGAAGAACTCGCAGCGAACGTCCGCTACGCTTCCGAGCGCGTGACGCGGAGGGCTTCCTCGAGGGTGGTCTGGCCTTCGCGGACCTTGGCGATGGCATCGTCGCGGAGTGTGATCGCCCCGTGGTGCTCCGCGTATTCGTGCATCTGCTCGGTCGTGGCCCTTTCCATCGCCAAGTGGGACAACCCCACGTCGAAGGGAACGAACTCGAACACACCGACGCGATCATAGTAACCCGTGCGAAGACAACGCGAGCAACCGCTCCCCCGGTAAATCTCCGCGCCGGTCCGATCGAGCGGGATACCCATGATCTTGCGCTCGGTCTCGTTGGGCTCGTACCCTCGTCTGCAGTTGGGGCAGATCCTCCGGACCAGGCGCTGGGCCATCACGCCGATCATCGCACTGGCCACCAGGTACGGTTCGCAGCCCATGTCAAGCAATCGCGTGACAGCCCCGACGGCTGAGTTCGTGTGCAGCGTGGCAAACACCAGATGGCCCGTGAGTGACGCCTCGAGCGCCAGATGCGCCGTCTCCTCGTCACGAATCTCGCCAACCATGATGACGTCCGGGTCGTGGCGCAGAATGCTCCTCAGCGCGTGGACGAACGATACACCGAACTCGGCGTCCACTGCCACCTGATTGACACCGGCGATGTGGTACTCGACCGGGTCCTCGACCGTGATGATGTGCTTCTCGACGTTGTTGATGCACTGCAGGGCCGCATACAACGTGGTGCTCTTGCCGCTACCCGTCGGGCCGGTAAGAAGAATGATCCCGTGGGAACGATGGATCAACCGCTCGAACGCCTGGCGAATCTCAATCCCCATACCCAGCGTCTCGAGCGTCAGACGGGATCGATCCTGTGACAGAAGTCGAAGCGTCGCGCGCTCGCCACGGGCAGCCGGGATGACGGCGACACGAACGTCGATTTCCTGGTCGAAGCTGCGATGGGTGAACCGCCCATCCTGCGGCTTGCGCCGCTCGGTGATGTCCATGTTCGCCAAGACCTTGATGCGCGAGATCATGGAAGCGGTTGCATCCAGCGGAAAAGCTCGCGCTTCGAGCATCCGACCGTCAATACGCAGCCGAATGCGCAGGCGGTCATCCTCCGGCTCGACGTGAATGTCGCTCGCCCGCCGATCCACCGCCTCGTCAATGATGCTGTCGAGTTGCTCGACGATGTTCAGGCCGGTGGCCGACGTCGTCTCGACGGTGGTCGAAAGGGGCGTGGCTGCCGTTGATCTGGAACCTTGGGCGCGAGCGTTGCCGTAAATGTCGTCAATCGCATCGAGGATCTGATAACGCGGGCTGACAACGTACTGAATAGGCCGCTCGAAACGGGCCGACAACGCCGCTGGAACCGAAGCGTCCAGCGGATCGGCCACAGCCGCTACCAACTGCCCGGAGACCTCACCGAACAGCAGACACTGCTTGCACCGCGCGATGTTCTCCGACAGTGTCAGCGCCCAGGCACGGGTCGGCGTGCGGCGCGTCAGATCGAGATAGCGGAGCCCGTTGAGCTCCGCATACACCTTGGCCACGTCCTCCTCGCTGATCAGATCGTTGGTTTGGAGCACATCGACCAGAGGCAGACCCATCACCTCCGACTCCCGCCGCAAGGAGGCCAACCCCAACCCCGTCAGGGTCTCCTCCTCCAGGAGCTTGGTGACGATTCGTTGCTCAGCCGCCTCGGCTGCGATCATGGCCTTAATCCGGTAATCCCGTTCCCTTCCCGTCGGCGCCGTTCACACCGATCCACGGGGCCGAAACCCGCGCGGAACCGCGCGCCTCTCGATAGCATCGTGCTAACCCCGTGCGACGACGAGAACCAGAGCGTCATCATCCGGGTGAGCGCCGGCCAGGTGCGTCGTCCATGCATTCCCCACCTTGGACGCGATCTCCTCCGCGGATACAAACGAGTCGCGGTCCAGCAGAACCTCGTGAAGCCGCTGATCACCCAGCGGTTCGCCTGCGGCACTTGTCGCTTCGGTAAAGCCATCCGTATGGCACACGACACGGAACACCTCGGGCAGATCGACGCGCGTCGCCTCGTGCAGGTAATCCGGGTCGACGCCGAGCACGAGCGACATCTGATCCAGCGTGACAAGCCGCCCCGGCGCGACCATCAGCAGCGGCGGCGGTCCACCCGCGTTGACGTAGACCAGTTTGCCGGCTGACATATCGATCCCAACATAAATGCAGGGCACGATCTGCCGCGCCCGCTGCGGCGCTACCATCTCGTTGATGGCCCCGAAGATCCCGCCCGGGTCCATGACCGACTCGTCCGAGACGGTCAGCGCTGCCCGAAAGGCCATGCGGATCGCACTGGCCTGGGCGATACCGGTGATCCCATGCCCGCCACCGTCGATCACGATCGCGGCACAGCGCTGCTCATCGATATGAACGACGTCGGCAAAATCGCCGCACCGAGTCCTGCCGGGGAAGAGCTTCATCCCAACCTCGAACGTGTCACTGGATGGCACCGGGTTGGAAAGAGCGCCCTGGACCCGTCGAATGGCGGTCATCCAGGCCGCACCCTCCCTGGCGGCCGAACGGGCGAGCTTGCGCGTCGAAGCCGCCAGCATCGCACCGATCTGCGCCCCGGCCGCCATGCAGTATTGCAGGTCCGCGCTCGTGAACGGCTTCTTGGCCGAGGGGCGATCGAGATACAGCACCCCAATCGGTTCGCCGCGAACCGTCAGCGGAGCCACCACAGCCGTGTTGGCGTAACCGAGCTTGCTGCTGATCTGTCCGGAGGTTTGAGGGTATCGACCTGCTACGCCCTGCAATACCGGTGCGAACATGAACGACTGGCTTACCGGGGTCATCGACCCGCCCGACCGGCGCAGCAACGCGCGATGCGCAAGCGGGCGCAAGTCGGTCTTGTCCTCACCTCGCAACGCGATGAAACCACGCTCGGCCTGAAGATCGAGCACGAACTGCCCCAACGCCGCGTTTGCGATGTCCTCCATCCGGGCGGTCAGCGGTTGATCGCTCGCAAGCTGGGACAGCTTCTCGATCTGGCGAATCGGAAGTGACAACGGCGCCTTGAGCCGGAGCCAGTCGCAGTGCGGCGGGTCCTCCCGGTCGGGCGTGAGGAAGTCCAGCGGTACCCTCTCCGGCGCGGACTCGCCATCGAGATACTCGAACACGTAATCGCCCACGCGAATGATGTCGCCGGAGGTGAGCAGCGTTTCGGTGGTCAACTCGCCGTTAATGAAGGCCTTGTTACGGCTCCCAAGATCGCGGATGCGGAACCGCCCCCCGCTCTCCAGATCAATCCGAAGGTGCTCGCGCGAGATCATGTCGTCGGCCAGTATGAGCTGACACGTCGACGCACGACCGATGACGAAGTGCTCAGTGTCGAGCGAGCGTATCTGAAGTTGCCCGGATTCGTCGAGGTAACGGAGTACAGCCATAGGTTAAGCACTATACGTAGCAGATCGCCGAGACGCAACATTTCCCCACATAGGCACGCGGGTCAGTCCGGTTCACCATCCGTTCGCACCGAAAACGACAGCCGCGTCACCGCCGGACGCCGGAACTCCCACCGCGCAAAAGCGGTCTCAAGCAGCGTCCGCACGCTCGGTGCAAGAAGCTTGTCGTAACGCTTTCGCCCGTTGCAGCGGACGAGGATCGGCTTGCCCGGGTCCACAAGCCCCACCGGCAGCAGCAGCTCCACGCGAGCACACCGCCGGGTCGTCAGCGTCATGACTTGACCTTCGATACGGCCGCCGAGATACGCAAGCTTCCCCTTGATTACCTCGGCCGTGTATTCATCTCGGTCCACCGCCGGAGAGGGCATGATGGAGAGCTGAGAAGCCTCCCACACTTCATCACGAAACTTGGTCTGCTCGAACCAGTCCGTCCGACCGTGCGCCGGATAGCGAAACCAGTGCGAGATATCCTTCGATGGCGCGGCCCGACGATGTGACAGCAGCTTGCCTACCTCATCCTGCGGCGGCTTGAGCGCGCCAAAATCGCCGCGCGCAAGCTCAACCCCGACAACCGGAAGCGAGGAAGCCCGTGCGAACTCGACAATCGCACGGTTGTGCGCCGCGATAACGCGAACCCGATCAGGCCGACGGATCGCGGCGTGCCTACTTTCCGGCAACCGCCATACGCTTAGCACCGGCAGGGCTCGCAGATTCCCGAGAAGAAAGGCCAGAGACTGCTCCGGATAAGGCACGCGAGGATACGATGCCAACACGATGGCACCCGCGAACAGATCAGGCCGGGCCATGCCCGCCATCCAGGCGGATTCCCCTCCGCCGCCCGTACCGAACAGGAACGTGCGGTCCGTATCCGTGTGGAACGCCTTGCGGGCCTCCAGGACGAGCCGCCAGACATCATCGGCACCTCCGGCGGACTGATGGAACGTGCGCGGGAAGGAGACCGCCGGGCAGATGAACACGAACCCATTCGCAGCCTCGCCCAACGCCTCAGCGGCGATCTGGAGCGTTTCTTCCGCCAATCCGTCCGTAGCGGGCATGCAGACGATCATGGGATGGGCTTCGCCGGGACCATAGCCCGCTGGCAATCGCCAGTGTACCGAAACCCTACCATTCTCCGCGGATTCGAACGAAGAACGGCCCGAGTGGGCTGACACCGGCGACCAAAGGCGCAACGACGGGAGCAGGCCGGCGACGGCAGCGACATCGCCGCCGCACGCCTCG
The DNA here is from genome assembly GCA_965371725.1 of uncultured Phycisphaerales bacterium. GTDB lineage: Bacteria > Planctomycetota > Phycisphaerae > UBA1845 > UBA1845 > CBDUZO01. Next base: position 15,868 of record CBDUZO010000041.1, read on the forward strand.
TCAACGATACCGGCCAGCCGCAACCGGTCCGCCGGGGCGGTCGCCCGAAAGTACTCCTCGACAAGCTTGGCGAGGTCGCCGGGTTCGTCCGACGCCTGCGAGACGGTGTTCGACCCGGGCTTGGCCATGGCGTCATCACGCGAGCCCGCCACGGCGCTTCCAACCACAAGCCCTACCGAAGTAAAAACGGCTGTCAGCCGCATTGCCAACACGGATAGGCACCCTTCGTTATCAGCCAAGAGCCGCAGGACCTGAGCCAACGATCGCCACCACCCCGCACGGCATCAGCGCGCTTGCGTCAATCGCCGACCGTCAGTTGGGTCGAAAACGTCTCCCCGTTGGTCGAGAACTCGAATGTCACCGTCAAGCCGCACAGTCCCAACGGCCCGTTCTGAACCCAACGCGGGATTCCCGCGCCGCGGAAATCGCCCGTCTCAGCCTCCAAGAACTCGCCGCCGGCTGTCCCCAGCGTCAGGTTCTCCGTGCAAGGGTAGCTGATGGCATCCGCCATACCCGGCGCGATGATGGCGCGACCCGCCAACCCGATGCTTCTGGTCACGCGATAATCATCAATGAGCAGATCGCCCGGGAGCGTATCGAGCGGTTCATCAGCCGCATAAAACTGGACATCGACGGCCAGGTCCGCCGTGTTGTTCCAGAACCGCACAAGGACCACGTTGTTGAACGTGCCGCCTTCGCCCGCGGCGCCTTCGCCCGCGGCGTCCTCAGCCGCGGCGTCCTCGGCCGCATCGGTGCCCTGGGCTTCCAGTTCGAGCAGTTCGAGCGCAACGTCGCAACCGCCGCAAACCACCGCGAGGATGGCTGTAAGCCCGATAATCCATGCAAGGGCCGGATGTCTTCTCAATTCGATCACCACGCACCTCCAACATCAAGAATACACAAAATACAGTAAAAATGAACCACCGTCGCCAGCGGTAGCCGGTGCTGAATGGTAACCACGAAACTCGTGTCAGTTCAAGAGTGTTCGGAGGAAAGCGCGAATTCCGCGCCAAATACCTGGCGGATCGCAAAAGGCTTTGATTGACACGTCATGGGCGTCATCTATAATCCGCCTGCTTGACTCGGTTCGCGCGCGGCGGAATGGCTCACGGAACCAATCGCGGCGCGTCGAAGTACGTTTCGTGCCTCCGGGCGCGCGAGGTTGAAGTGTGTGCGCTGCTCGGAGTTGGGATCGGATGCGAACGTTGGCGGTGGTGAGCATGGCGGTGCTTTCACCTGGAGCCTGTAGTCGTGCGGATTAGCGTGTTTCAGCACGGCGGCAAGTGCCGGTGGAGGCTAAGGCATCTCACCCGTCGGAGTGGAATGATGGCCTAAGACGCCGTTTCCAGATTGCCGCCATGCCGTGTTCCCACGTGGGTTCGCCGTTCGCGCCCACGTTTTTTTTTGACGGTTTGGCAAGCACGGGAGCGGACACCCGTGTCCGGAGTTGGAAACTGTCTAAAGGACTAAGTAACCATACGCGATGAACACTGATCTGCTTAGATTCATCGACTCGATCAGTCGCGACAAGAAGATCGACAAGGACAGCGTCTTTGTCGATCTCGAAGCCGCCATGGTGTCGGCTGTCAGCAAGGCGTACGGAGAGATCGAGGACGTTTCCGTTAAGATTGATCGGACCAGCGGCGAGATCGTAGCCACCGTCGAGGGCGAGACGGTCGACATGAAGGCGCTGGGACGAATCGCCGCTCAGACCGCCAAGCAGGTCATGATCCAGAGGATCCGCGAGGACGAGCGTAACTCGATCTTCGAAGAGTATTCACAACTAGTCGGCACGGTGGTCACGGGGCAGGTCACGCGGTACGAAGGCGGTGCGCTGACGGTGAATCTCGGCCGCGCCGAGGCGTTCCTACCCCGTAGTGAGCAGATTCCCGGGGAGGCACATCATCCGGGTGAGCGCGTTCGTGCGATGATCCTTGACGTTCGGGAGGAGCAGAGCCGCGTCAGGATCGTCCTGACGCAAACACACCCCGACTACATCCGCAAGCTCTTCGAGCTCGAAGTACCGGAGGTCGATGAGCGGATCATCGAGATCCGCGCGCTGGCACGAGAGGCGGGGTACCGTACGAAGCTTGCGGTGTCATCGATTGATAGCAAGGTGGACGCCGTCGGTGCGTGTGTGGGCGTACGAGGCAGCCGCATCCGTAACATCGTGGATGAGCTGGGCGGCGAAAAGATCGACATTGTCCGTTGGAACGAATCGTCGCAGGTACTCATCGGCAACTCGCTGAAACCGGCCGAGGTCAAGGAGACCTTCCTTTGTTTCGAGCTCGGCAAAGCCACCGTGATCGTCGACGAGGACCAGCTTTCGCTGGCGATCGGAAAGCGCGGGCAAAACGTTCGCCTGGCGGCAAGGCTGACCGGATGGGACATCGATATCCTTACGCCGGCTGAATACAACAAGAACCTCGATGATATCGAGACCGCCTTAAAGGCGATCGAAGGCGTTGAGGATGTCACGCTCGACAAGATGCTTGCGATCGGCATCGTATCGTTGGCCGATGTGGTGGAGGTCGGAGCGGAGCCGCTCGTCAAGGAGCTCGACCTGAACGAGGACCTGGCGGCGCGCGTCGTCGAGGTGGCGGCTGAGGAGGCCAAGCGAATCACCTCGGAGGAGCAACAGGCAAGGGCCGCCGCGACCGAGGAGGCCAAGCGAATCGCCTCGGAGGAGCAACAGGCAAAGGCCGCCGCGACCGAGGAGGCCAAGCCGAGCGAGGAAAGTTCACGCGATACGCCCGAGACTGAGCCAGTAACGGTGCTCGGTGCGGAACCCGCCGCGGTGTCGGACCAGCCTGAAAGCGATGCACTCACCCAGGCACCGGCGGAGGACTTGTCGACCTCGGTCCTGACGGAAGCAGTAGACGAGGCGCCGGAGCATGTGTTGCCCGAGCGGGCGGGCGGTGAAGGCGAAGAACCCGCCGCTACGAGCGCCGCAGCGCCCGACGGTGATGAACCGGCTCGGGAAACCGGTTCCACGGAGCCCTGTGATCCGAGCCTGTGAGGGGGCACGGAATCACTCTCGTGTCGATGCGAGCGGTACGGCAACCGAAGAACCTGACGGCTGTCTAACGGAGATCGGTTTTGTCTGACAAGATGCGCGTTCACATCCTGGCGAAGGAGCTGAACGTACCCAGCAAAACGATCATCGAGAAGTGCCGTGCGGAGGGCGTCACGGTCGTCAAGAACCATATGTCCACGCTCAGTGCGGGGCTTGAGGCGACCGTGCGTGAGTGGTTCAGCGAGGGAGCGCACGACACCACACTCGAGACGGCCAAGCGCGTCGATCTTGAAAAAGTCACGATCAAGAGGGTCCGAAGGAAGCGTAAGGCGCTGGAGGCGGCAGCCGACGCGGAATCAGGCGAGACAGCCACAGCCGTGGCCGAGGTGGGGATCGCCGCGCCGCCGACCGAGGTGAAGACGGACCAAGTGGCCGTTGCGGAGACCGTTACCGAAGTCGTGGCCGCACCGGAAGCACCAAGTGCTCCGGAACCGGAGCCGGCTCCGGTCGAGGCCGAGGCCGAGGTCACTACGGAGGTTGCCGCGACCGAGGTGTCCGCCGAGGAAGCGGCGATCGCTCCAACGGAACTGGAGAGCGTCGAGGCTCCCGCCGAGCAAGAGGCGGACCAGATCGTGGAAACGCCGAGCGAGGAGAAGCCACTCGCCGACGAAGCACCGGAATCTCCGCCCAAGCCGAAGGCGCCCGTCGTTCCCGCCGGTCCCCAGCACGTCCCCACGCCGGCCAAGCTTCAGGGCCCGCGTGTCGTGCGTTACGAGGCGCCGGACGATGACGTCGTGCGCGTGCGTCGGGCCCCGCGCAGGCGGCCGGATGCCGGCCCGAGTGAAGTCAAACCGGGTACCCCGCCTCCGGGTGAGGCGGACAAGGGCGGCCGTCGCCGGGGACGTGAGGCACCGAAGCGCGGTGGGCGCGTCCAACAAGGCACCGGGCGCGCCACGGAGTGGGGTAACCGCGACCTCGCGGAACGCCGGGAGCGGCTCGCGGGGGCGACCGGACGACGAATTCACCGACGTCGGGAATCCCGCGCCAGCGGCGGGGGACATGTATCCCAGGCCGGACCGAAGACGGAAGCCACCGTGCACGAACCGGTCATGATGAAGGAGTTCTGCTCGGCCACGGGCCTGAGCTTCATTCAGCTCTTCAAGGTCCTCAAGGACGAACAGAACGTCATGGCGAACATCAACATGGTGCTTCCCGCCGACACTGCCGAGTTGCTGGCCCTTCATTTTGGGATCGACCTGACGGTCATTCCGGCCAAGACGAAACTGGATGAAGTGAAAGAGGACTTCGCCGGCCGCGAGCGTGTCAATCTTCAACCGCGACCGCCCGTCGTCACGATGCTCGGCCACGTCGACCATGGAAAGACGAGCCTTCTGGACGCGATCCGAAGCACGCATGTGGCTTCACGCGAGGATGGCGGAATCACGCAGCATACGGGTGCCTACCGGGTGGAAACGGATCGCGGTTCGGTGACCTTCGTGGATACGCCGGGGCATGAGGCCTTCACGGCGATGCGCGCCCGCGGGGCCCACGTCACCGACGTCGTCGTGCTTGTGGTGGCCGCCGACGATGGTGTCATGCCGCAGACACTCGAAGCCATCAACCATGCCAAGGCGGCCGAGGTTCCAATCGTGGTCGCGCTCAACAAGATTGATCTCGGTGATCAGAACATGCTGAAGATCTTCGGCCAGTTGGCGGACCAGGAGCTTACGCCGAGCGGGGATTGGGGGGGCGAAGTGGACGTGATCGAGACGTCCGCCACCACCGGCCGGGGCATCGCCGAGCTGGTGGAACACCTGACTGACCTCACAAGCATCATGGATCTCAAGGCCGATCCGACGCTTCCGGCCACCGGCACCACCATTGAAGCCGAGACCAAACCCGGCGTCGGGGCCGTGGCGAGGTTGCTCGTCCAGGAGGGAACGCTTCGGGTCGGCTCGTTCGTCGTGTGCGGCAACGCCGCCGGCAAGGTCCGAGCGCTCGTTGATGACCGCGGGAACCGGATCGAGCAGGCCGGTCCCTCCGTCCCCGTTGAGGTCTGGGGTTTGGACGACGTGCCCAGCGCCGGCGACAAGCTGTACGAAGTGGAGAACCTTCAGCGGGCCAAGGAGATCGCCGCCTCCATCAAGCGCTCCCGCGTCGAGGAGAGTCGTCTAGGGTCGCGCAAGGTCAAGACGCTCGAGGAGATGGTCAAGCAGCGCGATTCGGAGGGGATTCCCGAGCTCAATATCATCATCAAGGCGGATGTGGATGGGAGTGTGGCGGCCCTTCGGCAGGCGTTGGGCAAAATCCCCTCCGACGAGGTTCGCCTGACGATCCGGCACGCCGCCGTCGGCTCGGTCAATGATGGTGACGTGCTCCTGGCAGCCGCGTGTGAAGGTATCGTCGTGGCGTTTCGTGTGGAGACGTCGGTCGGAGCACGCCGCCTGGCCGACGAGCACGGGGTCGATGTCAGGCCGTATCGCGTGATCTACGAAACATGCGACGACGTCAAGAAGGCCCTGGAGGGGCTGTTGTCCCCCGATGAGACGATGGAGGACCGGGCGACGGCCGAGGTGCGCGATCTGTTTCGTCTCAGCAAGAGCAAAGGCGTGGTGGCCGGTTCCTTCGTGTCCAATGGAACCTTCGATCGGAGCCATCTTTCGAGAATCATCCGCGACGGTGTGCTCGTGCGTGACGGGTGCAAGGTGGCGTCGCTGCGCCGCTTCAAGGATGATGTCAGGGAAGTTCGTGCCGGTATGGAATGCGGGATCCGCCTGGAAGGGTTTGATGATCTGCACGTCGGCGATGTCATCCGGACCTACGAGATTATCAAGACGGCGCGAACACTCTAAGGTGTCGCGGCGCACAGACCCGGGCGGCAGGCCGCTATCGTGAGCCCCGCCGACTCACGCGGCCACGGACGCCCGTGGCAACGAAACACCACGTTCGAGAGGGTCCGAGTCCGTTCCATCCGGGCGCGGGAATGACGCGATCATGATCGAGTTCAAGGCGGGATGCGGTCACACGGTCCGTGCGAAGGACGAGGACGCCGGTGGCGTCGTGCGATGCTCCTACTGCGGTCGTGCGGCCAACGTGCCCGAACCGAAAGACGATTCGCTTGATTTCCTGTTTCAGGACCTCGACCAATCCGATGACACCGTCGGCGCGCCCATCCGCCGGAAACGACGTCGAAGCAAGGGGATCTTCTCGCGGCGCCGCGGGAAGGAACTCGATCCGTTTGCCGTTGTCCTGCGTCTGTGCTATGCGGCGCTTTTGATTATCATTGTGATCGTGGTCGGACGGAAGTTCGTCGGCCCGTTGTTGAAGAAGGACGGTTTTTGGCAGTGGCGATCGGGCATCGCTCAGACCGTGCCTTCCGAGGAAGAGACCAAGAAGAAGACGCGCAGAGATCAACAACGGCCGGAGGCCCCGGCCGAATACGGTTCCGTCGTCAGATTGGACGGACTGCACGTCGTCTCCACGCCGCCGGGAGCGACGGGGTATTGGCTCAGGGCCACGGACGACGTGCCTACAACAAGCATCGCCCATGAAGGAAACAGCTCCGAGTTTCGCGCGGGCGGTAAGGTGCCGTCTCTGGCGAAGGGGCATGAATACATCATCGAGGTCATGTTCGCCCTGCGCGATCCCAAACTTGTCGGCTATCCGGGGTACAACGAGTTCAGCCGAGACGTGATGCGGGCCGCCGACACCCAACGCCGACGACTCGTGAATGACTTCTTCCTCCCGGACGGCGCCGACAAGGTGTTCGTCGATCGGCCGTCAAGCAGCTTCCGGATTGTCCGCCGGTATCGTGTAATCGTACCGAAACGGGGCCTGCCGACTCCGATCCGAGCGTTGTTCCTTCCGCGAGTGCTCAAGGAGGACGGCGTGTCCTTGAACATCGAGGCGCTTCTTCAGTACATACCCAACCGGAAGGCATACCGGTTGGACGAGGATTACGTGAAGGGAGAGTTGAACGGGTTCTACGGCGTGCCGGAGTGGGATGAGCTGTTTGTCCGGGAGGGTCTGGAGCGGATCGGCATCATGCCCTACTTCATGACGAGCCGGCGATCCATGCTGTTTACGATCGCGCCGCAGAACGGGCAGATCGAACCCGTGTTTCTTCCTGATCAGGACTGATGATTGTCGGGATTCTGACTGTTGATCTGGCGGTGCTCGAGGCGCGGTCGCTCAAGGACAAGCGGCGCGTCCTTCAGAGCGTCAAGCAGAAGCTCCACAATCGGTTCAACGTGTCGGTGGCGGAGGTCGAGCACGGAGATTCGCCGAAGCGCTGTCAACTGGGGATCGCAACCGTGTCCAATGAGGCGAGGCAGGTGCACTCGCTACTGGACAACGTGGTGAACATGCTGCGAGGTGTCGCCGGGTTGACACTTATAGACTACGAGCGAGAGCTCCTGTAACGATCGGGCGGCGTTGGCTGAGCGGAGGGATGGGATCGTGGTTGCGGAAACGAGGGCGGGTTTGTGATGCGTCCCTATCGGAAAGAGAGGGTAGGCAGCGTCGTGCGTGACGTGGTCAGCCAGGCGATCTCGCAGAAGATGCACGACCCCCGGCTTGTCCCGCTGACCACCGTGACGCGCGTCGAAGTGACCGGCGATCTACAGATTGCCAGGGTCTACCTGAGCGTCCACGGCGGTGAAACCGCAGAGCGCAAGACCATGGCGGCGATGCAGCACGCTGTCGGATACCTTCAGCGTCTTGTCGCCGGCGAGCTCAACATCCGCCACTGCCCGGAGCTTCGCTTCGAGATCGACAAGGCCGTCAAAAACGCGCAGAGGACACTGGAACTTCTCGAGGAGAACCGACGCCTGCACCCCGATCTGTACGAATCCGAGGACGGGGCCGATGGCAAACGCAACGGTGACAGCGGCGAGCCGGACCGGCTTGATGACCACGCCGGCGGGAAAGTGGAGGATGCCGAGGAATGAAAAGCGGAACAGCTTACGCCGCGCGGTTCGAGAATGCGTACGCGAAACACCGCAGCCACGCGTCCGTTCCCGAGGTTCCCGAATCGGTCGAGCCACTCCGGGCGCTCGGCGAGGGCGTCGTAGGCGTCGCATGCGGCGAGGAACAGGCACGGCGCGCCATCGACAATCTGCTATCGACGATGGTCGACTGGAATGAGGCCCGCGTCTCCAGCGCGTCGGAGGTACACGGGGCCCTGGGCGGCGCCGTCCCGGACGGCCTGAGATGCTCGCAACGTTTGCTCGCGGCCCTCCGCGCCGTCTACGAGCGGGAGAATCAGATGTCGCTCGACCGCCTTGAGACGATGGGGCGTCGCGAAGCGAGACAATACCTCGAGGAGCTCGAGGGTGTTGACGAATACGCGACGGCGTCCGCGTTCCTTTGGGGACTTGGAGGACACGGTATCCCGGTCAACGACCGGTTGCTCGAAAAACTGCGCAAGGCTGACCTGGTCCACGCGAACGCCACGCGTGCGGAGGTGCAGGCCTTCCTCGAGCGCCACGTCGCCGCATCAGACACGAAAGAGTTCTGCATCGTCATGCGGTCGTTCTCCGTACCGACCGAGGGCACCGGGAAACAGGCAAAGCCCTCGACGTCGAAGAAGAAAAAGAAGAAGGCGGTCGGATAGGCGTCACGGCCTGCAGAACCGCTCCGCCGCAAACGATCCGCCGGCGGGATGCTTCCAACGGGCCCGGCTTCGGGCCGCACCAACGCACGAGGACCCGTAACCGTGAGGGCATCGGCAAACCACAGGATTCTTATACTCACAGCCGCGGCGATGGCGGTCTGGTCCGGCTGTGCCACCGGATCGGCCGGACCCCGCACCGGCAATGACGACCAAGCACGCGGGGTCCGGGCTGACATTGATCCTGCGCGAGCTTATCTGTCTCTCGATGAGATCGAACCTCGCGTCGAGCCTCCCCGGTCGCCGGAATCCCTCAAGCCACTGTCCGCCAGAGGCGCGCGCCAGCTTTCCGCCGCCAACGAGCTCGTCGCCCAGCAGCGATACACGGAAGCTTCGATCCAGTTGGAGCGAGCGCTGCGTTTTGACCCTAACCACCCTGACATTCATTCGGCACTGGCAGTGCTCCACTGGGAAGCGGGCAATAGCGAGCGGGCCAAGACCTGCGCGGTCCTCTCGCTCCAGTTCAACCCGGATAACACCACGGCCCGGTACGTCCTCGGTCGATACGAGGCATCGATGGGCGACAACACAGCGGCGATTACAGCCTACCGCACCGCCCTGCTGTCCCGCTTCCTCAGCAGCAACCCGGAAACCGAGGCAGCCTGCCACCTGCATCTTGCCGGAGCCCTTCGGACCGAAGGCTATCTCGAAGCGGCGCTCGAACAGTATCGCGCGTTCGAGCTGCAAACCGCTTCCCCCGACGTGCTCGAGGCCCACGCCAAACTGGCCACGTTGGCGAAGTCGCAGCGCCGAGCGGCGGCGGAGGCGAAATCGGACATCCTCGAACGTCTGGGTCGCTTCGCCGATGCTGCCGAGGCCCTCGCCTCACTACCGCTCGCCCCGACGGACGTCGCCGGCGGCTTGCGCTGCGCACGGCTTTGGCTTCGTGCAGGTCGGCACGACCGGGCCCTTGAGACTGCGCGTGCCATCCAGTCCGACGACGATGAGATCATTCGGCTGCTGCTCGAAATCCACGAAGCAACCGGTCACCCCGACCGCATCGTGGACGATCTTCGCGGTCGCATCACCGAGCGACCGGACGATCCCAAGCTAAGGTTGAGCTTCGCCGATGTGCTGGTCCGGCTCGATCGAGACGGCGAGGCGAGGCGCGAGCTCGAGGAGTTCCTGCAGCGACACGCGAGTGCACGTTTTGTCCGACTTCGATTAATCGACCTGCTGACGGCCCAATCGGCATGGGCCGAGGCACTGGCGACCGCAGCCGAAGGCGTCAAACGGCAGCCCGCGCGGGCCGCGGACTTCGAGGCGAAGATCGTGCAGCTCGCCGATGACCCGGATGCGGTTGCAGCTTTGTGTGATTCAAACGGTGCGAGCGGCGATCACATAACCGACTACCTCCGGGCCATGCTCGCCCTGGCGACCGCGCGAACGGAACGGGCTGCGGCCCTCCTCGAGACCGCTCACTCGAAGAACGTCACCTTCGTTCCCACAAGGATCGCGCTTGCGCGGCTTCACCTGAAAGCCTATCGCTACGGTGAGGCGCTCGAGATAGCCGGGCGCACTGACGAGGACATACCCGAGGATGCAACTCTTGAAAGGCTGCTCGGCGACATCCATGAGCGTCTGGACGACCTTGAACAGGCGGAGCTTCACTACAAAGCCGCGATCCAGCTCAACCGGGCTGACTGCGACGCGATGCTCGCCCTGGCCAAGGTACTGCGGCGATCCCGCGAGGTGAATCGATCCCTGTTTCAGTTGCGCGTGCTTCTGGATCAGAACCCTCATCACATGGAAGCGCGTGAGATGCTGGCTTTCACCTACCTCGAGCAGGGCCGGACGGACCTGGCCACCGAGCAGTTGCAGCAGATGCGCAAGCACGCCGACACGCCCGCCTCGAAGGCTCGGGCCGATGCCTGGCTCACGCGATTGCAACATCCAAACCCGCAGGCCTATCGCAGCAAGCTCATCGAGTTCGCCGAAAGAAACCCGGGCGACGCGGGCGCGTGGTTGGCTGTCGCCGGGAGCTACGACGAGTTCGAGCAGGACCACGCCCGCGAAGCGTGTCTCAAAGCACTCTCGATCAACCCGGATTTCGAGGAAGCGGCGTTGGGTCTGATCTTCGCCGAGAAACGGCTGCTCAACTTCGAGGCCGCCGCCGCCCGGCTCGAGATGCTCCTGCCACGACGCCCGAACCGCCACGCGTGGCGGCGGGATCTGATCGGGCTGCACAGGATCGTCGTGGATTACGAAGCCGCCCTGGCCGTGGCCCGTCGCGAGCAGGCCAGGAAGGACATCGATGGTGACGTGCGCTGGGCGTATCGGCTCGATATGCTCCGAGCGCTCGATCGGCTTGACCGTCCGAACGAGGTGATCGAGCTTCTGAGGGCGTGGGCGCAGACCGACCCCGATGATCCGCGTGCTACCGCCCGTCTCGGTCAGGAGTACATCCGGCAGGATCAACCTGAAAAGGCAGTCGACATCTTCGAGACGTTGTATCAGTCCGACGCTGATGATCGGTCCTCGCTGCTTCCGCTGATAACCGCGCTGACGAGCGCCAAGCGGCACGATCGCGCCGCGCAGTACGTGCTCGATTGGATCAACGATGATCCTGAGAACGACCAGGCGCTCTCGGTCCTCGCGCTGGTTCTGGACGATGCCGAGCTCGTGGATAATGCCCTCGAACTGGTCAACAACCGACTGCTTCACACGGCCAAGCGGGAGCAGTTCCAGAACCTCGCCGTCGAGATTCTGGCGCGGGCCGAGCGCTTCAAGGAGTCGCTCGATCTGAGCGAGCGCCTGATCGACGAGATCATGACGCTCATGCACGAGATTGCCGACGGCCGGAATCGCCGGGAAAGCGAGAGACTGAGCCCCGAGCGGTTGATTCATCGGCCCAACGAGCCTTTCCTGCTGGACTCGCTGGGCGAGCGGCTTGTGGAGCTTCGCCGGCTGCTTGTGCAGCAGCTTCTTCTGGCGAGGGACTACCGTGAAGCGGAAGACCTGCTGACCGACTGGATCGAGGTCTCGCAGGATCGCAGACACCGTTTCGGCTACCTGCTGCAGTTGTCGCTTTGCCAACAGGCCCAAGGACACGATGAGCCGGCGGCCGAGACGCTCGAACGAGCCTGGGCGCTTGCCCCGGACAGCGTCGGCCTCAACAACGACGTGGCATACTACTGGATCGATCGGGGCGAGCGGATGGAGGAGGCTGAGCGAATGATCCGCTACGCCCTCTCTCATACCCCAACGCAGTCCGCCTATCTCGACACGTACGGCTGGTTATTGTACAAGAAGGGGCTGTTTGCCGAGGCGACGAAGTGGCTCGTGCGGGCTGCGCACGCCGGCGAGGAAGAGGACGCCGCCGTACTCGACCACCTCGGTGATGCGTGCTGGCGGCTGGGTGAAACGCAGGAGGCCGTCGAGCACTGGACGGCGGCGGTGGCAGCCGCCGCCCAGAAACAGGAACAGGGCGAGAACGATGTGAACAGCGACGAACGCCGCGTCCTGCAGACGACACAGAGCAAGATCGATAACGCCCAAGAAGGTCGAACCCCGAGCGTCGCGTCGCTGGCGGGTCCCCAGGGGCGGGACGATTCCCAAGCCGACGACGCTCCCTGACCGGGGTCGCCCGACGTCGACGTGCACACAACAAGGAGTGCTACCATGTCCGGTCATTCGAAGTGGTCCACCATCAAGCACAAGAAGGCCGCCCTCGACGCGAAGCGGGGCAAGGCGTGGAGTAAGCTCGCACGTGCCGTCACCATGGCGGCCAAGTCCGGCGGCAACCTGGCTGACAACCCGACGCTACGGCTCGCGGTGGAGAAGGCCAAAGGCGACAACATGCCCAAGGACACCATCGAAAAGGCCATCAAGAAAGGCACGGGCGAGCTCGAGGGCGAAAGCTACGAGGATGTGCTGTACGAGGGCTACGGCCCCGGCGGCGTCGCGGTCATGTGCCGCGCCGTAACCGACAACCGCAACCGCACCAGCGCCGAAATCAAAAAGGTCTTCGAACGGGCGGGCGGCAACCTCGGCCCACCCAACTGCGTCGCGTTCCAGTTCTCTCAAAAGGGCGTCATCATCGTCAACGCCGACGACGCCGGCGAAGATCAGATCATGGAGATCGCGCTGGAGGCGGGCGCGGAGGATGTCGAGTCGTCCGACGTCATTCATGAGATTACGACGGCTCCCGAGCAGATTGAGGCCGTCAAGAAAGCGGTCGAAGAGGCGGAAATCAAAACCCAATCCGCAGACCTGTCGATGGTGGCAGCCAACACGATCATGCTCGACCTGGACACCGCAAAAAAGGTTATGAGGCTGATCGACGCGCTCGAGGATCAGGACGACGTCGACGCCGTCTACTCCAACTCCGACATTGCCGAGGACGTGATCGCCCAGCTCGCCAAGGAGTAGGGGGCCCGAGGCACCCGATCGCCCGTTACCCGGAACACGTTGCCTTGCGCGTCAGCAGGGCGAAGTGCTCGCGGTTACCGCCGTGCCCCCGGAGCGGGCTTGCCACCTGATCGATGACCTCCCAGCCGCACCCGCGCACGCGCTCGAGCACGTCCTCCACAACCCCGCCCACGTTCGCCTCCGGGAGCACACCGTCGATCAGCATCTCCTTGGGCGCTTCATAGTGGGGTTTGATCAGACTGACGACACGTCCGGTCGGTAACAGCAATCCGGTAGCGCTGGGAAGGATCCTTGCCTGTGGCGTCCAGCCCACATCGATCGTGGCCAGATCGACGGCTTCCGGGAGCGTCACGTGCATCGCGTTGGTCCGCTCGAGCACGACCACGCGTGGGTCGCGCCGCAGCTTCCAAGCCAGGACGCCGTAAGACGTGTCAACCGAGTACACACGCGTCGCCCCGCGGCGTAACAGGCAATCGACAAAACCGCCCACGTGGCTACCGAGATCGGCGCAGACCCTACCGGTCACGTCAAGCTTGAAGTGGTCCAAGGCAGCGGCGAGCTTCTCCCCGCCGCGGGACACGAATGCGTTGGGCTCGGATCGGGTCATGCGTGACGATCGGACGGAGCGAGCGCAGAAAATCACGGGCACCGGAATCGGCGATGCCCGTGGCAGTTGTTTCGACCGGATCGCCAAAGAGAGGCCCGGAACGACAGATCATAGCGATCTTCGGATTCGTGTAGCGGACACGAGGCGAAAAACCCAGGTGAAAAAACCCGCTTCACCGCTACACGACGAAAGAACTTGTTCTAGCCTGCGCCGGCTGCGGTGATCGCCGCGTTCAACTTCGCTGCCAGTCGCGATTTCTTGCGGGCGGCGGTATTGCGGTGAAGGGCTCCCTTGGCCGCCGTCTGGTCCAGCCTCTTGGTGACCAGGCGGAACCGCTCCCGCGCCGCGTCCAGATCGCCATCGTGAATGGCGTCGAGGAACTTCCGTGCCTCAGTCTTGATCGCCGCCTTCCGCGAGCGATTGCGCATGCGATTGCGCTCGTTTTGCCTGTTACGTTTCTTCGCCGACGCCAGGTTCGCCACAGCTATACACTCCGTCCAACCTTAGGATGCCACATCCGTCGCAATCGGGTACTCTACTCATCCGGTGCGAGATTGTCCAGTCTAGCACGGACGTCCCGATAGTTGTAGTCCATCTGGAGCACTTTTCCGTAGGTTTGTCGGGCCTCATCGGCCTGGCCGGCCCCCTCCTGGCTGCGGGCCAGCCAATAGTACATCTCCCGGGCCAGCTCATCGTCCGCGAACTGGTGCTGCTCCATCGTCTCTTTGAGCGTGGGAATAGCCTGGGAGAAATACCCCTTGCGAAAGAAGCACCGGCCCAGGTAAAGCCCGCACGTGCTCTTGTTCTTCGGATCGACCCGGGCGGCCTGAAAGAGGGGAATCGCCTCGTCGAACCGGCCCGCCTGGAAGCAGCGCACGGAGTACTCGAATCTGATGCGGTTGTCCGTCGGATACCGCTCAAGACGCTCCTTGAAGACTTTCAGCTCGAAACGAAGCCGGTTGACCCTCAGCTTCTTGACCGCCGCCTCGTCACCGGATTTCTTCGCGTTTCGCTCCTGGCGGCGAAGCTGCTTCCTGCGAATGTCGTCAGCCGACTGTTTCCAGCGATAATCCTCGGTCCGCTTGTAGTGATTGACCAAAAGGCCGATCGCGCGAATCTCCCCCTCATCCTGCTCCCGCCGACAGAGAAGGTCGATTAGCTTGGTCAGTATGCCGGCCTTGTCGGGCTCCGCCTGATACTCCGAGTCAGACAGCGCGATCAGCTCATCCAGCCGATCGTCGCTCTGGACCGAGCGCTGCCGATCGTGGAGCTCCATCTGCTCCTCCGATCCGACCATGCTTTCGCGGTAGGACTCACCATCCTTGTACTTTCCCTTCAGGATGGTGAGCTTCGTCGACATGTCGCGGACGGCGTTCTCGAGGTCGCGATCCTTACTGCCGGCCCGCCGCCGCAAGGTGCTGAGAAGGTCGATGCCTATCTGATAGACGTCAACACCGAACTCCGGTTCCGCCCGTGCCGTGGCCCTATCACCAAGCTCCTCGAACAGCTTGACCATCTGCTGGAACTGCTTGACCGAGGACTTCGGTGTGCTCTCGAGGTGCTTCTGTGCCACGCCGCCCGCCCACTTCGCGGCGTCCTCGGCGCGAAGACGGCTGGCGTTACGACACACGCCCTCGATGTAGTTGAAGTTCTCCGGATCGTGACCGAACAACCACAAAGCGTTCATGAAGGCACGCTTCGGGTCCTTGTCATTCATGGACCGCTTGATCGTGTCCTTGAAGCCCGGCTTCTTGCCGCCGGTCTGATGCCGGGCGACGGCGCAACCGTGGAGCGGTTTGCATCCGTCCTCGATGGCGTCTGGCCAGAACTCGAGCCCGTTCACGTAGTACTCGATGGCGTAATCGAATTGACGCTTCTCACCCAGTTCGCGTGCCCGCTCGAACCATTTGGCGGCTTTGGCCTTGTCGGACGCACTGGTATCCAACCGCGCGTTTGGATCGATGGCCTCGGTTGGCTCGTCGTCTTTCTTCTTCGCCATGGACCTTCACACGCTCACGAGGATTGAGGGAACGGTGCGCAATCGTACTTGTCTGGGCCACCTCGTCGCACGAGGAGCGCCCCAACGCGAGCCGAGTTCGCCTGGGTCAGCGGCCCGGCCAAGCCGCCCAATTCGTTACTCCAGTAACGGAAACCCTTTACAATCCAATGAGCAAATGATACTATCCCTATGATCGGTGATGTCAAGGTAGACGCCGGTTCCGGGGTTGGGGGCCTGGATCAGCCGAAGTCAGAGACCATGAAACCACCCAACCTGGAAACGTTGCGGATCGTCCATCACCCGGACCCCGTTCTGCGGAAGGTCTGTGCGGAGGTCGAGGATTTCGGCCCCGAACTGGAGGCCCTCACCCGCCGAATGCTGGAGGTCATGCACACCGGGGAAGGTGTGGGGCTGGCTGCACCGCAGGTCGGGTTGTCCATCCGCCTTTTTGTCTGCAACCCCACGAGCGAGCCCGGAGACGACCTCATCATCGTCAACCCCAAGTTTGCCGAGCTTACCGGTGGCGTGGACGGTGAGGAGGGTTGCCTCTCGCTCCCCGGCGTTACGGTCACGAGACGGCGGGCCATCCGCGCGGTCATGCGGGCTCAGGACGTGACGGGCCGGCCTATCGAGTTGGTCGGAGAGGACCTCAAGGCCCGCGCCTGGCAGCACGAGACGGATCACCTTGACGGTCGCCTGATCTGCGACAACATGTCGGAAACGGATGAGATCGCCAACCGTCGCGCCCTCAAGGCGCTCAGGGCCGAGTACAACGCCTCGCACCGCTGATTGGCAGATGTTCCATGCGCATCGTGTTCGTAGGCTCCGGAGCCTTCGCCGTGCCGACCCTCAAATGGCTCGCCCAGAGCGGCCATGAGGTGCCCCTGGTCATCACACAACCGGCCCGTGGAGCCGGGCGGGGACGGCGGACCGCTCGCACGCCCGTCGCGGCGATGGCCGGTGAGCTTGGCCTCGAAGTTCTGGCCACCGAGGACATCAACGCACCTGACGCACTGTCTGAAATCCGCTCGCTCGACGCCCGCCTGGCCCTGATGATCGCCTTCGGGCAGAAGCTCGGGCCCGATATGCTCGCCTCGACACCGGGCGGCGTCATCAACCTGCACGCCTCCTTGCTCCCGAAATATCGCGGGGCGGCACCGATCAACTGGGCTATCGTGCGGGGTGAGGAGAAGACCGGTTGCACCGTGTTTCGCGTCAACGAGCGCATGGACGCCGGGCCGATCCTCGTCACGCGCTGGACAACCATCAAACCGGAGGAAACCGCCGGCGAGCTTCACGATCGGCTGGCGGGCGTAGGAGTCGACGCAGTCCAGGCCGCCCTCGACCTCTACGCCGCCGACGCGCTTCCAGAGGGAACGCCGCAGGACGACCGTGAGGCGACGAAGGCGATGAAGCTTAAGAAGACCGACGGCCGCGTACGCTTCGATCGCTCCGCCCGCGACGTGGCCAACCACATTTGCGGGATGACGCCCTGGCCCGGCGCTTCCGTCACGTTCGAGGCAAACGATGGGCGATGGGAGACCGTGCAGCTTAACCGCGCCAGACCGGCTGAGGATACCTCAATACCGTCGATCGAACCGGGAACCATCGACGAGCGTCTCTTCGTCGCCGTGAAGGACGGGTTCATCGAGCTGCTCGAAATCAAGCCCTCCTCGGGTCGCATCATGCCCTGGCAGGATTATGTCAACGGGCGCCATGTCGCAAAAGGTGACAGGTTCTCGACACCAGAATCGTAGCTGGTTCAGCCGCCCGGCACGCCCGGATCGAAACGAGCTCGCACGTTTACGAGCAGTTTCTCGAGCGCGGGCGGGTGCTTGCCGACGCGGCCGCCGTGGACCGGCTCCATGTTTTCGGGAATGCTCAAGCCCACACCGCCCAGGACGGGGACCACGGCTGACTCCCACTCCCGGCGAAGCTGATCTTCGCGCGGACAAATGCCCGACTCAGCCAGAGGATTGTCCGCCTCGGTCGGCTCGAACAACCCCAGCGCGTGCGGATAGATGAAGTGCAACACTTCCTGCATCTTATCCCGCCCCTGCGCGCCGGAATCGCCAAGTCCGAATACCCAACGACGTGTGTGTGCGAGGTGCTCTCTCTCCTGCTCATAGAGCGTTCGAGCAAGCTCAGCGAGCGGGGTCAGCGTACTGCCACACAAAGCCATCAGTCTGACACTCTCCTGGGCATCGTAGAGAAACCGGCGGATGATGCTGAAAGGTTGATCCTTCGTCGGAAGGCAGACCAGCGACGCACAGCGAAACGCCCGGCGATCACGATCCATCACCAGCGCCCGCAGATCGGGCTGCCCCAGATCGTGCAACATTCGATAGTACGCCCGCGCGTGCTCCCGCTCGTCGCGGTCCATCAATCGAAAGGCCGCATACGGATCCGGGATCGACTCCGCCGAAGTCCACTCCGCATCGCAATAACCCATCAACAGCTCATCGTCCGCCATGCGATAGAGCAGGTCCGCAACGGCGTAGCGCAACACACCGGTCAGGGAATCAAGAGTGTCGAACGTGGCCACATTCCTCTCCCCACAACAGGTCCTTGCGTGGGCACTGCCCACCAGCTTGTCGGCGAGGTTACGCCGCGCGAACCGAGGCGTCAACTTGTGAAACACGTACCGCCAGCGAAGCACGTTGCCCGCGCTCACGCCGCTCCGTCGTGTTTGCTCCTGCCCACATGCCGATTTGGATGGCGGCCGGCCCCACACATACGCCACCGATGCCGCGCGAGTTCCTAGTGCCGCTTCCAGAAAGGTAATGGCGTTTCTTCCTCCCCTCCTTGACA
>CBDUZO010000042.1:0-33579 GCA_965371725.1 uncultured Phycisphaerales bacterium
GGGGTACTGAGTCAACGCCGCCAGGCGGGTGATTTAGATGCGATTGCCCTGCCCCCTCCCCTTCTTCCAGGAGCCGGAGGGGGGAATCCGGATTGAAGGCGTGCCCGAGCCGCTCGGGCACCATCATGAGGTTCTCTGCACAGTTGATGAGGTAGTCTATTAGCGTATAGGGCGCGTGTGGTTAGGGTAAGCTCGTTCCAGATGGGAAGCGATCTCGCCGGCAGCGTACTTCGCGATCATCGCTGTAAGGTGCCAGTGGATATACCCGAACTTCCGGAGCGAATCTACCTTCGCCGATTGATCAAGATGTGCACCCCCGTCCTTATGCACGATACACTTGAGAAAATCGCGGAGCGTCCAATCTATACCGAGGAACGGTTGCGCCAACCAATCTTCTAACGAGAGTCTGTGCCCCATTGGATTAAACAAGTTCTTGACCTCGATTCTCCTTAGGACGTCGCCTTCGATAGGATCGTTTCGTGACAAAACGACTCCGCCGTCCTCGCTTGCAAGGTAATACTGCATGGTGCTTCCAGCACAATAGTGCAGGGAACCACTGGCGTCATTTGTAACAACGATCTCGGCCGGCGACCACGGTCCCTCGCAGAACGGTTTCACTGGAGTTGATGCTAAAGGAAAGAACGAAACGTCGGGCAGTACGGGCATTAACAGTGGCGGCTGCCCGCTTGAACCAAGCAGCAATGTGCGAAGGATAACAGATATGCTCTTATAGATAGTGTATAATCCCCCTCCGAACTGCCTGCACTGCGCTTGCAGGTTGTCGACTTGATCCCAAATCTCGTCAATCAGGTGATGCTGGTCTCGCTTGAAACTCTTTGCAGCCATATCGCGCGTTACTCCGTTAAGGGCGTGTTCCGCATGTAGTCTAAGCAATTCAGATCGGACAGACCAGGTGCCCCAGACGTTCGGACGGGTGGCCCAGGTTCTTTGAACGTTGGGTCTCGATTCCGCTGTCTCACAGCCAAAGTCATCCGGCCAACCATCCTGCTAATGGCTGACGGCAGAAAGCTGACCGCTTCTACGCCCAAATCGTCGCGCTGGCCGTTTCGCTCCACCCTTGACATGCCGTCAAGCCTCGTCGCTGCGCGACGCGGACTTCGTTCGCAGCGCCGCGTCAAGGGCAGGCGAACGGCTCTTGGCAGCGTTGGATGAGGCCGTCGCCGCAGAACAGAAATGTGGCTCGTTTGGCGGTGCTGCTTCGCGGCCTGGATCTAACGCTGGACGAGGAGCGGCCGGGCGACGAAGTGGTCACCTGCAAGGGCCGCGGGGTGCTTGTTACGGATGCTGACACTGCGGCAAAATGGGCCGACCGCACCTTGGACTACAGCAGTGAGCAGATGTCTCCTGTAGGAGGTGGACACACCCGTCCGCTCGCTGGATAATCGGCCTTCCGTGGCGGCTCGGCACCCAGGACCTTGGCCATGAATGGCCACCCATGGCTAACTCCGCATGCCTGTGGACTGGGGGGGATTCTACGTGTATCCATGTCAACGGAGTCCGCGATGGCAACGCAGGATCTGGATTTTTTGAGGACGTGAGGAATGGACAAATCGAAGGCTAGCCGGTTCTTTGGCGTGCGACCGACTTGCGTATGCGTCGGGTGGCTGGGCGCAGTCGTTCTTATCGCCGCAACCTGGAGCCTCAATCCAGCTTATGGATCCGAGAACCTGGCGACAACGTCAGCCCAAGGCAGCGGATGTGAGAAGCTCCAAGAGCAGTTGACCGCGTCCCAAGAGGCGCTAGCCGAACGCAGTTCGGAACTACAAGAGCGACTGCAAGTGACCGCGGCGTCCTTGCAGGGTCTTGTAGACGCGGGCGGGTCCATGCCCGCCGCGAAACTCGCTGAACAAAAGGACACGCTGATCACGGAGCGAACGGCTCTGCAGAATGAGGTGAAGTTTCTTG
The DNA here is from genome assembly GCA_965371725.1 of uncultured Phycisphaerales bacterium. Taxonomy (GTDB): domain Bacteria; phylum Planctomycetota; class Phycisphaerae; order UBA1845; family UBA1845; genus CBDUZO01. The sequence continues at coordinate 1,927 of CBDUZO010000042.1, forward strand.
AGTCGGCCCACACCGCTTGGCAAGCTGCGTTGGACGCGTGCGAAAACGCCGCCCGATTTCGGCAGGCCCTGGCACAATTCCAGGCTGGCGCGCAACCCAGGGCCGAGGACCTCGTCGCCAGCGACTTGACCGCATTGCAGACGCAGCTCGACCAGATCCAAAGCGCCAACGCCGCCCAGGAAGAGCCCGAAGATGTGCGCACGTTGCGGCTTGCCCAACTGGCGGAGTTGATCGAGACGGCTGAAGAGCAAGCCAGACACATGCACGAGCTTGAGCGAGCGGCCCTGGCGGCCCAGGCGGAATCCGCCCGACAGAAACGCGCCGTTCATGATGCAGAGCGTGACCTGCTTGAGGCCAAGCTGGCCGCTGTCCGCGAGGCTGTTGGCGAAGCTTCAGCCGTCCAAGCCATAACGGCCACGAAGGCTCCGGAAGCCGACGAAGCAGATGCACTTAACAAAGAACGACTGGCCGAACAGCTTGATGCCGAGGCGCGGAACCGCCTCGACTTCGCGAGATCTCGTCTGGACGAAATCGAGGAGCGCTTGGCGCGAGCCTCAGCGGAGGAACACGACACGGCGCGTCTCGAGAATGATCGCGAGTACTGGAGGCGCGTGGAAACCTATGAACAACGGCGGCTTCAGCAGGTCGAACTGCATAAACGCTCCGCGCAGCAGAAGGAAGCGATCGGGCAACTACGTCAACGTATCGACGAGGCCAAGAAGAGCCTGGAGGAGCTTGGGGAAAAGCGGTCGCAAATGACGCCTCAGCAGCGCCAAGAGCGAGCCACCGGATTCAAACAGCAGGCCGACGAGATATTGAAGGAGGCCGACGCACTCCTTGAGGTGGCGGAAGCCGAGGAAAAGGAGATTGAGCCGCTTCAGCAACTCTTGCCCGGGATTGACGCGCTTGAGAATGCGTTGCGGGAGCGATTGGATCAGGCTGACGACTTGGACGATTATCGACGGCTGTCGAGCCACTTTCGTCGTATGAAGCAACAGTACGACACCGAGCGGCAGCAGATCGACCTGGTGGTCGTGACGCGCGAGAACATCGTATACGCCAAGATGCGACAGGCAACCTTGACGCGCGGGCTTGCCGATCTCTATGTGCAATGCGCAGATGTACTCGTGCCGCCGGTACCGTCGTTCTGGGACCAGCATCGTAAGATCATTCATTCCATTGGGATTCTGGCGGGCGTAATTGCGGCGTCGTATGCCGTGCGGCTGTTGATATGGCTGATCCGGCAGGCTCTTTCCGCACTCAACGCGCTGACCAATCGGCGCTTGTCCGTCAAACGCATCGGCACCTTGCTCAGTTTTGCCGGCAGCATTCTGAAGCTGTTCGTTTGGGTCTTTGGCACCGTGGCCATTCTAAACGAATTCGGGATCGAGCCGTCCAAGAGTACCGGCCCGATCGCTTTGGTTGGATTGATCATGGCCGGTATGTTTCAGCAGATCGTGGTCGATTTCGTCAAGGGTTTGGATATTATCGCCGGTCGCCACTACAACGTTGGCGATTTCGTAGAGGTCGACGGCAAGCATGGGCACGTAGTGGACTTCAACGTCAAGTACACACGGATCCGCTCGCTCTCCGGGCAGGAGTTCAACATTCCCAACAGTCGGTGTGTGCCGTCACGCCGATTCCCCGATGGCTTTGTCAGCAACTATGTTGACATCACGCTCAAATCGTCCGCTGACGAAGATCGAGCAAAGATCGCGATCGGCGCTGTGTGTGCGGACCTCAATCAACGTATCGAGCCCGTCCGAGATGAGCCGACTTTGTCAGAGTGTTTTCGCGGCCGGCACGACAGGGTCACGCTACGATACCGTGTGCGTGTGTTACCTGGCTGTGACTGGGTGGTCAGGGATCATTTCATCCCGGCGGTCAAGGAAGCGATGGCCAAGGAAGAAGTAGAGCTTACCGGGGAACCGACGTTCTCCTTCATCAATCGGATCGAGACCTTCAGAAAGCTGTTCAGCCGCCGTCTATCCGAAGAAGAAATCGTTCGTGAAGTTGGGCAGAGCCAGAGCGATCCCGTCGCCGATGAGGACGGTGCACAGCAACCGACACCCGGGCCGCATCCCGGCTGATCCGGCGGCGGCGCTGCGAGCCGTGCTATTCGCAGCGACATTCTGCACTTTCATGCGCGAGTTCTCGCCACTTTGGCCCAATCGAGGAGGGCAGTTTGGCGATCAAGGTTGGCGCTCAGGCCTGGCCGTCTCGGGCGGGCGCGGCCTCATGACATTTTGGCCACACGCCCGCGCGACTTTCTCATTGGTGGCTTTGATTGGTGACAAGAATTGTGCTCCGTGCGCAGCGTTCGTCGTCAGCTGGCGAGGGCCACAAGCGGCTGGCACGTTGAGCATGATGTTGCGCGGTTCACCTCCATCCGAGATTGGCGTGTGACCTTCTTCGCGGCGTCGAGTTCATCAGGGATGTGGTCCCCCGTGCCGAAGTACATCTCGTCGGGGGTCTGACCACGGAACGCGGAGTGGGGGAGACGCGTGTTGTGCTCGTCCACATAGAACGTGACCAGCGTCTTGAGTCTGCTGACCGTCTCAAGTGTGTTCAAGTACAACCACAGGTGTTTGAGCGCTCGCCACCAGGATTCGATAAGCGAGTTGGAGAACGAGATGTCGGTCTGGGCGAGAAGCCGTTGGAGGAGTCCAGAATCGACCAGCTCATCAACGGCACTGTTGAAGTTCTCGACGCCGCCGTCAACGAGGAGGGTTGGCTTCTCGTCGATCAACCCACTCGCGGCACCGAGCAGGAGTTCGGCCGTGATGCTTGGATCAAACGTCGAGGACACCTTCCACGCGAGTATGCGGCGTGAAAAGTTGTCGATGACGGCGTGAACGTACGCGCGTGTTCCATCGAGAAGCCGAATCAGCGTCGTATCGACATGCCAGATCTCGTTGGGAGCGGAGCTTCGAATGCCGACCTTCGGCTTGGCTAGGTGGACGCGTAGACGAGGCCGCCGCCATTTGGTGCGTCAGGCATGACGCGCAGCGTCATGATCTGACGCTGGATAACTGGTTAGCGAAAGCGACCCAGGAAGTGACTTGCCGGGTGGAAGTCCCGGTGGAGGCCTTGATGACAGGAACTCCTAACCGGGCTTTCACCGGCCACGAAGTGCGTGCCGTTTGCGGGCGTGGAGACCGCGCATTGTGCTGACGCTTGTCATGCTACGTCATCGCATTCCTGGGACGTCGAACGTCAACCACCCGTCAGATGCCGGCCCCACCGGCGTAGAGGTCCTGGCGAGTCTGCGCCTGCGTAATCCGGCTTCCCGGCGGCACACTGTGCGGTAGCCAAACGTTCCCGCCGATGACCGAGCCCTTGCCTATCGTGACCGGTCCGAGGATCGTTGCTTCCGAGTAAATGATGACATCGTCTTCGACGTCGGGATGCCGCTTGATGCCCTTGATCGGGTTGCCGTCCTTGTCCAACGGGAAGCTCTTGGCCCCGAGGGTAACACCCTGGTAGAGTCGCACGCGTTTGCCGATCGTGCACGTTTCGCCGATCACCACGCCGGTACCGTGATCGATAAAGAAACTCTCGCCGATCGTGGCGCCCGGGTGAATGTCGATGCCAGTGGCGCTGTGGGCATGCTCGGCGATGATCCGAGGAATCAACGGTACGCCCAAGAGGTATAACTCATGGGCCAAGCGGTGGTTCGTAATCGCCAGCATACCCGGGTAGCAGAAGATGGCCTCGTCCGGGCAGGTGGCGGCCGGGTCACCCTCATATGCAGCCTGGACATCGGTGGCAAGAATCCGCCGCACCTCCGGAAGCCGGTTGAGAAACTCCCGCGTCAGTGATTCCGCGCGGGCGCCACAGTCGGCCTGGGCGACGGCCCCGAGGTTATCACACGCGAAACAGAGGCCTCGCCTGATCTGCTCTCGCAGACTACGCTGAATCCGATCGAGCGCGCTGCCGAGATGGAAGGTAATGTTGTCCGCCGTCAACTCCGAAGTACCGAAGTAGCCGGGGAACAAGACCGCCCGCAGGGCCTCGACGACCTCAACCACCACGTCGCGCGACGGCAGCGGCTGGCGGTCGGGACACTCTTTGTTTGGGCGCGCGAGATGTCCGTTCGCTTCGCAGAGTGCGGCCACTAGGGCGGCAAGTTGGCCATCGCCGGGGGAGCCTCCCGCAGAAGTGTCACGATCGGTTCTCTTGGTGCTCTGCATTGCCACCCTTCTTGAATAACGGGGTGCTTGCGGACCACCTCCTTGTGGTCGCAAGCACGGCCAGCGCAAACGGCCCCTGCTCTTTCCACCGGCAACGCGGCAGCCGAAGGGTTATGCTCAAACTAGCGCGGGCTCAGGCCTGACCTTAACCCCGGTCGAAGTCATGGCCGAAACGACCTCCGCGGCACGCAAACCGGACAGCAGCATGCCCCCGAATGTTGGGCCCATCCGCGGCAGGCCGCGTACGGTGCTCACGCTCATGCCGCACACGACCAGACCCGGATAGATTTCGCCGGTACCCTCAACGACGGCGTCCTCCGAGGTCTCGGCATCCATAGCGCCCATTCCGGCGAGCTTCACCAGCCCCCGGCTCGCAAGCTTCTCGGCCACTGCGGCATCGTGCCCGGTGGCGTCTACGACCACTTCCGCTTCGAAGGAGACCGGGTCCACACAGGTAATCTGCCGGGGCAGGGCCCCAACCGGGGTCCAGTTCGCTACTACGCCCCGGACGCGGTCTCTCTTGAGCACCACATCATCAATGGAAACCATGTTTAGGACTTTGACCCCCGCGTCACACGTGGACGCGATCAGCTTGGAGCAGGCCTCAGGGGCGTCGGCAACATACAGACCGGCGGTGCTCTCCGTCAGGCGGACGCCGAGCTTCGCCAGTTCCTTGTGCCCGGGTGCTCTAACCGTAAGCTTGTTCATCAAGAATCCGCCGATCCAAAACCCACCGCCGAGGTAGTTGTTGCGTTCGATCAGGAGCACCCGCGTGCCCTTCTTAGCGAGCTCCCGCGCGCAGATGAGTCCTGACGGTCCGGCACCCACTACAATCACGTCGGAGGAAACGTACTCCTCGAGCTCCCCTGCGAAACTGCGCAGGATAGCGCGGGTTACATCTCCATCCGAGACCGGGCTGAAAATGTTCTTACCGTCCATGTTATTCTCCACTCTGTGCCCGCGGAATCTCCGCGTAGTCCTCGTGTCTGCTTGGGCCCATCGCCCACGCTTCGCCTACTTTCCGTCTTCCTCAAACAACCAGGTGCTCAGATACCGCTCACCGCTGTCGCAGATTACGGTGACGATCATCTTGCCGGTATTCTCCGGCCTGGCAGCAACCTGCAATGCCGCCCACACGTTGGCCCCTGCCGAGATGCCGGCGAGCAGACCCTCCTCCCTGGCCAGGCGGCGCGAAGTCGCCCCGGCGTCCTCGTGCTTAACCTGGATGATCTCGTCCACGAGATCCGTCCGAAGCACTTGGGGAACGAACCCGGCTCCAATGCCCTGAATCTTGTGCGGTCCGGGCTTACCGCCGGATAAGACCGGCGAGTCGACTGGCTCGACCGCGATCGCCTTAAATGATGGCTTGCGTTCCTTTAGAATCTCCGCAACGCCGGTGATTGTACCGCCGGTTCCGACGCCGGCAACGAGGATGTCGACGGCGCCGCCCGTGTCCTCCCAGATTTCCTCCGCCGTGGTTTTTCGGTGAATCTCCGGGTTGGCCGGGTTGACGAACTGTTGGAGGAGCAGGTAGCGAGAATCGGACGCAGCCAGCTCCTCGGCCTTGCGTATCGCTCCTGGCATCCCCTCCGGTCCGGGCGTCAGGACCCGTTCAGCCCCGAGAATCCTGAGCAGCTTTCGCCGCTCGATGCTCATTGTCTCCGGCATGGTGAGGACCAACTTGTATCCCCGAGCCGCACAGACAAAGGCCAGGGAGATACCCGTGTTGCCGCTCGTCGGCTCAACGATGATCGTGTCTTCCTTGATCTGCCCGGCGCGCTCCGCGGCCTCGATCATGCTCAGGCCGATACGGTCCTTCACGCTTGCACAAGGGTTGAAGGATTCGAGCTTGGCGACGATCTGGCCTTCAAGCCCCGCGCCGATCCTGCTGAGCCGAACCAGTGGCGTTCTCCCCACGAGCTTCGTGATATCCTCAGCGATCTTGGTCATTTCTTACCTGCCTTTGTTCCACGTCTGCGGGACGCAGCGCCTGACCGTCTGCCAGCCGAGGTAGTGCGTCTCGAACTCCCGTGTACCTTCTTCTTGCCTCCCAGTTTTGAGCGGGCCTTTGTGTCCCGGCCCACAAGATCCTCGAGGGTGACGCCGTCGAGGACCTCCTCGATCGCGCCGGTGAGCTTCTGCCACACCTTGCGGGCGGCGCATCGGCTCGCTCGGTCGCATGCCCGCCTATCCGGCACGCAATGTACGAGCGTAAGCGGGCCCTCCAACGCTCGTAGCACCTCGCTAAGCCTGATCTCGCTGGGGACCCCGGTCAGGATGAACCCGCCGCCGGGGCCCCGGATGCTCCTGACCAATCCGGCCGACTTCAGGGAAGTCAGCAGCGTGTGGAGGTGCTTGCGAGACATGCGCTGCCGTTCGGCGATGTCGCCCATCAGAAGCGGCCCTTCGCCGAAGCCCCGGGCCAGTTCAAACATGGCCCGCAAACCGTATCGTCCCTTCGTTGAGATCCTCATGGCCTCCCCCGCAATTGTCTAGTATAATAATAGACTATTGACTGGTTGCCGTTGCGTCAACCGGCTTTCGGAGTTTTTCCACGTGCACATTTATCTTGACAACAACGCGACGACCAAGCCGCTCGACGGCGTTGTCGAGGCGATGCTCCCGTTTCTTGGGCCCGAATATGCCAACCCGTCGAGTGTGCACCGCTTCGGCCAGCGTGTGCGACACGGGCTAGAGTGCGCCCGGGAGCAGGTTGCCGGACTCATGAACGCCGAACCGAGAGAGATCGTCTTTACGAGTGGCGGCACCGAGAGCATCAACCTGGCCATCCGCGGCGTGCTGGCGGCCGAACCGACCCGGCAGCACGTGATCACCTCCGCCGTTGAGCACAGCGCCGTCCATCGGCTCGCCACCCAGCTTGCCCGGGAAGGGTGCCGGGTCGACCGGATCGGTGTGGATCACCAAGGCCGCCTGGACTACGATGAACTCGAGGACCGGGTCACTCCGGACACCGCCCTGATCTCGATCATGCACGCCAACAACGAGACCGGGGCGCTGTTTGATGTGCTGCGGATCTGCGAGATTGCCCAGCGACACGGTGTCCGCGTTCACGTGGACGCGGTGCAGTCGGTCGGCAAGGTGCCGGTCGATGTGAAGGAGCTTCCCGTGCACCTGTTGAGCTTGTCGGCCCACAAGATGCACGGACCGAAAGGCGTCGGCGCGCTGTACGTTCGCAGGCGGACTCGGCTCGTGCCACTGACCATCGGCGGTCGCCAGGAGCGAGATCTGCGCCCGGGGACGGAAAACGTGCCTGCGATTATCGGCTTCGGCGCAGCGGCAGAGGAAGCGGCCCGTCTCCCGGCGGAGAGAATCGAAGCGATCCGGCAACTGCGCGACGACTTCGAGGCCCGGGTTCAAGCGGCCATCCCGATCGCTCGCGTGATCGGCGCCGCCGCCGACCGCGTGTGCAACACGGCCAATATCGGCTTCGAGCGGCTGCAGGCTGAGGCGCTGCTTATCCTGCTTAGCGAGCGCGGGATATCCGCATCGGCAGGTGCCGCCTGCAGCAGCGGATCGCTCGATCCGTCGCACGTGCTTGCGGCGATGGGCATCGATCCGAAGATCGCCCACGGCGCGATCCGCTTCAGCCTGTCACGTTTCACCACAGTTGCCGAGATCGATCGGACGATTGAGCTTCTGCGTGAAGTGATTGACCGGTTGTCCGCGACGATGCCGAGGCATTCTTGAGGTGTTGCCAGCTTTTGGGAGCCGATCATAACCTGAAGTGACGGGTGGAGGCTGCCCTCGGGGGCTTCCGGAAAGGACGGTTGAAATCGTGCGAGCGTGTCACGGCGCAGTGGAAAACCGCGTGCGGGCTGCACGGCGCCTTCGGTCTCTGGCCGTGGGGGTCGCGATCCCGGTCCTTCTCACAGCCGCGCCGGGGTGTTCGACGAACCGATCGGTAGACAGGGAAGTCTCGCAAGCCGTCAGGAGTTGGCACAGGCCGGGAGTGTGGCACACCCGGGAAGTAACCGGTGAGCATTCAGGCGTTTCGGTCATCAGATCGCCGGCCGGGGCCGGCACGCGCGAAGAGGCTGACAGCGAGGGGCATGGACATCCCTCGTCGTCTCAGATGCAGGAGTATGTGCGCGAGGCCTTGGAGCGGAGCCCCGCCGTGCTGGCCGCAATGGCCGATGCCCGGGTGAAGCTCGCACGTGTTACGCAGGTAACTGCACTTCCCGATCCGATCCTGCGATTGGCCGTTCGTCCGGAGCCGATCCGGACGGCGGCCGGTGATGTGTATTTCGTCCTCGGAGTCGGTCAGAAGATCCCGTTGCCGGCCAGGTTGGACCATGCCGGGCGGGCGGCCGTGGCTGAGGTGCGCATGGCGATCGAGCGGCTCAACGCCACGCGGCTGCAGGTAATCGCGGACGTGGAGCAAGCCCACTACCGAATTTACCTGACGGATCGATCCGTCGAGTTGACGCGCGCTCACCGAGTGTCGCTCGAGAACCTGGAGCAGGTGGTCGCGACGCAATACCGTGTCGGCAAAGCCGAGCAGCATGACCTCTTGCGGGTCCAGACCGAGGTGGCCAAGCTCCGCGACAACGAAAGCCGTCTGGCCCGCCGGCGAACGTCAGCCGCCGCAGCGCTGAACCAGCTCTTGGATTATCCACCCGCACGCGAGTTGCCCGCGACCGAGCCGATCCAATCACAGACGTTCGACGCCGGCGTGGAACAGCTCCTTGCACTGGCCGTCGAGCACAGCCCGGATCTGGCGATTCTCATCCACCAATCCGAGCGCGATCAGGAGGGAGTCGAGCTGGCTGATCTGGGCTACTGGCCCGACGTCACGATCGGTGCCGAGTGGACCTACATCGAACCACGCGATGCCTTCGAACCGCCCAACGCGCCGCAAAGCAACATCAATCGGATGAGCGAAACCGGTACGGACAGTTGGGCACTGATGCTCCAGTTCAACGTGCCGATCTGGTTCGATCGCATCGAGGCGGCCAAGCAGGAGGCGCGAAGCCGGTTGTTGAAGACGCAACACCGGAGGCAGGCCGCGCTCAACCAGATCACGTTTCGGGTCTTCAACGCTTGGACGAACGTCCAAACTCAGCAGGACACGATCGAGGTGCTCGAGTCCACGTTGATTCCCCAGGCCAGACAGACCTACGAGGTCTCGTTGACCGCCTACCAGGCCGGCAGGAGCGACTTCCTCGCCGTGATCGATAACTGGCGGCGATTGCTCGACTTCGAGTTGATGCTGCATCGTGAGGTGGCCGAACTCGAAACAGCGTTCTCGCAGCTGCAACGCGAGGTAGGTCTGCAACTGGTCCGAGACGAGATTACCTCCAAGACACAAGGGCAAGGGGAGCAACCATGACCGACGCCGGCCCCGACAATCGTGCCGCTGACGTTCGAAGCGTTCTCATTCGATGGTGCATCGTGCTGGTTGGCGTGGCCGTGCTTGCGGCGTGGTCAACATGGCGTATGCAGAAGGTCGCGTCGAAGCTGTCGAGCATGCCCCAAGCGGCAGCGACGAACACCGCTGGGCTCGAAGAAATCGAGTACTGGACCTGCTCCATGCACCCGGAGGTGCGCCAATCCGAGCCCGGCGATTGTCCGCAGTGTGGGATGGACCTGATCGCCAAGTACGTCGGCAGCGACGAACTCGGCATGAAGCCCCCCGAGGCGAGGCTGTCCCAGGACGTCGGGGCCGGCAAGGCGAAGCCCAAGCGTTGGTACATGTGCACGATGCCGGAGTGCGGCGATCAAGGAAGTGACGATCCTGACAGTCGATGTCCGGTTTGTGGCATGAAGCGCGAACCGGTGATGATGGACATGTCCGTAGAAACGGGCGAAGCCGAGATAGCACTCGGTGAGCGTGCTCGTCGACTCGCCGAGCTTGCCACCGAACCTGCTGCGCGGCGGCACCTCAGGAAGCGCATCCGAACCGTCGGCAAGGTCACGTATGATGAGACGCGCCTTAAGATGGTCAGCGCCTGGACCAGCGGTCGCATTGACAGGCTCTTTGCGGATTTCACGGGTATGGTCGTCAGCAGCGGTGACCATCTCGTCGAGATTTACAGCCCCGAGCTGATCTCGGCTCAGGAAGAGCTGCTACAGGCGGCTCGATCCCTCGATGCCGTCCGTAATGACTCCACGGGGTCATCGCGCCGCCTCTCCGAGGAACTGGTCGTTTCCGCCCGGCGGAAGCTCGAGCTTCTAGGTGTCACCGCAGCGCAGATCGACGAACTCAAACGCACCGGCGAGGTGGCAAGCCATCTGGTCATTCACACCCCGCTGGATGGGACGATCGTTCGCAAGTGGGCGATGGAGGGGAAATACGTCAAGACCGGCGATCCGCTCTACCAGATCGCCGACCTTACAAAGGTCTGGCTGCTCCTAGATCTTTACGAGGCGGATCTGCCCTGGGTCGCGCCATTCCAAGAGGTAAGCGTGACGGCACAGTCATTGCCGGGAGGGGCGGTCCGCGGCGAGATTGTGTTTGTGGACCCAGTGGTGGACCCAACGACCCGTACGATCAAGGTTCGGGTCAATGTGGACAATCCCAACCGGCGGCTCAAGCCCGAGATGTATGTCACGGCCCAGATCGATGTCGCGGTCGGCGCGGGCGGTCACGCCGCTACCCCCGCAGCTCGCGGCGCGTTCGTGTGCCCGATGCACACGTGGGAAGCCGCCGACACATTGACCATCTGCTCGATCTGCGAGATGGATATGGTGCCCGTCGAATCACTTCCCGGGCACACGGAACCGCGAGCGGCAGTGGCCGTACTGAGTGTGCCGACCGAGGCTGTGATGCGGACCGGTCAGCGATCGCTCGTTTATGTCGAGACGAGCCCCGGCGTTTACCGCGGTGTGGAAATCAAGATCGGTCCGGTGGCCCAAGATAAAACCGGACGCCGATTCTATCCCGTTCTGGGGGGTCTCGACGAGGGACAGAAGGTTGTCACTCGCGGGAACTTCGTGATCGACAGCCAGATGCAGCTTGCAGGCAAGCCCAGCTTGTTCAACGCGCGAGGGCTTGCGCCGGCGGCGATGCACGATCACGCTGCGCATACAGATGCGACCACGACCGGCCAGGGAGACAGAGTCGATGATTGATCGTCTCGTCAGAACCTTCCTCAGTATCCCCATTCTGGCGATTCTTCTGGCCGCCGTGTTGGCCGGATGGGGCTGGCAATCGTTCAAGCAGAATCCCAAGGACGCCATCCCCGACATTGCCGAGAACCAGGCCATCGTCTTTACGGAGTGGATGGGTCGAAGCCCCAAGGACGTGGACGAACAGGTCACCTACCCGCTGACGGTGGCTTTGCAGGGCGTTCCCGGCGTCAAGGAGATCAGGGCGACGAGTGGTTTCGGCTGGTCGATTGTCTACGTGGTGTTCCACGACGACATCGGGTTCTATTGGGCACGGAGCCGCGTGCTCGAACGTCTCAACGTAGCTCAGGGCAACCTCCCCGACGGCGTCACGCCGAGACTCGGGCCCGATGCGACAGCACTTGGCCAAGTCTTCTGGTACACGGTCGAGAACGGTTGGTATTCACCTCGGCGTCCGGGCCTGCGCTTCAGTGAAGACGGCGTCTTGGCGGAATCGTCTCGTCGGGCCTTGCCGCAGGATGACCCGTTGCTGACGATGACGTTGGACCGGGCTGAACCCTACACATGCCCACTGACCGGTGAGGAGTTGGCATTCAGCGGCTTGCCACTTGATGAGCTGCGCAGCATCCAGGACTTCGACATCAAACTGGCTCTCGATAGCGTCGAAGGCATCAGCGAAGTAGCAAGCGTCGGGGGGTACGTGCGGCAGTATCAGATTGATGTAGACCCTGCGGCACTGCGAGCCTTCAACGTGCCGCTCGCCGCGCTTGTGGCAGCCGTCAAGGGCTCCAACGTCGATGTCGGAGCCAAGGTCATCGAGCAAAACGGCATGGAGGTGTTGGTTCGCGGCGTCGGCTTCCTCGGTGGTGGAGATCGCGGCACGGGCTCGCGCCATCTTCGCGAACAGGCCGCCATCGCCGACATCGAGAACATCGTAGTCAAAGCCGCCGAAGGCACGCCCATTTATATCCGCCAGTTGGCTGACGTGACGACCGGTCCGGACTTCCGCCGCGGGGCACTGGATAAGATGGGCGCTGAGGCCGTCGGTGGATGCGTCGTCATGCGATTCGGTGAGAACCCGCTCACCGTCATCGAACGTGTCAAGGAGAAGATTGCCAAGATCGAGGCCGGTCTGCCGCCAGGTGTGCATATCCAGGCGTTTTACGATCGCAGTAAGATAATCCGCGAAACGATGACCACGCTGGGCACGGCTCTGTGGCAGGAGCTGCTGATCACGGTGATCGCCGTCGTCCTCTTCCTGCTACATTTCCGCAGCAGCCTCGTCATCGCGGTGACGCTGCCCCTGGCCGTGCTTTTTGCCTTCATTTGCATGCAGGCTCTGAACGTCGGCTCGAACATCATGAGCCTGGCCGGCATCGCGATAGCGATCGGCACCATGGTCGACATGGGCATCGTGATGACGGAGAACATCTATCAGTATCTCACTGTCCATCGTTCGCAGTACACCCGCACCGTGCAGGATTCCAAAGGCGGGCAATCCGTCGTCGTTGACGCCGCCAAGCGGGCTGAGTACATCCAACAGGCAGCCACTGAGGTCGGCGGGGCGATTCTGACCGCCGTCAGCACGACCGTGGTTTCCTTCCTGCCGGTCTTTTTCCTGGAGGGGCAATCCGCCAAGCTGTTTACGCCACTGGCCTGGACCAAGACATTCTGCCTGGTCGGTGCGGTGATCATGGCACTGGTTATCGTGCCTCCGCTGGCGTCGGTGTTGCTGCGCGAGCGTCGTGTATCCCGATCCTGGACGGCGGCGATCGGGGTGTTCACGGCCCTGCTTGCCGGCGGAGCGTGGGTGGTGACCTGCGGACCGAGCGCGTCCATGTCAACCGTGGGACAGGCGCTGAGAGGCTACCTTCACCTCCGGTTCCCCTTTGATGCCCTCGTGGTCGGAGTCATCACGTTCATCTTGGCCTGGGTCGTGCTACGCGAGCGGACCCTGACGATCAACGAGAACCCCACAAGCCGCCTGATCCACTGGGTCTACGAGCCGGTGCTGCGCTGGATCCTTCGCCACAAAGTGCTCTTCCTGCTTCTCCCAACGCTCATCGTCATCTGGGGTCTGTCGATCTGGCTTGGGCCTGCCCACATTGTTCGTGTGTTGATCGCGCCGTTGCGCTGGATGGGATTAGGCATCGACCAATGGTCAGTCGCCTGGTGGATTCACCTGGGAGTGGGTCTGATTGCCGGACTGGTGATCTTGCCGTTAGTCATTGATTCCGTACAGGTGATCAGGCGTCGTTCCCGGGCGGTCCATTGGGCGCACCGGCCCAAACGAGTCGGGTATGCTGCGGCGGCCTTGGCAACGGCGTTTGGCCTGCACGCGGTCGGTTTCGCGCAGAGTCGATCGGCCACCGTGGCCGCCGTTGTGGGGTTGCCTATGTCCGACCCGGAGACCAATGAGCCCATAGACCTCAACGAGTTTGCGCCGCTGGCAGCCGCCATGGAGAATGACGCAGGGATCGGGCAGGAGTTCATGCCGCCTCTCGACGAGGGCGACTTCCTCTACATGCCCAGCGTCTTGCCGGCCGGTTCCATCAACACCGTGATGAAGGTCATGCAGAAGCAGGACATTCAGTTCGCCCGGATCGACGAGGTCGAGATGGTGGTCGGAAAACTCGGGCGCATCGAATCGCCGCTCGACCCGGCCCCGGTCGGTATGCTCGAGACTGTCATCGCGCTCAAGCCGCGCGATCAATGGCCTCTAATCGACGATCCCGAGCACCCCGGTCGTCAGCGCCGCCGCACGATGCGCGAAATCTGGGATCGGATTCAAGAGGCCGGCCGATTCCCCGGCGTGCTGCCCTCGGTTGAGCTGCAGCCGATCCGCACGCGTATCGAGATGCTCAGCACGGGCTTCAGTGCTCGGATCGGGCTCAAGGTCTACGGCGACAGCCTCGCCAAATGCGAGGAGCTGGCTGTCATGATCGAGCAGATCCTCCGCCGGGACCTGCCCGAAGCCGGATCGGTCAGTGCCATCCGAGTAAGCGGCAAGCCCTATCTCGAGTTTCGCATCGACCGCGAAGCCATCGCCCGCTACGGCGTCAACATCCGCGACGTCCAGAACGTCATCGAGGTGGCGATCGGTGGCAAGAACCTGACCACGACGTATGAAGGTCTGGATCGCTACCCGGTTCGCGTTCGCTATCAACGCGAACTGCGCGACGATTTGCCCGACCTGGAACGTATCCTGGTCTCCACACCATCCGGTGCGCAGATTCCGATCACCCAAGTGGCGGACATTCAGAGTGTGGTCGGTCCGATGAGTGTACGTCGAGAGGGGGCGACCTACGTCAGCTATGTCACGATGACCAACGTCGGTGTCGACGAGACGACCCTGGTCGCACGGGGTCGGGCCGTGTTGGATCGGGCGATCATCGATGGGAGGCTGGATCTGCCGGAAGGGTATCACTTCAAGTGGGCGGGCAGCTACGAGCGGAACGTCCGGGCCAAGCAGCGTTTGAGCCTGCTGGTGCCCCTGGTGCTTGTGATCAACTTCGTGCTCGTCTACCTTCAGTTCAAGCGGTTCTCGTTGGCATTTGTGATCTTTCTGGCCATCCCTGTCGCGTTTGCCGGTGGTTTCATCCTGCTCCAATGGTGGCCTGGGATTCAGGATTGGCTCTATTCTGTGGGTTTGATGGACCGTGGCTTCGAGGGTGATGCCATGTACCTGACAGTCGCGGTCTGGGTGGGCTTCATCGCGCTGTTCGGCATCGCCGTGGATGACGGTATCGTAATGGGCACCTTTCTGGATCAGACATTCCGCCGCAACAAGATCAAACGATACGACGAGATTGCAGAGCGCGTGGTCGAAGCGGGTTTGCGACGCATACGCCCCTGTCTGATGACTACGTTCACTACGCTGGCTGCGTTAGCGGTTGTGTTACTCTCCACCGGCCGGGGGTCCGACGTTATGGTCCCCATGGCCGTACCGGTGTTCGGCGGCATGACGGTGGCGCTGATTGCCATTTTTGTCGTCCCCGCCTGCTACTGTGGGATCAAGCAGGTCAAATGGCGACTGGGGCTGTCCGACACGGACTTCGCTACCGATCGGAATGCTGAGTGAGTCTTGTGCCATGGAGTCTTGCCCCCGACGTGTGGGAGCGGTTGTCCCGGCAGCATCGAGTTGGGTCGATTCACGCGGCATGTGTTCTCTGGAGTTTTCGGGAACGACAACTCAGTCTACACGGACTATCACGCGGGCGGCCAACCCGCGGGGCGGCCAATTGTCCGGAGCTGCGGCATCAAACGTCGACAGCTCGCGGGCCCGCAGGGAAACACGGTACGGACCGTTACTTGCCGTAGCGCTTCTTGAACTCCTCGGCGGACTTCTTACGCCGCGCGGCTTCTTCGGGATCCATTTCGCCGATGTACCACTTGTGGTCGTCGGAGTGCAGGACTTCGTGCAGCTTGGCCTCGAGTTTCTTGGCCGCCTCGACCTGGGCCGCGGATTCCGCCTTCAGGCCTTGTTCGACAAGCTCGCGGAGTTCGGGAACGTAATGCGTGTAGAAGGTCTTGGCCACGTCGTAGGTGCCGTGCCAGTGGGTGTAGTCCGGTCCCATCATCGAGGCCCCGTGGCGGGCGCGGCGGCCTTCATGGTGCCAGAGTTCCCACCAGGACCAGTCGACGGCGTTAGCGAAGTTCACCGGGACCTTACGTAGCGGCTTGGCTAGCGCGTAGAGCTCCTTGCCGGGCTTGGCGAACTTCTCGTTGTAGAGTCTGACGAGCGCGTCGTACTGGACGTAGAAGTTGCCGACCCACTGCGGCCCGTGGCAACTGAGGCAGACCTCCTTCATGTTGTTCCGTCGGACCTGCCAATTAACGTTGGCACCGGCGAGTCCCATCTTCTTGTCGCTCTGTTCCGGACGAATGGAGACGGGAGGGCGGTTGTTCCAGCTGATGCGCATCCCGACGTCATGGGTTATGGGCTGCGGCTTGGTCGCGGGCCTATCCTCCGTCGCCGGCCTGCCCCTGGTGGCACTCATGTGGCAGGTCGCACAGGTTGGAGCGGCGTGGTAATCCTCACCGACAACCCATTTGGGTGAGTCCATGTTCAACTTGTCTTTGAACGCACGAAACGCGATACCGTGTTTCGACTCCTCGTAGATCTCCTTTTGCGGATGGTCGGGACCCATGTGGCACTTGCCGCAGTTGTCGGGGTGGCGGGCCTGCCACGCGGAGAAGGAGTGCCGGCTGTGACAGGCGGAGCATGAACCCTCCGACCCGTCGGGATTGATCCGGCCAATCCCCGTGTTAGGCCAGGTGGCGGGATCGAGCTTGCCGTTACCCAGCACTTTCACTTGCGAACCGTGACACTGCCAGCAACCGTTAACTGCCGCGGCGCTGTTACCGTCGGGAAAGCCAGGTGTTTTCATTCCGCGATTGCCCTCAACAACCTCGGCTAGCACGTTGTCCAGCGAGCCGAGAATCCGCGCGGCTTTGGAATGATGGGATCCACCGAACTCGGTGGCCTCGGTTTCATGACAGCGCGCGCAGTCTCGCGGTGAGACGATTGTGGCGATCAGGGCGTCCTCATGCATGAACGCGTCCGAGTCGCCCTCTTGAGCGGCGTGGCATTCGTAGCATCCGACGTTGGCGCCGTAGTGCTTGCTGGAGCCCCATTGCTGGTAGAGCCCGGGTTCTTCCTTCTTGTGGCACTCGATGCAGGCTTTGCTCTTCTCGGAGAGTTTGGGCAAACCCCAAGTATCGCCGATGGCAACGGGGGCAAACACCCACGACAGGACCGCAAAGACCAACGTTGTATTACGCGCGCGTTTCATGTTCCCTAAGCTCCTTGATCAGGCGGTAGCGGTTGCACGGCCAGGACCACCGTCCGCGCCTTCGGTCGACTCCGCCCGACAGGTCATCTCACCCGACAGCACGGGCACCGAGATCCGAACAAACATCGTGTAGAGCAGCAGGCCAAAAGCCCAGATACCCAGGCAAACCAATATTTCGTTTCGAGTTGGAATGTACTCCACCACCTCGCCGAGTGGTGTCGGCACAAATGCCGGTATGATCAACCCCATGCCTTTCTCGATCCAGATGCCCACGATCGCCAGTACGCAGGCAACGTTCAGCACCTTCAGCCCGCGCGAAGCGGGCAGGACCAGGAGGATCGTCGCCACCCCACTAAGGAGGATCGCGGCCCAGATCCAGGGCACCAGCGCGTGATACCCGTGAAGGCCGAAGTACAAGTACCGCGACGAGGCGACGTGCGTCGAGTCGGCATAAAACTCCGTGAATAACTCGCAACCGAGCAGAAACACGTTGATGATCAAAGCCACTTGAACGATTCGCCGCAGGGTCAAAAGGGCGTCGTCGGTTACCTCGTGTCTGGTGTAGTGCCGGACGATCTGGAGGGTGAGGATGATGAACGCCGGACCGGCGGCGAAGGCACTGGCCAGGAAACGCGGAGCGATGATCGCCGAGTTCCAGAAAGGTCGCCCGCCCAAGCCGACATATAGAAAAGCGGTAACCGTGTGAATGCTGACGGCCCACACGATGGCCACGAACACGAACGGGACGTAGAAGGCCTTTGACGGCTGTTGTCCACGGTAGGCTGAGTATAACAAGTAGCCACAGATATACAGATTGAGCAACAGGTATCCGGTCAGCGCGATCACATCCCAGGTCAACATCGACATCGGAAAGTTGAACCGTTGGAACATGTGCAGGAACCGATCAGGCCGCCCGAGATCGACCGTGACAAACAGCAGGCACATGACGATTACGGCTATGGCCAGCAGCTCTCCGAAAATCACCACATCGTGCAAGTGCATATTGCGGTAGACATAGACGGGGATCACGAGCATGGCCGCCGCGGCTGCGAGGCCGACCAGGAAGGTGAAATTGGCGATGTACAAACCCCAGGAAACCTGGTCGGTCATCCCCGTGGTGGCTAGGCCGTGAACAAGCTGCTGACAGTAAGCGTGCAGGCCGATGAGGCTGACCACCGTCAACGCCGTCATCCATGTGTAGTACTGCCAGTTGCCCACGAAGCTGAGACGCAGGCAGTCCCAGAGGAATGTGAAATAGCGCTTCACGCCGGGTCTCCCGGATCGACCACGTCGAGCGGCTCATGGTATCGGCTGCCGCGTTCGTCGAAGTAGTAGAAGAACCGCGGGAGCGTGCCCACGTCCTCCTTGAAGATGAAGACCCGTTTGTGTTTGAGGATGTAGGCGACCTCGCTTTCGGGATCGAGAACGTTGCCGAACTTCCGCGATCCGGTCGGACACACCTCCACGCAGGCCGGCATTCGCCCCTGCCGCGTGCGCTGCAGGCAGAACGTACACTTCTCCATGACTCCCTTGGAGCGCGGCCGGTTAGACAGATAAGCCATATCCGGATTGAGCTCGCCCGAGGGGATCTCGGGGTCCGCAAAGTTGAACCGCCGAGCCCAGTAAGGGCATGCTGCTTCGCAGTATCGACACCCGATGCACCAGTCGTAGTCAATGACAGTGATTCCATCCGGCTCCTGCCACGTCGCTTCGACCGGACAGACCTTCACACAAGGCGGCTTGGCACACTGATGGCACTGCACCGGCATGTAGTAACTGTCATGCTCGGGGACCAGCGGAGGATCGTAGTGATGATCCGAGGTCTCGACGTTGATGCTCCCCTTCTCCATCTTCAGCACGCGGATGTACTGAATCTCGGGAGCGCGGGATGGGTTGTTCTCCTGGACGCAGGCGTGGACACACTTGCGACAACCGATGCAGCGGCTGATGTTGAGAGCGTAGACGAACTCGACGCCGTCAAGAGGCTTGAAGTCCCGAACCTTCGCGTCGATCTCATAGCGCTGCTTGACCTGGCGCTCGATTCGATCGAGGACGGCCTGGAGCTCTTCCGGAGTCATCTCCTTGTAGTGCTTCTGAAGGAATTCCTCCACGGAAGGTACGTCGTCGCCTTCCAGATCCCTCAGGGGTGACAACGCAGCCGCAAGGGCGGCACCACCGGCCACAGTCGCAACTCCCTTCGTGAAGAACCCCCGTCGCGTCAGCTCCGGCCCGGACGCACCTCCGGAAACAGCGTGATCGTCACCGAACTTGCCTGCGGAGCCAGCCATTAGTGTCCTTCTCCTTGGTTCGGTTCCGCTGACTCCGCCGGCTTCTCATAGATCAGCAGTGGATTCCTGGTGGCAGCACGGTGAGCCTTGCCGAGTCGTGGTTTGCCCATCCGCAAGGTGTCGGGGCCAGGCGCCGGACGCATCGCAACAAAGGCAGGGGCATGCGGATCGTGACACTGGATGCACTTCTTGCGATCCAACGGGCTACGAGACGAATCCCAGTATCCACTGGTGCGCCCGTGAACGCCGTGCGTCCAGTCCCGAAAGACCGGCCCGTGGCACTTTGCACAAAGCAGCTCCGGTCGATCGAAGGGGATCGGGCCGCCATTGTCGGTCGCAAACGCGTCGCGCGAGGTTCTGTTATGGCAGTTGAAGCAGCGGTTATTGATGCCGTGCTGCAGGAGAACATCGCGGTGCTGCGTGAGGGAGCGATCGGTCTCCTGAGGGGAGGGGAACAGCTTGTGGCACTCGGAGCAGCGATACGTATAACCGGCTATGGCGATCTCAGGCCTGAATGTCGGGCTGCGAACCGTGGCTGTGTCCGTTGCCCAATCGGGAACGACTCTGGCCTCGGCATAGGGTCTCTGATACGGCCAAGGGTTAGCAAACAGTATGCCTGCGAGCGCGGCGAAGGCAATCACGATCGCCCATATGCCCCTCGCGTGCCCTCTGGCAGGCGAGGTCGACGAATCCGATGCTGGACTGGTCATTTTCGTGCTTCCCAGGATACCGGGCAACGTTCAAACTTCTCGCTCAGCATATCAGGACTCCGACCGGTTTCCTTGATCCAGATCAAGTGATTCGCCCTTGACCATCGGCCGGAGGGACCGCCTTCTTCAGAAGAGCAGGCGCCACACGTAATCCAGCCTCCCCGCAAGTGCAAGTCTTCGACCCGAATATCTCATAATGTTTCGGATGTCCTCACGATATTGCGGCTGATAGCAGTGGGCAGAACAATGCTTGCAAGCCGGCTTGGGGTCCAGCGGGCAACGAACGCGCTTGGCAAAGGCATGGGCCAACAGCTTGCTGCACGCCGGACACAAATCGGAGCTTCCGCTGCCAAGAGCATCCAGATCGAGCGTCTTCAATCGAGCGGGGGCTACGGAGGCGCGTTCGTGCCGGTCTCGGCAGTGGACCTCGACGAACTTCGCCAGAACCCTCAGGTCCCGACGGAGCTTACGATCCGTTCCCGGTCTTGCCGTCGTATTGACTCGAACCATTGGACCAAGGCTCCTTGCCTTGCCGAGTGGCCCGGCACCACTAGCCCGCATTTCTCACCGGGTTGATTGATTTCGGGTTCTGGCGGCCGGCGTCTTCGCGCGACGAGCCTCTGGCCGAAGCCTGGGGCCCTATCGCCGCGCATGACGTGGTCTTCGACGCAACGGAGGGCGGTTTTCAGGAGCAAGAGCCCGGATCGGCGCACACCGGCTCCGGGGCGGTTTTCGCCTTGTGCACAAGGAGGTCAAGTGGACGCCTGAAAGCGTCAGCACCGCAGAGGTGTCGGACATAGCTTGCGCAGCCGGTCGTACACCTGATGGAAGACGTTTCGGTACGGGTAGCTCTCGGCCAGCGATACCCACACCTTCCGTACGGTCACACGGATTTGCGCTCCGATTTTCAGTAGCTTCAGCCGGATCGTCCCGCACTGTGCCTTCGCCAAATCCGTTCCCTTGAGCCCCAGCCGTTGCAGAGGTCCTCGTCGATCGTAACGATTTCGCGGATCATGTCGCTTCGCTCCTTTTCCGGGTCGCCTTGCCGAAACATGGCACCCTCGACATACTGGATGATCGATTATCGCGGGTTTCGACGCCTTGACCTGGGTCAAGCCCGGAGTGTTTTTTGCACTTTTTTCTCGGGGCCGATATGGAGAGCGGCGCGGTCACGATCATCCGGAACTGCGGCCTGTTCTGCGGGCTGAGCGACGCCTCTTTCGCGAAGATCGCCCAGATCGCCCGCACGGTCCGCTTCAAACGTGGCCAGACGATCTTCCGTGAGGGCGATCCGTGCCCGGGAATCTACGTGGTCGGCGAGGGCGCGATCCGAGTCTACAAACTCGCTCCCAGCGGCAAGGAGCATGTCCTGCACTTCGCCTATCCGGGTTCGACGTTTGCCGAGGTGGCGGCCATCGGACAGTTCAACTGCCCGGCCTACGCCGACGCGACCGAAGATTCCGTGTGTGTTTTAATTCCTGAAGCCGGGTTCCGCCGGATCGCGAAAGAGGATCACAGCTTCTGCATCGAAATGATGACCGGAATGTCGAAGTGGGTCCACACGCTGGTGGGCTTGCTGGAGGACCTCGTCCTCCGCGACGCGACCGCCCGGGTGGCCAGGCACTTGATCCAATCGGACAGTTCCGCGGGCCAAGCCGAGTTCACGCTTCCCATGCGCAAGAAGGACCTGGCCAGCCACCTCAACCTGACCAGCGAGACCCTCTCGCGGACCCTTCACCGCCTCGTCGAGTGCGGGTTGATCGAGACGCGCGAACAGCGGATTCGCATCCGCGAGTTGGCCAAACTTCAGGACGTGGCGGACGGCCTGGCTCCGGCGGAGTTTGCGTGAACGGCCCGCTGGCCGGCGTCAATCAGGCACAACCGGGTCCTTACCCCTGACGAAGGAATAAACTGCGGGGATAACAAACAGGGTCAGCAAGGTCGAGGTGGTCAAGCCGAAAACCACCACGACGGCCAGAGGCCGCTGAACCTCCGAGCCGATACCTCGGGCCATCAATAGGGGCAGAAGACCAAGGATAGTTGTGGTGGCGGTCATCAGCACGGGACGCAGGCGTAGCAGACCGCCTTCGATCAGGGAGTCGTGTACGGACCGCCCCCGAGCCCGCAACTCGTTGATGTAGCTGACGAGGACAACACCGTTCTGCACCGCGATGCCGAAGAGGGCGATGAAACCGACCGACGCGGGAACCGACAAGTACTCGCCGGTCACAAAGAGCCCGAAGACCCCGCCGATAAGGGCCAGAGGAACGTTGACGATGATAATGAGGGCATGTTGCACGTTGCCGAATGACATCCAGAGCATGATGAACACGGCCGCGATGACGATCGGAATGATGATCGAGAGGCGGGCCATCGCGCGCTGCTGGTTCTCGAACTGGCCACCGTACTCGATGTGGTAACCGGGCGGCAACTCGACCTGATCCTTGATGCGTTTCTGAATCTGAGCGACCACGCTGCCCATATCCGCCCCGCGGACATTGCCCTGGACAATCCAACGACGCTGGTTCTTCTCTCGATTGACCTGGATCGGGCCTACCACCTCTACCACATTGGCGACCTGGGACAGCGGGATCAGGGAACCATCGTCCGTATGAACCAGAAGGCGGCGTATCGATTCGGGGTCGATCCGGCGATCTTCTGTGAAGCGCACGTGTATGCCGAAACGGCGCGTGTTGAGGTACAGCGTGTCGATGACCTCGCCGCCGATGGCGAGTTCGACCATCTCCTGAATCTGGCTGACCGCGATGCCAAAACGGCTGCACGCCGCCCGATCCGCCACGATTTGGACCTGCGGCTGGCCAAAACTCTGCTCGACGGAGAGGTCGACCAGACCACGGACGCCTTCGATGGCCCCGTGGATTTCATTAGCCTTGTCCCGCAAGACGTTAAGGTCTTCGCCAAAGAGCTTGATGGCCAGTTGCGCCTTTATGCCGGAAAGGAGCTCATCAAAGGCGTTCTGGATGGGTTGCGTGAAATTCAAGTTGACCCCGGGCCACGAGGACAGCTCCTTGCTCAGGGCTGCCACCAGCCCCTGCTTGTTGGTGTACCGATTCCATTCCGCCAGTGGCTTCAGCTCGATGTGGATTTCCGCGTAGTTGACGGGATGCGGATGGCTCCCGGCTTCCGGACGCCCTATTCGAGAAACGACCTCGTCTACCTCCGGGTACTTCATGATGCGCTGTTCGAGCTTCAGAATGGTCTGGGTGGCCTTCTCGAGGGAGATCGAGGGCGCCATGGCAACGCCGATCAGGATGGAGCCTTCCTCGAGCGTCGGGATGAACTCCGTTCCGATGTAGGGAAGGAAGGCGACGCTGGCAACGAAGGCGGCCAAGGCGAGGGCGATGACCACGCGCCGCCTGCGAAGCGCCCCGGCCAGCATCGGGCGATAGAGGTTCTTGAGTTTTGCGACGAGCAGCAAGTCCTTATTGCGCGCCGGCTTGAGCAGATACGAGGACAGCACCGGCGCCACTACGATCGCGGTGAGAACGGAGCCGAGGAGGGCGAAGGCGATGGTAAAGGCCATCGGGGAAAACATCTTGCCCTCAACGCCCTCGAGCGCGAAGATCGGGAGGAACACTGCTATGATTATTCCGATCGAGAAAACGATCGGACGGCTGACCTCCTTCGCTGCATCGAGGATGACGGTCGGTCTCTTCTTCCCATCGTTCTCGCCATCGGTCAGATGCCGGTGGATGTTCTCCACCATGACGATCGCGCCGTCGCCCAACATGCCGATGGCAATCGCGATTCCCCCGAGCGACATGAGGTTGGCAGATATGCCTTTGAAGCCCATGCAAATGACGGCCACCAGGGCGCAGATCGGCAGAGACACGATTACGATAAACGCCGTTCTGAGATTGCCGAGGAATAGAAGGAGAGTCAGAAGAACGAGACTTGCTCCAAGAAGGAGCGCCTTCTTGACCGTCCACGTTGCCTGCTCGACAAGTTCGGCCTGTTCATAATACGGAACCAGCGTGACTCCTTCGGGCAGGGATGCCTGGACACTTTCCACCTTTTTGTACAGGCGATCAATCACTTCAGACGTGTTTTCGCCGAACAGCTTCAGCACCATACCCGAGACGACCTCCTCCTTTCCGTCTCGCGTAACGACTCCTCGTCGAATCTCGTTGCCGTAAGCCACTTCCGCGACGTCGGAGATTCTGACGGCCACGCCGTGTTCGACCTTGATCGGGATGTTGCGGATGTCATCCAGGCTTTCCAGGAGACCAAGCCCGCGCACCAGGGATTCCTCAGATCCGACCACGATGAACTGGCCTCCGACGTTCTGGTTGTTCTCCTTGACCGCCTCCACCAGATCGTCGAGAGAGAGGCTGTAACGCAGGAGGGCATCGGGGTCGACGCGTATCTGGTACTGCAGAACGTGACCACCGATCGAGAGGATATCCGCCACCCCGCGAACCGTCTGCAACTGGAACTTGACGACCCAGTCGTTGAGTTCGCGCAGGTAGGTGTTCGCATCCTTGCCTTCGGTGTTAACATTCTCATCCAGTTTGAGGTAGTAGATGAAGATCTGCCCGAGTCCCGTCGAGATCGGGCCGAGGATCGGAGGCTCCTCCATCTCCGGCAGTTCCGCGACGGCCACCGCGAGCCGCTCCGCAACGAGCTGACGGGCAAAGTAGATACTGACGTCATCCCGGAAGTAAACGTAGATCACCGCCATGCCGAAGGCGGAGGTCGATTTGATCTCGGTCACGCCGGGAAGCCCGTTCATGGCGGACTCGATGGGATACGTGACGAGCCTCTCGACCTCCTCCGGAGCCATACCATGGCACTCGGCAAACACGGGAACCATTATCGGGGAGATGTCGGGAAAGGCGTCGACGGGCATCCGGTTGTATTCGTAGGCCCCATACCCCATCACCGCGAGGACTATCACGATGACCAGGCCTTTGGCCCGGAGTGATGCCTCGATCAGTCTATCTATCATCTGGCTCTCCTCCCAAGGTGTCCACTCAGAGTCTGGTCAACCTCGGGGCATCCCGCATTTGCCGAGACCTGGATGCGGAATCACCCTTGGCGATTGGGTGCGTCAGTGCCCGTGCCCCGCGTGGGGGTCGAGGTTACTCGTGACGAGCTTGGCTTTTAGCTCAAACGCTCCCTGAGTAATGTAACGCTGCCCCGCACCTAAGCCCGAGAGCACCTCGATATGGGCTTCATGCCCGCGTCCCAGCCGGACCGGTGAAGCCCTCAGCCCATCCTCGGTGTCCAGGAAGACGACCGACTCCTCATCGATCCTCTGCACGGCGGTCTTCGGAATGAGGACGGGGGCGTTGTCCTCCCCGGCCGCTACTTCGGCAGTTACAAACAGACCCGGTCGCCACGAGCCATCCGGGTTGGGCAACACCACGCGGGCCAGGGCGGTTCGCGTTCTCTCGTCGACGATGGGCGCTAGATACGAGATGACCCCGTGGGCCTCGGCCATGCCGGCGCCTGCGGAAATCCGTACCCTCTGGCCCTTCTTCACCAAGGCAATGTCTCCCTGGTAGACGCGGATATCGACCCAGACCGAACTCAGGTCCGCAATCGTGAAGGCGTTGAAATCATCACCGTGCTTCTCGCCGAGGGTCAAATGCCTGTCGATCACGGTTCCGTCAAAAGGGGCGCGGAGGGGATACCAGGCCAGCTTCTCCTCGGTTTCCCGCAGAGCTGCAACGGCGGCGCCGTGACCGACACTCTCATCTTGCGCGCAGCCTTTGCAGTTGGGGTCGGTGCACATGCGCGTCTCCGTCGCAGTGTTGGTCTTGGGTTGTCCAAGCAGCTCGAGCTCCGCTATTTCCTCCGAGGTAAGCCCCAACACGTAGAGATGTCGCCTGGCACCTTCGAGCTCGATCTCCCGGATGCGCTGGGCCCGCTTCGCCTCGAGCAGATCCCGTTGGATCTTGAAGGCAACGCTGTCGCGGGTGGCAGCGTAGGCCGCATCCGCCTTCTGGTACTCGGCTTGGGCCGCCTGGTAATCGCGCTCGCTCGCCACCTTCTTCTCAAACAGCGGCCTCTCCCGCAGGTACGCGGCCTCGGCATACACGAGTTCGGCATATGCGGAAACAAGAACGCTGCGATTCTCCCCCATTTCACTCCCATTCATTTCCTGGAGGGTCTCCCGCGAGGGAGATGACTTCAGAATCTCCAGAAGCCGGACCGTGTTGTCGTGGATGGCCCGGGCACGGGCGAGATCCAGAGTGCAGCAGCCGAGCTCGGTCCACTTGGCCAGGTAGTCGACCTTGGCTTCCCCGAGCTCCGAGCTCTCGAGCCAGGCCATCACTTCCCCGGCCGCAACGGCATCGCCCACCGATTTGAGGACCTCCCTGACAATACCGGGGGCGCGGGGAACAATGTGCGCGAGGCGATCGGCGTTAAGGGCGGTCTCTCCCGGAAGGCTGATCCGGGTGGTGATCGTCCCTGAACCGGCGGTAGCCACTTCAATGCCCAGCTCGTGCCTCTCGCGATCGGTCAAATGGATCACCGATTCGTCGTCCTGTTCGCCGTGTTCGCCGTGTTCGTCATGTTCGTCCTGTTCGCCGTGTTCGTCGTGTTCGTCCTGGTCGCCGTGTTCGTCATGTTCGTCGTGGTCCTCGTGGTCCTCTGCTGCATCCTGGTGGTCGTGATCTTTCTCGGCGCACTTGGCGTGGTTGTGAACGGGTTCGTCCTGGTCGGCATCGACGCGCGTACAACCACCCTGAAGGGTCAACCCCAGGACCAGTAAGACGGTAAGAGTCAAGATGTTTCGGGTCGCGTTTTCTCGTGTCATGGTCCCACTTTCTCCTCGGCTTGCTCCACCTCTGCGCCGGTTGCCTGGTCGGCATCGACCTCGGCGACGAGCGTTGCGAGCGTTACGCCGGTGGTTCGTTCCAATTCGGGTAGGGTCGTGGCCGCGGTTGTAGCGGCTGCCACATACTGACTACGGCTGTCCAGAAAAAACCGTTCGGCCTCGAGAACGGAGAGGAATGATGCCCGTCCGGCGCGGTACGCCTCGCGCGCGAGATCGAGATTACGCTGCGCCAGAGGGATGGAGCGGTCCCGGTAGATCTGCGCGAGCTTCCACGCCGTCAGCGTCCGATCGACCGCCCCGCGTACCTCCTGGACAACCGTCCGGTCGAGCGCTTCCAGCACTCTGCGGGCTTGCTCACAGGCGTATTTCGCCTTCGCAATCCCAGCTTGGTTCTGATCAAAGATTGGCAGCTCGACGTTCAAGCTCGGGCCGATGCTGAAATCCGTATGCTCATCCTGCTTGGACCGCCGTTCGATCTCCGGTACGGCCAGAGCGCCTTTGGCAATCGACGCGCGCGCCGTATCGGCGAGAATGTCCTGACTATGGCTCCGCTCTCGCCCGCCTCGCTCCAACTCCACGCCGAGCTCAACGGTATGGAGGAAACGGCGATACTGCACCCGCAGGCCCGCTTCTGCCAGGGACACCGCTTGCCGGGCAGCCCGGATGTCAAGACGCCGCGCCGACGCGATGTCGATGAGACGCTCCACATCGAAAGTCTGCGGAGGGATTTGCGGGAGCTCATCGACAAGCGCAAGCTCGTCACCATCCGCGGTGACTCCAAGCAACGTGGCCAGCGCGCGGCGCGCCTCGGAAGCGTCCAGGCGGGCGGATCCCGTCGACAGCTCGGCTTCCAGAGCCAGGCTGCGGGACAGGTTGACGTCCAACTCATTGGTGGCGCCGGCCTGCTGGCGCGTCAGGGCCATCTCGAGCAGGCTGTGGGCGATAGTGAGGTTCTCCCGCGCGATCCGGTGTTGTTCGTCAGCACCTAGGGCCGTGAAGTAGGCAACCTCCGCATCCATCGCCAGATTGGCTGCTTGTCGCGCGGTTTCCAGGATCGTCCGGTCGAGCGATCGCTGAGCCGCGCGTTTCCGTACCGGGATGTGCCAGAGGTCGGCGATATTCTGCGCCAAGCCGGATTCCAGAGTCGCCAGACCCCCTCCCGACGGAAAGCGAAGAGCGATTCCGAGTGATGGATTGGACAGCAGACCGGACTGCACAACGTCCGCGCGAGCCATCCCAATGTCCATCAACGCCGCCTGGAGCGTCGGGTTGTTGAGCAGGCAGATCTGCGCGGCTTCGCTGGCAGTAATGCCCTCACGGAGCAGTTCCTCAACGAGACCGGGAATCAGGTCATCGTCCTCAGGTTGATAGACCCGCTCCTGCCCGGTGGCTTCGGTAACCTGCCGTCCGAGCTGCGCATAGTCGAGGCGCGGGTCCACCGTGGCACAGCCGGCAAGCAACACGCCGCCGAGCAGCCAAAGACCGATTATTAGGTATTTTCGGATCATGCAAATGATTCCTCGCCGTGGTCGATAACCGTCGGCCGCCGAGTAGGCGCATTGCAAGAACAGCCGCCTCGGCTGCCGAAACAAATCCCCGTCGACACCCAATCACCGCCGGGACTAGGGGCAAAGAATCAAATCAGTAAGGGACTATCGCTTGGGGGAAACGGAAGAGGTCTAAGAAGTGCTAACCACAAATGGTTGGCGTTTGGTTGAAGCGTTTGAGATTCAGCCCACGCAGGCGCGATGAACATCGGGACTGCTTGGCCCGCGTGAATCGGCTCGCCGTCGGAATCGCCAATCAGCCTGTCCCACCGCGGAACGGCGACCACACTGCACGGGTCCTGGGGGCATGACTGTTCGTGCGAAGAGGGGTCCTCGTGATGATAATCCGACTCCGGTTCGTGGTCACAAGGGTGATTCAAGACTCCCGCGACGCACAACGAGCGCGTCGCGGTCAGGCTCCATACGACTAACAGGATGCTCACAGTTCGCACCATACCGCGCATTCTATCGACGCGTCGGTCGCGGGGCAACCTGGAGCTGTAACTGTTGCGCAACAGGACTTCCCAAGTGTGCCCTCATCTCTGAACCCGGTATCCGCCGGATCGCTGAAGAGCCTCTCCCTCCATTCCTGAAACGTCTCAACAGGCCCATAACACCTGCGGCTCCAATGGGCGTGGTCATTCGTTCGCGGGTTCCTCCGTGACTCCATACATCGTGGTTCCGATAAGATGCCCTGCCATGATCGCTGTCGGCGCATGTTCGTCTCCGCCGACGAATCTGCGCAGGTTGATCTAGATCAAGGCCTGACAAGCTCGGTCTTGCCAAACTGGGAGTGGTTGAGTGCAAGGTCTGCTACCTACAATCTGCACTCGGCGAATTGAGGCGTGGACTCCAGCCGCGAGACTGGTGCGGATGGGGCTCACCTTACTTTCAGGCGAGGGGAGAGAACATGATCGCAAGGACTTGGAAGCTTGGCGTGCTGCTTGTGGTGCTCGGCCTAGCGGGAGGGCCCGGGGTGGTATCCGCCGACCAGGGCGACTTCGATGGTACGGGCTACGTTGATCTCGACGATTACTACTTCTTCGAGATCTGCTTCTCGATTTCCGGTCCGGGCATCGAGCCGGCGTTTCAGGATTGTCTCGACGCGTTCGACACCGATGCGGACGACGATGTGGATATGGTCGATTATGCCGCGTTCGCGCGGTCGAGTGGTCACCTGCCCATTCCGCTTCGAGGCCTCTCCGGTGCGGTGCTCACGGCGGGCTCGTCCGAGCCGTTCAGTGACCGAGAGACCTGTGCCGGAAGCTGCCACGCACATGA
This sequence comes from uncultured Phycisphaerales bacterium, assembly GCA_965371725.1. Taxonomy (GTDB): domain Bacteria; phylum Planctomycetota; class Phycisphaerae; order UBA1845; family UBA1845; genus CBDUZO01. The sequence continues at coordinate 31,638 of CBDUZO010000042.1, forward strand.
CATCGACGAAATTGCCAACGGCTTCATCCACCAGCAAGGTCGCACGGATGCCGCCGGCAACATCATCATGCGGGACGACTTCTACGAGGACGGGCGCTGGTGGGTCCGAGGCTCCGGCATGTACGGACGCTGGTCCGGCGGCGGCGGGGGCCTGAACCGTCAGATGGCCGGCAAAGACAACGCCAACGAATCCGCCATGGACATGACGCCGTTCTATTGGGCTGCCAACTGCGGCGCGTGCCACGCCGGTGGCGGCGGTGTGGAGTTCGATCGAGACGGCATGCGCTTCTGGGATGAACTGACCGGGCAATTCGGTTATGAGGTACTCGGCAAGGATCCCGCGGATGTCGTGCTCGATGGTGACTACGCCTTCATCGACGACACGAACGGCTCAATGAGTCCTGCCCCGTGGGACATCACCGGGGTGGCTGATCCCGAGTGTCTCCACTGTCATCGCGCGAATAGGACCTACGCCAATCTTCAGGATATGCACCGCGAATGGCGCGGGGCTGTCCTGGGTACCACGACGGAACTCGTGGACGACCTCGGGGCTCCCGTGCAGGCGTTCGCGGCTGCGGGAACCGCCGGGCAGGGCTGGTTCTCGACGCTCGATACGCAGGCCGATCCGCCGGTTCTTCAGATCGACTATTCCGTCGGCGTTGGCAAGGCCGAGTTGGCCATCAACGAGAGCGACGAGTTGCTGCTCGCCGCCGATTTCATGACCGATGTGGCGAGGGACGAGGTTTGCTGGGGCTGTCACCTCCCGGGCGGATTCCAGGGCAAGCGGGGAACGGTCTGGTTTGACGAGCGAGACGTGCACTTCAAGAAGTTTACGAATCGTAGCGACGAGGACCCGCGCAATGATCTTACGGATGCGCACGCCGAGACGTGCAACGTCTGCCACCCCGGCGGGCTGGACCACAACTTCGCGAAGGGCGATTCGCCCTACGCCCAGTTCAGGAATGAGAATGACTGGGAGGGCTTCAGATCCTGCCGGGAGTGCCACTTGACGGAACTTCCCAACGGCGAACCGAACCCCGACAAGCATCCGGACGCGCCGGACGTGCCCGGTGATGACCTGGTTCACATTGCAACCGATCGGATGCTCGAGGTTCTCTCTTGCCAGGCCTGCCACGTTCCGTATCCGCTCGAGCGAGCGAACATCGTCACGGACCGTTCCTTGACGGGCACAGCCGTCATGTACCTGACGAACGAGTTTCTATCAGCCGATCCGCTCAACCCGGCTGACCCGGACAAGAGCAAGTGGTATCCGAACCTTCGCTGGAAGACCGACAGCGATGGCACGCAGCGTCTCTTCCCACAGAAGTCGGAAGTGGCCATCTTCTGGGCCGACTGGGACCGGAACGGCACGCCGGAGGACCTGAGCGACGACACCATTGAGCCGATCATCCTGTGGCGGGTCCGGCAGATCACCGGAGATCAGCCCCTGGGCATCGTGACGGATGACAACGGCGACGGGAAACTCGAGGTCAACCGACCCACCGAGATGCTTGCCTATATGAAAGCGTTGATGGGTGCCGACAGCTACGGTCGTCAAGTCGCCGCAAACCCCGTGCTCGTCAAGGGCGAACGCGTGTGGTACTGCGACCCGCAGTCGTCCACCGGCGTGAGCTGGTTTGATGCCGAAGGCTCCGGCATCGCCGTCTTTCCGTTCGAGATCTTCGGTCTGGACCACAACGTCTTGGCGCAGGGAGAATCCTGGGGCGCTCGTCCGGACGGAGACCCGATGGACGGGTGCAACGACTGCCACCGCCCGGAGACGCTGGACGCGCCGGTGGTCGATCGCCTGATTCTCATGGATCCCTTCGACGAGAACGGCCAGCCCGTCTACAAGACGATCCGCGAGATGAGGGGCATCAACCCTCCGTAAGGACCCGCAATGAAATAACTGTATCAAGTCACCTTCTCCGTCTTGGCCGAA
>CBDUZO010000043.1:0-33541 GCA_965371725.1 uncultured Phycisphaerales bacterium
AAGGGTGGGGAATGGATTGATCCTTAACCTCCAGCGGGCGGGACAACGGGTGTCGGGATGTCCCCCACCCTTGCTTCGCAAGAATGGGGCACCTCCAGGAATGGGCTGGTGCCCCATCCTTTTCGTCAGAAAAGGGTGGGGAATGGATTGATCCTTAACCTCCAGCGGGCGGGACAACGGGTGTCGAGATGTCCCCCACCCTTGCTTCGCAAGAATGGGGCACCTCCAGCTTCGCAAGAATGGGGCACCTCCAGGAATGGGGCACCTCGTACCTCGTTTACAAATCCTCTGTCTCGTCTTCTTCGGGGGTTGGCTGAGGGGTTGGCTTGCTTACGTTGTGGGTGATGCCGAGCAGGCCGAGCGTGTCACGCTCGACGACCCCGCGCAGTTGCTCGCGTGGGATGGTGGGAAGGTTCGTCCCGTGGCAGAGGTGGTTGATGCTGTAGAGGGCCTCGATGGCGTCGGCGGCTGAACCGAAGGGGAAACCGGTACCGAACAGCAGCTTATCCATCACGCCGAACTGATAGGCGCTGGTCAACGCCTGATACGCCTGCCACGGTTGGGAGAGCAGCCAACTGATCTCCGCGTACACGTTGGCATGTTTAGCCAGCATCATGACGGTCTCGCCGACCCAGGGGAAGCCCATGTGGGCGATGACCATCTTCAGCTTGGGCAGCTCGCGCGCCACCTCGTCGAGCAACACGGGCCTGGCGAATTCGAGCTTGGTCTCGCGTGCCAGGTAGATGCCGGTGTGGAATATGACCGGCATACCGCGCTCGGCTGCCTCGGCGTAGACCCGCATCGCCTGGCTGTTGCTGGGGTGGAAGTCCTGGGCAGCCGGGGCGACAGCGATCCCTGGCATGGCGAGCTGTCCACGAGTCCGATGGAGCTCGGCGACAGCCTCCTTGGGGTTGCTCGGGTCGATCCCGGCAAAGCCGATCAGCCGGTCGGGCCGGGTGTTCACATAAGAGGCAATCTGGTCGTTGGGGATCTCTGCGCCGAGGTGGCGAGCCGTAAAACCGAGAACGATCGTCACATCGACCGGTTCGCTTGCGGCTGCATGACGGGATGGCGCGGCGTCGAGCGGGTCGGTGACCGCCTCGGGAAAGGGAATCTGCCTGTTGCTCGAGGGGAGACATCGCCCGAGTTGGTCGACTGACTCCCACGTGTGCGTGTAACAGTCTACGATCATAGGAGCTTACGCCGAGAAACCCGCGCCAAAGCCCGTTCCGGGACCCGCATCTTACAGCCGCGAGCCGGACCGGGTCAAGGCGAGGATGGCAAGCGGACCGGCAAGGCGTTATCCTGAAGGTATCCGGTGGTCACTCCGGTGGGCCCAGCCGAGGCGCCGGCTGCCCGCCATCCGTGACCCGCGCCAGGCGATCGTCGGGCAAGCTGCTCCGATGATCTTGGGTGGGCGGGTCCGGTGTTCGCCGGTGGATACATACCTCACAGCCAGGGACGGTGGGCCGTTGAATCGCAAAGGTAGATCTCGCAGGGGTTCCAGGGAGGCGCGGCGAAGCGCCAAGAGCGATGCGCCGGTGTCGGATGGTTTCGCGATCCATACGCATCGCGCGATGATCCTGCTGTCGCTCGTGTGCGTCGCGCTTATGAGCGTGATCTTCGCACCGCTGCGTCCGTGGCCGCCCTCGGGACTGTGGCCGTTGGCATTCCTGTGCCTCGTCCCGTGGCTCGTCATGATCGGCGGGGCGGTGCAGGCGCCGCGCGTCTACTTCTACAGTTACGCGCTGGCGCTGGTCTTCTTCCTGCTCAACATGCGCTGGCTCTATCCCGCCACGGGCCTTGGGTACGTCGCGTTGTCGTTTTATCTGGCGGTCTACTTCCCGCTCGTGGCCTGTGTGGCGAGGCATGCGGTTCGGCGTCGACGTTGGCCCCTGGCGATCGTGCTACCGATTGTCTGGGTCGGGAGCGAGATGCTTCGTGCCGTTGTGATATCGGGATTTCCGTGGTTCTTCCTGTCGCACAGCCTCTACCGTGTTTTGACACTCATTCAGGTGAGTGATCTTGTCGGCGCTTACGGTGTGAGCTTCATGGTGGCGGCTGTCAACGGTGCCGTCGCCGACGTGCTGATGTTGCGATTGGGTCCAGGCGTCGCCTCACCGTGGCGCGGCGCTTTGCGGGCGGCGCGGGCGAGCGTGGTGTTCGCGGCACTGCTGGTCGTCGGCACGATTGTCTACGGCCAGGTTCAACTCCATCGCGCCACCACGTCGACCGGTCCGCGCATCGCGCTGATCCAAGGTGATTTCCTCAGCCTTGTGAGCGAACAAGAGGCAACCGGACACGACCGGACCGGCGAGTGGGAGAAGATGGAGACCTACTTCTCGATGATGGTCGCCGCGGCGGAGGAGAAACCCGACCTGTATCTTCTGCCCGAATCACCCTGGGCCATGCTCATGAACGAGGAAGCCAGAGACACGAATCAAATATCACGCCAAAGCCATGCAGCCCTCCAGGCACACGCCACGAACTACAACGGTCACGTCGTAACCGGGAGCGGCTCGCGCGAGCGGGACCCGAACGACCTGCTCGCTCAGCAGCGGCGGTACAACTCGGCGACGGTGTTCTATCCGGACGGGCGGGAGCCCGGCCGGTATGACAAGCGCCATCTTGTCTATTTTGGCGAGATCGTGCCACTCCGTGGCACGCGATTTCACTCACTTTACCTGTGGCTGAACGCGCTCATGCCTTTCAGCGGACCGGACGGCGAGTACGAATACTCCTTTTTCCGCGGCGCGGAGTTCCGGCGGTTCGAGATGGAGGCGGCGTCACAGTCCGGCCGGACCTATCGGTTCGGTATTCCCATCTGCTACGAGGACGTGATGCCGTACGTCAGCCGCAGGTTCACAAACGGCGGGTCCGGCGAGAAGCAGGTGGACTTCCTCTTGAACATCAGCAATGACGGCTGGTTCGGTCGGGGGATCCAACAGCCGCAACACCTGGCGATCTGCGTATTTCGCGCCGTGGAGAACCGTGTCGGCGTGGCGAGGTCTGTCAACACGGGCATCAGCGCGTTGATCCAACCGAACGGTCGCATTCACGACCGGGTCACGCGTGATCCGGCGCAGCGCTGGCCGGGAATCTGCGGGTACTCGGTGGCAACCGTCGGCGTCGATTCCCGGGTTACGCTCTACTCCCGCTACGGCGACTGGTTCGCCTGGGGTTGCGCGATCTTGGGTTTGATCTTCTTTGTTGATTACTGGATCGTTCGGGCGCGGGCCCGCGATGAGGGTTCCGGGAAGGATGCGGAGGCATGAGACGCACCGACACGGTTGTGGCACTCGTGGCATTGGTCGGGTTGGGCGGCTGCGCTACCGCACCCGCGAAGACCGGGTCCGTCGATCGGCATCGTCTTGAACGGCGTGCGTTCGAGTGTCTCAAGGCAGCCGTGCGGTATGAGCACAACCCGGCTGTCCGTTGCGCCGCCGTGGAGGCACTCGAGTCCAGCACGCGCGACGAGGCCAAACCGTGGATTCGCCTGGCGTTGCACGACGATCATCCTGCTGTTCGGTTTGCCGCTTGCGCGGCGATCGGGCGTCTGCGTGACACGGTAGCCGAGCCGGCGGTTCGTGCTTGCCTGGAAGATGGGGACCATAGCGTGCGTGTGGCGGCCCTGTTCGCCCTGCATCGACTGGGTGACATGACACGAACGGGCCGGATAGCGGGTTATCTGCTCGACGACAAGGAGCCAACGGTGCGCCGTAACGCCGCCCTGCTGCTCGGTCTTCTTGGCGAGGCGGGGGCCGTGAAAGTGCTCGCAAAGGCGATGAAGGATACGGACCCCGGTGTTCGGCATCATGCGCTCGAGGCCATGGCCCGGTTGGGAAACGAGGAGGCAAGACAGGAGCTTTCGTTCATGGCCAACGCGGGCGTCGGGTCTGAGGAGGTCTTCGCGCTGAACGCGTTGGCAGCGACGCGCAATCCGCTTTGCCAAGACATGTTTCTCTACAAACTTGGTAGCGCCGCACACCTGGAGACGAAGCTCGCCGCGGCACGCGGGCTCGGCCGGCTCGGCTCGGACGATGGTTTTAACGTGGCACTTGCCGCCCTGCACGTCAACCGGGCGAGAACCGGTGATCCGGACGATCCGCCGGAAGCGCGGGTCTTACGGGTGAAGCAGCTTGCGGCAGCCGCCCTGGGAACGATCAAGAAGGTCGACGCCCTGCCCGCATTGAAAAACATGCTTGACGGCGAACCCGACCCACGCGTTCAAGTGTCAGCCGCCCGGGCAATCCTCGAGATCCTTGGCGCAAACCGCGAGGTGGCGCTACCCTTTCCATCACCGAACGCGGGGAGGTAACGATACGCGATGCGCTGGCTGGCGTTTCTACTTTGTGCGGCTGTTGCCCTCGCCCTTCAATCGGCGCTGGCGCCCTATGCGGAACTGTTCGGCGTTCGACCGGACTGGATCCTGGTTGTCGTGGTCTTCTTCGCACTCTATGCCCGGGCCACCGATGCGGCCATCGGCGCATGGATCATCGGCTTCGGTGCGGACTTGATGACCATCGAACGGATCGGGCTCATGGCGCTGACCTACACGGTGGCGGCCATGTTCATCACGTCAATCCGCGATTACCTTTTCTGCTACCGCCCCGAGACGCAGTTCATCGTCACACTGATCACATGCCTGTGTATTCGGGTTTGCTGGTTCTTCTATCGCCGCGTGCTGTACGATCCGGCCGAGTCAGTCGTCTTGGACTTGCTGCTTCAGGTCGTGGCCGTGTCGATCTACACAGCCGCCTGGGCGCTGCTGATTCACAGGCTCCTCTCACCGATGTCACGATTGTGGGGCGTCCCCCGTCCGCGCTACACGCATGCGGGGCTAAGCCGGGCGGTTGCCAACAGTGTTTGACAGACGTCTCAAGTCGCTTCTCTATGTGTTAGGTGTCAGCGCACTCATCCTTGTTGTCCGCCTGTTCGAGTTGCAGGTCGTTCACGCCGAAGACTACCGCCGACGTACCGAGCTGGCGCTCGTCCTGCGGCCCAAACCTCTACCGTTCGTCCGAGGGAGCATCCTCGATCGGACGGGCGAGATGCTTGTCTGCGACGAGCCCTGCTGGGATATAACGGTCGATTACGGTGTCATCGCCGCGCATGTCGAGCAGTCCATGAAACCTGGGAAGCGCAGGCTCAAACGGTGGAGGCGCGGCGGCTGGGCGAGTCATGCGCGCACCGATGAACAGATCGAGCAGGCGTTCCGGGATGACCTGTCACGCATGTGGGAGGAGATGATCCCGTTCGCATCGGACGCAGGGACCGTGTCGGCCGACGATCTGCGCGCACGCGCCCGATCGGTCCATGAGCGGATCGCACGGGTCCGGCGGGCGGTGTCGCGTCGGCGTGGTTTCGACTCACCGGTGGCCGAGGAGACTGTTGCCCATGCAATCATAGGCGGACTCGACGCACGGAGGCAGATCGCCGCGCGCGAGGTGTTCGCGCTCTATCCCTGGGTTCATGTCGAGCCCGCGACCGTCCGCAGCTTCGCACCCGACACGGAGCCGGTCGCACACGTCCTTGGCCGCATGGGCCGGGTCGACGCAGAGGCCGTTGCCGGTGATCCCAACGCAGACGACCCGTTTGCCAAGTACCGCGCGGATGAGCGCAAGGGTGTTTCCGGTGTCGAGCTTGCCGCCGAACAGCAGCTCCGCGGGCGTCGTGGGCAGATCACACTCGATAGAGACGGGAACGCGATCGACGAAGAGTGCGTGAATCCCCTGAACGGTCGTGACGTCACAATAATGCTTCATGCCGAGTTGCAGCGCCGCCTTTATCGACTGCTCGGCCGAACGGTCCAACAGATTCCCCAATCATCCGGCGGTGCGATCGTGGTGCTCGATGTACCCAGCCGCGAGATCCTGGCCCTGGTGTCCTACCCGTCGTATGACCCGGCCCGGTTCGACGAGCTCTATTCCACGCTCCGAGATGACACCGAACGTTTGCCGTTGCGTTTCCGGGCCTTGTCGAGTCGTTATGCGCCCGGCTCGACCATCAAGCCCCTGGTCTGCCTGGCCGGGCTGATGACCGGTCGGATCACGCTGGATACGCGCGAGACGTGCACGGGTTATCTCTTCCCGGATGTGCGCGACCGGTGGCGATGTTGGCAAATCCACGGGACCAATATGCGCAAGGCGCATGGGAGCGTGAACGTCGTCGAGGCGCTTGTCGGAAGCTGCAACGTCTTTATGTATCGCCTCGGCGAAAAGCTGGGTGTTGATCGGTTGTGCAGCGTGTTTGACATGGTCGGCGTCGGCAAACCGTCGGGAACCGGCCTGCGAGAGGAAGCTGTCGGGATCAATCCAACGCCCGGTTGGCTGATGCTCAACAGAGGTGTGACCGTCACGCCGGGGTCCGCCAGGCTCTTTGCTATCGGGCAGGGCGAGCTCAGCATGACGCCGATCCAGGTGGTGAATCTGATGGCTGTCTACGCCGGCGGAGAGTACCGCCCCGTCACACTGATCTGGAAGGACCGCGCAACGCCGAAATGGACGTTACCCTTCGAGCCCGAGCACCGCCTGGCGATTCGCAAGGGCATGTACGGCGTGGTCAACGATCCGAACGGCACCGCGCATAAGCAGGCGTATTTCGAGAATGACCGTTACGCGCTTTGCGGCAAGACAGGCAGCGCCACGGTGCATCCCTGGCCAACGTCGTATTGGGTCCCTTATGTGGACGAGCAAGGCGAGTCTCTGATCGCACGGGTCCCAGCCGGCGCGGCGAACCCGGCGATCAAGCGCTTTGAGGCGGAGCATCCACGCGCGACCTTCGACCCGTCCGGGATCGAGGTGGCCAGCCGCTGGCCGGCGGAGCCGCCGCCCGATGACGACTATTCGCACGCGTGGTTCGGAGGCTTCCTGCAGGCGCTTCACCCGGACGGTTCACCGGATTGGTCCGCCACGCCGCGCGTGGCGTTCGCCGTGCTGGTCGAGTTTGGCGGGAGCGGCGGTCGAACGTCGGGACCGCTCGCCAAGCGCGTGGCGGCTGAGCTGCTCGAGGTCCTCGGCCCCGATCTGGATCCAAACGCTGTCTCTTCGGGGCCGTTACGCCGTGAAACGAACCACCCTTGATCTCACCCGCCCCGGTTGGGCGCTTCTCGCTTCGATCATGATTCTGGTCGTGATCGGCGTGGGCTGCATCTACGTGACCGACACGCACTATGCAGCCGGGCACGACGGGCCGAGGAACGCCGCCAAGCAGCTCGTCAGGGTCGGCGTGAGTCTGATCGCCGCGATCGTCGTGCTCAGGATCGGCTACCGTCGAATCGCCGAGCACGCCTACGCCATCTTCTTCGTCGCGCTGGCTCTGCTCGTACCGCTGCTCATCGCCAAGTTGCTGGGTACAAGCCTCGGCGGTCTGACCGAACCGCGCAACGGGGCCTACCGGTGGATCCACCTCCCGGGCTTCCCGCTGCAACCGTCCGAGCTCATGAAGGTCGCCTATGTGATCGCGCTGGCATGGTACTTGCGTTATCGCAGGAGCTACCGGCGTTTCTCGGGTCTGATGGTGCCGCTTGTCATCTCGATAATCCCCTTTGCACTGATTCTGCTCGAGCCCGATCTGGGAACGTGTCTGCTGCTGATCCCTGTACTGTTCACCATGCTGTACATGGCCGGCGCGAAGGTGAAACACCTCGCGATCATCGCAGCCTTGGGGTTGGCTGTCTCACCTCTGGCGTGGTTTCAGATCCAGGGCTATCAGCGACTTCGCGTGACGGCGGTCCTGCTTCAATCGGACGCCGTTCGCCGGTCCGTGATCGATCAGCAAGGGTTCTGCAAGCACCTGGCGGGCAAGCGGCAGGCGATCGAGTGGGCAGCCGGGGCCGGCTATCAACTGGTTCATTCCAAGAACGCAATCGGTAGCGGCGGCGTGATCGGCCACGGTTGGGGAGACGGTGTGTACGTCAACAGCGGTCTGCTTCCCGACCGGCACAATGATTTCGTCTTTGCCGTCATCGCACACCAATGGGGTCTGCTCGGGTGCATGGTTGTGCTCGGGTGCTATGCCGTCATCACGATATCGGGTGTGATGATCGCGTCCTCGACGGATGAGCCGTTCGCGCGACTGCTGGCTGTGGGGGTGCTTGCGCTGCTCGTGACGCAGGTGCTCATCAACATCGGGATGGCTGTCGGGCTGATGCCGATCACCGGTATGACATTGCCGTTTGTGTCGTACGGTGGCAGTAGCATGTTGACGAACTTCATCGCCGCGGCCCTGCTCGTCAGCGTTTCGCAGGACCGCCCCTTCCTGCTTGCCCTTCGCCCCTTCGAGTTCGGTAAGAAGGGGCCGGAGGACAGGTCGCATCTCGTCGATTACGATGACGTGGGCACACCTCCGCCTACCGGGGCGGAATGAGCGGAACGAAAGCACGACATCGAGGCCAACCAACGACCGCGATCCCCGGACTCAGGATCGGGTTGACACACCTGTTCCGTCTTTTTAGAGCGTTTTCAGGAATCGTGCAGCGGAACCCCCCTTTCATCCACCCTTAACAAGGGGGGAAAGAGGGGGGTCGGTCGCTACACAAAAACAGACTTTGCTCCAAACGCCGATTGTCGGCTGACCTCTGGGGCGGCGGTTTGTCCGGATGGCGCGGTTTGCTATTGGCGCGCGGGCCGCCCGGGCGGCGTGACGCCATGCAGCGTGCCCCCTTATGAGTAACGAATCGGGGCACCGTGGAACAGGGCGTCGGGAACGGGCTCCGGCGCTCCGCGGGAGCCGCGCCGGGCTACTCCTGTGGGCATTGCACCCGACGGAGGCGGCCTTATAATCCCGGCACCACGGAAGAGCACTCCCGCGCCGGTCCAGGGAGGGATCGCATGGATTGGACCGGTTCAGCATTCGCTTGACTGGTCGATTTGTCGTCAGGGTCAGGTCCCGTGACTTACGGTTTTCGGCCTGCATGAAAGGCCCAATGCTGGGGTTGACGCCCAGGCAGGTAACGAGGAAGTCAGAAAAGGAGAAACACCAATGGCTAGTGTTGTGGACACCTTTATGGCGGGGGTCGTCGCGAAGAACCCCGAGCAGAAGGAGTTTCATCAAGCGGTTCACGAGGTGGTCGAGTCGTTGATGCCCGTGCTCGACAAGCACCCCGAGTATCGCAAGGCGAAGATTCTGGAGCGGATCGTGGAGCCTGAGCGGGTGATCATGTTCCGCGTCCCGTGGGTGGATGATGCGGGCGAGGTTCAGGTCAACCGAGGCATGCGGGTCGAGTTCAACGGCGCGATCGGCCCGTACAAGGGCGGTTTGCGGTTCCACCCATCGGTCAACCTGGGCATCATCAAGTTCCTGGGTTTCGAGCAAATATTCAAGAACGCGCTGACGACACTTCCGATCGGCGGCGGCAAGGGCGGTGCCGACTTCGACCCGAAGGGCAAGAGCGACATGGAGGTCATGCGGTTCTGCCAGAGCTTCATGAACGAGTTGTACCGTCACATCGGTGCCGACACGGATGTTCCTGCCGGTGATATCGGCGTCGGAGGTCGTGAGATCGGCTATCTGTTCGGCCAGTACAAGAAACTCACGCACAAGTTCGAGGGCGTATTGACGGGCAAGGGGCTGAACTGGGGCGGCAGTCTGATTCGCCCCGAGGCAACCGGCTACGGCCAGGTGTACTTCGCCGAGGAGATGCTCAAGACGCGCGGCGAGTCGCTCAAGGGCAAGCGTTGCGTGGTCTCCGGCTCGGGCAACGTAGCCCAGTACGCGACGGAGAAGGTACTCGAGCTGGGTGGCGTCCCGATGACGTTCTCCGATTCGAGCGGGTTCATTATCGACGAGGGAGGGATTGACCGTAGCAAACTCGCCTTCGTAATGGAGCTCAAGAACGTCAAACGCGGCCGCATCAAGGAGTACGCGGACAAGTATCCGAAGGCGACCTATCAGGCAACCGAGCCCGGCGCGAAGTGCAACCCGCTGTGGCAGATCAAGTGTGACGTCGCGCTGCCCGGCGCCACGCAGAACGAGATCAACGTCGAGGACGCGAACAACCTGGTCAAGAACGGCTGCTACTGCGTTTCCGAGGGCGCGAACATGCCGAGCACGCCGGACGCTGTGAACGTATTTCTCGAGAGCAAGATTCTGTACGGTCCGGGCAAGGCCGCCAACGCCGGTGGCGTGGCTGTCTCGGGTCTCGAGATGTCGCAGAACTCGATGCGGATAGGCTGGACGCGCGAAGAGGTGGACGAGAAGCTGCGCGGGATCATGAAGTCCATCCACAAGGCGTGCGTCGAGACGGCCGAGGCGTATGGCACACCGGGCAACTACGTCAACGGTGCTAACATTGCCGGATTCCTCAAAGTGGCCGATGCCATGATGGATCAGGGTATCGTCTGATTCCGGCGTGCGTTTTGAGCGTGAAGACGAATGGGCCCGGGGCAAGGCGGACCTTCCGCCTCGCCCTTCCCATTGGGCCTGGCTCGCGCCGGTTACGCACGCGCCCTGTTTGACACCCGTGTCGTTGTACGATTTAATCCCTCGGGCCGAGTTTGTAAGCCTTCCGTCGCCCGCGCAGCGCTGCATCAGGGGCAGTGCCGGGCTTGCGAACGTGAAGCCGACGGAGCGACGCATGACAGAGGTCGGCGCCATGTCATCGCAGCACGATCCGGACCTGCACTTCTGCGGGTTCCACAACCTGATGCCGCACCGCGTTCAGCACGTGGTGCTGGTTTCGAGCCTGTACGAATCGTTCATCCTTGAAGAGGAGGGGTTGCTCAACGAGCTGATCACCAGCGAGTATCTTGACCTGAACCTCTCTCACGCGCCGCGCGTATCGCATGTGTCTACCGGTGCCGAGGCACTCGAGTTCATCAACGCGCAAGCGGTCGATCTTGTCATTACGATGACCAAGCTGGGGAAGTGGAACGTTCCCGACTTCGCCCGCGCCGTCAAGGAGATTCGCCCCGACTTGCCCGTCGTGGTGCTGGCCGGCGAGCTCCGTGAGCTGATGCGCCACCCGGAGCTTGGCGGTTGCGAGGCGATTGACCGGACGTTCGTGTGGAGTGGTGATGCGAAGATCCTCCTGGCGATCATCAAGTTCGTGGAGGATAGCATCAACGCCGAGCACGACACGCGCGTCGGCGATGTTCGTGTCATCATTCTTGTGGAGAACTCAGTTCGGTTCTACTCAGCCTATCTGCCGCTGATCTACGCCGAAGTGGTCAAGCTTACGCGATCGCTGATCGCCGAAGGCATCAACCGGATGCATCAGTTGTTGCGACTGCGCGCCCGTCCGAAGATTCTTCTGGCGGAGACGTTCGAGGAGGCGTGCGAGCTCTACTCGAGGTTCCGCGATAACCTGCTTGGCGTCATCTCGGATATACGATTTCCCAAGGAGGGACATCTCGATGACGAGGCCGGCTTGCATTTCCTCCGGCTCATCCGTGAGGACTTGCCGCACTTGCCGGTTCTGTTGCAGTCATCCGACACTTCCTACGCCCAGGTGGCGCGTGGCCTTCGAGCATCGTTCCTGAACAAGCAGTCCCGCAATCTGCTCTTGAACCTGCGCAAGTTCCTTCTGAGCAATCTGGGATTTGGTGACTTCGTGTTTACCATGCCGGACGGGCGGGAAGTGGAACGGGCCCGTGATCTGCACTCCTTCGAGGAGGCCCTCGCCAGGGTTCCGGACGAATCGCTTGTCTTTCACGCCCAGAGCAACCACTACAGCAACTGGCTGATGGCACGAACGGAGTTCGACCTGGCTGCGAGAATCCGTCCGCGGAAGGTCACCGAATTCAGCAGCGTGGCGGAGCTCCGAGCCTATCTGGTGGGAGCGCTTGTGGAGTTTCGCGAGCGGGCTCAAAGCGGAGTCATCGCCGATTTCTCACCCACGCGTCTCAACGTTCCGGCGGCGTTCACTCGCATCGGCGCCGGTTCGATCGGCGGCAAGGCCCGCGGTCTTGCCTTTATCAATGCCCTGATCCGCCGTCACCAGCTTCGCCATCGTTTCGACGGCGTTCACATCGCCGTGCCCGCCAGTGTAGCCATCGGCACGGATGTGTTCGACGCATTCCTCGATGAGAACGACCTGCTCGCTCTTGTCGCACGGGAACCCAAAGACGAGGAAATCGCGGAGGCCTTCTTGGAAGCGAGGCTTCCTCGCGACATCTACAGCGACGTAAGGGCGTTTCTGCGCAAGGTGCAATACTCGCTGGCTGTTCGATCGAGCAGCCTGTTGGAGGACTCACACGACAGGCCTTTTGCCGGCGTCTATGCGACGCACATGCTCCCCAACAACCATCCCGACCCCCGCGTCCGGCTCGATCAGCTTTGCGATGCGATCAAGCTCGTGTACGCATCGACCTTCTTCCAGCGTGCCCGGCGATATCTTGAAGCCACCGGGCGTCACGCGGAGGAGGAGAAGATGGCTGTCATCCTGCAGCAGCTTGTCGGCGGCGAGCACGCGGGAAAGTTCTATCCCACGTTCTCCGGGGTGGCGCGCTCCTACAACTTCTACCCGGCCGGGCAAATGAAGCCCGAAGAGGGCGTGGCTTCGGTCGCACTGGGGTTGGGCAAGATGGTCATGGAAGGCGGGGAGGCACTTCTGTTCTCACCTGCTCTGCCACAGGTGCTGCCTCAGTTCCCGACGACGCAGGACTGGCTGGCCACCTCGCAGCGCGCGTTCTTCGCGCTGGATTGCAGTCGGCCCGACGTGTATCCGACGATCGACGCCGACGCCAACTTGCTCAAGCTCGGGCTCACGGATGCCGAAGCCGACGGGACGCTCGCGCCCATCGGCTCGGTCTACTCACCACAGAACGACGCTGTCTACGATGGGATTCACCGCGAGGGGACCCGGCTTGTCACATTTGCCCACGTGCTGAAGTCCAACCTGTTCCCACTGGCTGACATCCTTCGTTTGCTGTTGGACATCGGGGTCGAAGGGATGGCCTGCCCGATCGAGATCGAGTTCGCCGTCGACATGAGTCCCAGACCGATGGAGTTCGCATTCCTGCAGATCCGCCCGATCATATTCCAGGAAGAGAGCGAAGCTACCTCTTTGAAAGACCTGGATCCCTCGAAGACGATCTGCCAGAGCGCACAGGCCTTGGGGAACGGGCGCATGTGCGAGATTCACGACATCCTCTACGTGAAACCCGACACGTTTGACGCCGGACAGACCCGTCAGATCGCAGCCGAGTTGTCCAACTTCAATGATGAGCTGCTGCGCGCCGAGCGCAGCTGCATCCTGATCGGGCCCGGTCGATGGGGATCAGCCGACCGATGGCTGGGAATCCCCGTGACGTGGGATCAGATCTCCACAGCCCGTGTGATCGTCGAGACAACACTGAACGATTTTCTGGTCACGCCTTCACAGGGGACACACTTCTTCCAGAATCTGACCTCGCTCGGCGTCGCGTATTTCACCGTTGATCCGTCCATCGACCAGGGCCTCATTGACTGGAACTGGCTCGCGTCGCGAAGCGCGGTGAAAGAGACGAAGTTCGTTCGCCACATTCGGTTAACTGAGCCGCTTGATGTGCTGATCGACGGGCGTACACGGCAAGGCGCCATTTTCAAACCGGAACAGTGACCGCCGACACCGTCCGGCTGTGAGCGGGCAGGCTGAAGGCCCGCCCTACAGTCGGGGGCAAGCGTAACGCCGCCGCCGGAGGTGTTACGGGCCTGCACCCCCAGGTGAAACCGGTTTGGGCTTGTTCCGGACCACCCTCCAAGGGTAGCATACTCCCATGGACATGATTGTGGTCATGAAGGCGACGGCCGCCCCGAGCGACGTGCGGCGTGTCGTGGATCGGGTGGGCGAGCTGGGGCTTGTCCCACACCTATCGAAGGGCGAGTTCCGCACGATCGTCGGAGCCATCGGCGAGAAGACGCCACAAACCCGTGAGCAGCTCGAGCAGCTCCCCGGCGTCGACGAGGTGGTGGTAATCACCCAGCCGTACAAGCTCGCGTCGCGGGAGTTCCACGAAGCCGATACGATCCTCGACATCAGCGGTATCCGCGTCGGCGGCCCTCACGTCAATATTATCGCGGGCCCGTGTGCGATCGAGAGCCGCGAAGTTCTCTTCACCGTCGGCAAGGCCGTCAAGGAGGCGGGAGCGTCGATCCTCCGGGGCGGGGCGTTCAAACCACGTTCCTCACCCTACTCCTTCGCCGGCCTGGGGAAGGAAGGCCTCGAGCTACTCAAGGCCGCCGGCGACGAACTCGATATGCCGACCATCACGGAGGTCACCGACCCGCGAGACGTCGAGACGGTGTACGAATACGCCGACATCTTCCAGATCGGTGCCCGCAACATGCAGAACTTCAACCTCCTGCTCGAGGTCGGCAAAACGGACAAGCCGGTCTTCATCAAGCGCGGGCTGGCGGCGTCCATCTCGGAGCTGCTGATGTCAGCCGAGTACGTGCTGAGCCAGGGTAACCATCGCGTCATACTGTGCGAGCGGGGCATCCGCACATTCGCCGACGAGGTCCGCTTCACGCTTGACATCTCGGCGGTCCCGGTGCTCCAGGAACGCTCGCACCTGCCGGTGTTTATCGACCCGTCACACGCAGCCGGGAAACGGGACCTCGTACCCGCACTCGCGATTGCGGGGATCGCAGCCGGGGCGGCCGGGGCCATCGTCGAGGTGCATAGCTGCCCCGACCGGGCCCTGTGCGACGGTCCGCAGGCGGTCCTTCCCGACGCGTTTGCCAAAATGATGCAGCAGATTCGTCAAATCGCAGAGATCGTGGGCCATAGGGTGACACTCTGGGGGCGAGAGGACGATCAACCCCGCCGCCCCGCCGCCGGCGGCGGCTGGGCGACGTAGGCAACGGCGGGCCTGTTGTCGGACCCGCACCGGCCGGCTGCAGCGGCTTCGAGACATTCCTCTGAATTGTCGAATGCTCCGGCACGAGTATAATGGAGATTGCGGGCTGGTCCGACTCGGTGAGGGGGCGGCCGGGTTCCGTTGCGACTGCCTGAAGGAGAACCAGGCGTTAATACCACTGAACACGTGAATTCGCCACCGGGCTCATGTAGTGCCGAGGGAGAGTGTGCCGGGAACGGTCCTGTGGGCTCGAATGCAGGCTCACCGGGCGAGACATCGGGCCTGCCCGGGTCTGGAGCACCGGTCCGATCCACGCCGCACCCGGTTTTCTGGGTGATTGCAGCCGCGCTGGCAGTGATCGCCACATCGTTGGTACTGCGGCCGGGGCCACCGACGATGGTGAACTCTGCCTTCGGCCAGGCGGTTGTCAGCGGCGGGGCACGTGGGGTGTTCGCATTCTCGGGCCAGCTCACGAAGTCCACGTATGGCGTGTACGTGGTCGATGTGGATGCGATGACGATCTGGATGTACGAGTATCTGCCGCAAAAGGGCTGTTTGCGGCTGGCCGCCGCCCGCACATGGCGGTATGATCGGTACCTGGAGAACCACAACATCTGCGACCTGCCGCCCGAGGTCGTTGAGCGAATGGTCGAGGACCAGCGAGAGTACCGACTGCGCTCGACCGAAGCCGAGATGCCGTAGGGGTACTAACGGGCGGTTCCGTATACTGAGTTTATCGTTATGGCGAAAATGTTCTACACCGCGGAGGAGGCGGCTAAGCGACTCGGCAAGAGCACGAATGATCTCAAGAAGCTCGTGCGCGAGGGTTCGCTCCGCGAGTTCCGCGACGCCGGTAAGTTCAACTACAAGGTCGACGATGTCGAGGAATTGGTCGCCGCGATGGGTATCGGGTCCAAGAGCGAGGAGGACCCATCCGCCAGCAGCGAGATCATCCTGGAACCGGTCGAGGACTCCAGCGTCGAGCCCGCTCCAACGGGCGGTAGTGACGTGCTGAGCCTGGAAGAGGTCGATTCGGCAGACGACACGTCGATGGGAACGGCGGTGGCCGAGAAGAAGAAGAAGGAGGGAAGTGTCGTCCCCTCCGTCGGCGTTAACGTGTTCGATGATGAGGAGCTCGACGACGCGGTGGACCCGCTGGCGCAGACGGCTGTGACGGACGTGGCCGGCCTTGGCCTGGATGGCTCGGGAAGCGGCTCGGGCATTCTCGATCTGACGCGTGAGAGCGACGACACCTCACTCGGCGCTGAGCTTCTCGATGAGATTTACACGGACGAGCCGGCGGCGGGCAAGGAAGGCGCGGCGGCGGATGAGGCGAGTGACGACACAAAGGCCGGACTCGATATGTTGCCCGAGGCCGGCGAGGGCGAGGAAGAAGCCTTTGCGGAAGAGGGCGAAGAGCCCGTGACCGCCGGAGTTGCCGAGGGTGCGGTCGTCGAGGTTCTGGAGTTCGCGCCGGACGCATGGTCAGCCGGCCTGACTGCCCTGATGGCGGTGGCCATCCTGGCCATGTGGATCGCCGGACTGGCGGGCGCAGCGCTGGTTCGCGGTGTGTCCCCCGGTATCGTTCAAGCGGTATACGACAACATGATAATGTACGCCGCCGGCACGCTGGTCGTCGGGGTGATCGCGGGCGCGGCGGCCTTCTTCCTGGCCAAGCGCTCGAGCTAAGGCACGGCAAAACCGGTCCCGTCGGTTGACCGGCAGCGTTGGCGCGGTCGGCCACGTAACGGGTCACCCATCAAGTTCGACCCGGTTCGGTTTGACGTTTCGTTGGCGGGAGGTAGTTGCGCTTGACTGGAAGTCCAAGCGGGCCGGATGGTACGTGGGTCGTGGCACCGTGCGGCAACCCGAGGGTAGCGGCGGAAGGATGCATGGCATAGGAGGCAGATGATGCGCTGTGGCAAATGGATTGTAGGTCTGTGTGTGGGTGGTTGGATGATCCTATCTCTTAGCGGGTGCGTCTCGCTGGACAAACACCGTCGGTTGGCGGCGTTGAATCGCAACCTTCAGGCGGAGAAACAGGCGCTTCAGCAGGAGCTGTTCGACACGCGGTCGAACGACGACACACTCCGCGTTCGAGCCGACTCGCTCGAACACGAGTTGGCAATCAAGAACGAGCTTCTTGCCAACGTGCTCGATGAGAATGAGCTGCTCGAGGAGTTTCGCAAGGAGGCAAGGGCCCGTCTTGACGAGATGGCCAATCGCCCACTCGGCGATATCTCGATTGCAGCTCCCAAACTGCCGGAGCAGTTGGACAACGCCCTGAAGCAGTTCGCGGACCAACATCCGACCGCGGTGACGTATGATCCGATGCGCGGAACGATGAAATGGAAGTCCGACCTGTTGTTCGCCCTGGGTAGCGATGTGGTACGTGAGTCATCCATGGAATCGCTGCGCGGGTTCTCGGAGGTCATCAACTCGCCGGCGGCGACGGACTTCGAGGTGATCGTGGTCGGACATACCGACAACAAGCCGATCTCCAAGCCCAAGACGAAGGAGAAACACCCGACGAACTGGCACTTATCAACGCATCGTGCCATCGCCGTTGGCAGCGTACTGCTGAAGAACGCGTATGCGCCCGAACGTGTCGCCGTGATGGGTTGTGGCGAGTATCGTCCGGTCGCCGACAACGGTACCCGAGAGGGCAATAGTCAGAACCGTCGTGTCGAGATCTATCTTGTCCCGCGCGGCGTGATCGTCTCGGCCGCGACCAAGTAGCGTGACAGGCAAAGTGCCTCTGCCTGTTGAACGGACGGATCAGCGTTGCCGGGCCATGGCGCTCTGATCCCGGACCTTTTGCATTCATCCCGCGTGGGGTGCGTCACGGTACCCCGCGTGGTTTCTCCCTTTCGCAAAACCGATGTCGAGCCCACCATTCCCACGCCGATTCGTCCCAAAGACCGCGACACTGGATTCGTGGGGCAAGATCGAATCGTACTTTGACGCGCTACGCGACCGCACGCTCGGCACGGTCGACGCTCTGGTGGGCTGGCTTGACGATTACAGCGAGCTTGTCGCCTGCATCGACGAGGTGGGCACCGATCGTCACGTCAAGATGACGTGTCAGACGGATGATGCCGACCGCAAGGCCGCATTCCTCGACTACGTCGAGAACATCGAGCCGAAGGTAAAACCCCGCTGCCACGAGCTCAACGTCAAGTACTGCCGGACGCCGATAGCGAATGACCTTCCCACCGCGCGATACTTCGTGCTGGATCGAAGCATCCGGGCGCGCGTCGAGCTCTTCCGGAAGGAGAACGTCCCTCTTGAGACCGAGGAAACGAAGCTCGAACAGAAGTATCAGGAGATCGGCGGCGCTCAGACGGTTCGGTTCGACGGCAAGGAACAGACACTGCAGCAGCTTGCGCTGTATGCCGAGCGCACGGATCGATCCATTCGGCAGTCGGCCTGGGAAGCGGAGGCCAAGCGTCGACTCGAAGACGCCGGCGCGATCGAGGACATCTTCGACGAAATGATCAAGCTGCGTCACCGGATCGCACGAAACGCCGGCTGCGAGGACTATCGCGAGTACGCTTTCAAGTCCAAGCAGCGGTTCGACTACACGGCGGAGGACTGTCTGTCCTTTCACGAAGCCGTCGAGCAAACAGCCGTTCCCGTCGCCCGCGACCTGCAGCGGCAGCGGACCTCGGCGCTTGACGTTGTTCCCCTTCGGCCGTGGGATCTGGCTGTTGACGTCAAAGGCAGGCCGCCGCTTAGCCCGTTCACCTCAGCCGACGAGCTGTGCACAAAGGTCTCGCGCGTTTTCAATCGCGTCGACCCCGCGCTCGGTGAGCAGTTTCAGGACATGGTGCGAAACGGCTATCTTGACCTCGAGAGCCGCAAGGGCAAGGCGCCCGGCGGGTATCAGGCGACGTACGAATCCTCGCGCCGTCCGTTCATCTTCATGAACGCCGTCGGTGTTCAGCGGGACGTGCGCACACTGATCCACGAGGGCGGCCACGCCTTCCACTGCTACGCAGCCAGGCACGACCCCCTTGTTGCTTATCGCAGCAGCCCGATCGAGTTCGCCGAGGTGGCGTCTTTCGGCATGGAGATGCTCGCGCTGGATGAAATCGGCGAGTTCTACAGCGGCGATGACCTCGCCCGGGCAAAGCGCTCACAACTCGAAGGCATCATCGCACTGTTCCCCTGGATCGCGACGATCGACGCATTTCAACATTTCCTCTACACAAACCCGGACCACACACGTGGGCAGCGGCGCGAGGAGTGGTTGAAGCTGCGCGACCGATTCGGCGGGATCGCCGACTACGGCGGATACGAGGAAGCACTCGCCTGCTCCTGGCAGCGGCAACTGCACCTGTTCGAGGTGCCGTTTTATTACATCGAATACGGCATCGCCAAGCTCGGCGCCTTGCAGGTGTGGCGTAACGCAATGGCCGATCGAGCGGACGCCCTGACGAAGTATCGAGAGGCGCTCGCCCTTGGTGGAAGTCGGCCGCTCCCGGAGCTCTTCGAGACGGCCGGGGCAACCTTCGACTTCTCCAGCAAGACGATTGGACCCCTGATGGACTTGCTCCGGAAGGAACTGGAAAAACTACCTGTTTGACAATCCGCAGCACCATCGGTCAGGCGCACACCGATGAATGGAACGACCACGGACAACCTGACTGACATTCGGGATCACATCGAGGCAGGCGAGCCCCTGTCGCTCGAGGACGGTCTGCGCTTGTACGAATCACCCGACATTCACACACTCGGCGAACTGGCCAACCGGTCGCGTGAAAGACTGCACGGGCGCGATGCGTACTACAACGTCAATCTCCATATCAACTACACCAATTACTGCGTCCTGCGCTGCAGGTTCTGCTCGTTCTATCGCCGCTATGGCAAGGGCGAGCGCAGTGGAGAGGGCGACGGGGACGGGTATGAGCTATCCGTCGACGACGTCGTCGCGCGGGCAAGGTCCGCCTATGCCAAAGGCGCGACCGAGGTCCACATCGTCGGCGGACTTCACCCGAGGCTCCCATTCGATTACTACCTCGATTTGTGCAACGGAATCCGCCAGGCCTGCCCGCACATGCACATCAAGGCGTTCACAGCCATCGAGATCATTCACTTCTCGCGCATCGCCCGACCGAGGCTTTCCATTATCGAAGTGCTCACACGCCTGCGCGAGGCCGGGCTCGGCTCACTTCCCGGCGGCGGGGCGGAGATCTTTGACGAGCGTGTGCACGACGAAACCTTCGAGAATAAGGTCGGTGAGGCCGAGTGGTTCGACGTCCATCGCGCCGCGCATGAACTCGGCATCTTCACCAACGCCACAATGCTCTACGGTCACGTGGAGACCAGGGCCGAACGCCTCAAACACCTTATCAAGCTTCGCCGGCATCAGGACGAGAGTCTCGCCGGCCGACCGGCGCATTTCAACTGTGTCATACCTCTGGCATTCATTCCGGACGGCAGTGCACTGGCGGACCTGCCCGGCCCGAGCGGGCTCGAGGACTTGCGCACGCTGGCGCTGTCACGGCTGATGTGCCATAACATTCCGCACGTCAAGGCGTTTTGGATCATGCAAACGCCCAAGATGGCCCAGATGTCGCTCAACTGGGGCGTCGATGACATCGACGGTACGGTCATCTACTACGACATCACCAAACGTAGCGGCTCCACCCATCAGGAGATGACCGTGGACGACCTTAGACGACTGATCGTCGAAGCCGGGTGCAGACCCGTCGAGCGCAACACACTCTATCGGCGCGTCATCCGGGATGAGACAACCTGGCACGTCGAGGGTGAACCCTGGTCGGTAAGGTTTGACTTCGGCACCGGGCTTGCGTGAACACACGGACGCACGACACGTCGCGGCAAGGTCGATGCGGCCCGCATACTGGAGCGCATAACGATCACCTGTAGCGGCTATGTTCCTACCATCCCCCCTTGCCAAGGGGGGAAAGAGGTGGGTCGCGCGATACACATGACCGTTAACCGCTATAGAGCGCATTCAGGGCAAGTATAGCGTCACATGGCGGTTGTTGTCCGGGCGCGAAACCCGCAACCGGACGCCACAGTTGAATAGAGCTTGCTCTATTCCTGAAGGAGCCGGTTGACGAAGCGGACCACACGGCGGGAGAGCGGTGCGGTTCATCAGGCCTTTCGCCCCTGAATATTGTCCACTTCAAACCTACGAAACAAACGCCGCAACGGTAAAACAACAGTCACGCGCTGAGTCGACCGCCATCGAAGGACGCGGGTTATCGCGCCGCCTGGATGAGCGTGCGCGTTTATCGGAAAGGTGTGCGTCGCCGAACGGACGTCCCGGTCCGAAGACGATCGGGGGCAAGATCGGGTCTTATTGGCGTATGCGCGCGCCGTGCGTTCGATCATGCCCGGGCCCATTCGCTCGGCGGAAACTGGTAGACCGCCTCGGACGGCCTTCCCCGGTTCGCCTCAAGTGGTATCATTGCCAAGCCCTCCGGCGCCGAACACCCGGAGGTCCGTCCGAATACCTTGTAAACGAGGAGGAATCACGAATGGCGACCGATATCGGGGCGTTTCTCGAAGCATGGAAGCATGATCGCGCGAAGATGCGGGAGGAGACGCCGGACATTCTCCGCGGATTCGGCGGTATGTTTCAGGCGTTGATGAAAAAGGGCGCCCTTTCCGTGCGGGAGAAGGAACTGATCGCACTGGGGATCGGTCTCGCCCTGCGCTGCGATGCCTGCATCGTCCTGCATGTGCAGAGCTGCCTGAACGCCGGCGCGACGCGCGAGCAGATTCTCGAAACCGCCGGTGTGTCCGTCGTGATGCAGGGTGGCCCCTCGCTCACCTACATGCACAAGGTGATCGCCGCCCTCGACCACCTCGAGAAAAAGGAGTAGCAGCCGCCGGCAATACGGTGCGTTATCGGGCAGGCGGGAGCCGGGCATACCGGCGGCAGACCAAGCGGAGATGACGGTGCAATGACCCTTGATCCATACGAGCCGAGCCCGCGACGTTCTGATTCCGTTCCACGCCGACCCGCTCGACCGTCGTGGTTCACGATGCTCGGCGTGTGGGCGATCGTCTTTCTGCTGGTCTGGTCAATTCTACGTCCGGGGCAATCCTCGCCGCTGCACAATCCGGAGTTTGAGGCGCGTCCGATCATCCCGCGCAGCGATCTTGGACCCGGCGAGCAAGCCACGATCCGCATCTTCAGCGAAGCCTCACCGTCGGTCGTATACGTCACGACCACACAGTTGCGCCGGGATTTCTTCGGGCTGAATGTGTTCAAGATTCCCGCTGGGTCGGGATCCGGTTTCATCTATGACCGCGACGGGCACATCGTGACGAATTTCCATGTGATCGAACCCGCGATCGAGGGCGGGTTCTGCAAGGTGCTGTTCGCCGACCAGTCCGAATGGGACGCAAAACTCGTCGGCGCGGAACCGGATAAGGACATCGCGGTGCTGAAGATCGACGCGCCGCCCGACCGGCTCAAACCGATCACCCTGGGCACCTCCCACGATCTCCAGGTGGGCCAGGCCGTCTTGGCCATCGGCAACCCCTTTGGTTTTGACCGGACGCTCACCGTCGGCGTGGTCAGCGCGTTGGGACGAGAGATCGAGGCAGTCACGGGCCGCAAGATTCGGGATGTGATCCAGACCGACGCAGCCATCAACCCGGGAAACTCGGGTGGGCCCTTGCTCGATAGCGCGGGTCGGCTTATCGGGATCAACACGCAAATCGCCACCCTGTCCGGCGCCAGCGCCGGAATCGGTTTCGCCGTACCGGTTGATATCGTGAACGAAATCGTACCGGACCTGATACGTTACGGCCATGTCCGTCGCCCGGCGCTCGGTGTGAAGCTCGTGGAGGACAGCCTGACCCGCTACCTCGGGCTTGATGGCATCCTGATCGAAGACGTTTACGACGACAGCGGGGCTGCCGAAGCCGGTCTTCGCGGCACGATCGTGCAAAGGCGGAGGATTCGCCAGCTCGGTGACGTCATCGTCAAGATCAACGAAACACGTGTCCACACAACCAACGAGTTGAAGGACGCTCTCGATCTGTATCGCGCCACGGGTGAGGTCCAGGTGGCATTCGTGCGTGAGGGGCACGTGCATCGCGCAAAGGTGAAGCTGCGATACATGGACTGACACTGTCGTGGACGGCCGCGATCCGCTCATCGAATGTGTTAAAGGCGTGGCGGCCACGCTCCGCGTGAACCGGCAAGCCCAAACAGACCACCACTGCGGCGCTCCGGTTCCGGCACGCCGCTCGTCTTGCCAGTGCTGATAATCATGTCCCGGCAAGATAGAGGCCTTGGGGCTTCTCCACGCCGAACTCTTGCTGAACAATGAAGCATCCGGAGGATTGGGGCAGGCCGGGAGGATTCTAGGGTATGCCACATCTAGGGAACATCGGTTACTACGGTTGCAAGATGTTGTGTCGCGCGTACGGTTATTCGTGCGTAAGCCCCATTTTCCTTCAAGCCCAAGAAATCGATGGGTCGATAACACAAGCGGCAGGTAGCCAGCCTGTCAGGGCCGATGGATCGGGCCCCCGTAACACTGGCACCCCAGACTCCTCACCGGCGATTCACGGACGAATGCGTGAGCGAGGCGATGACCGTGGGTTCCGCGCTTGCGCGCCCGTGGCAGTCAATCTGCGGTCGGGTCAGGGGTTGAAGGACCGTGCCGTAGCTGAAGAGTCGAGGTCGCCGCGCGACTTCGCTCGAGGACGTGGCGAATGATCATCAACGTTGGCAACGCGCTTCCTGTGGGCCCCATTGGCCCCGCCACCACAGCACCCGGACCCACACGAGCGGCCTATCGCGCGACCGCGGACATCGTTGAAATGTCCGAGTTCGCGGAAGCGTTGGCCCGAGCAGCGGAGAGATCGACCTTTCGGATCGCTCGAACACGAGCCATCAGGGCTGAGATCGTCGCCGGGACGTACGAGACGCCCGAGCGCATCAACGGCACCGTCGATCGCCTCCTTGATGTAATCGCCTAGACTACCCACGGTTGGAACACACGCCGGCGCACCGCCTGAACGGCCGTTCCCGCACTGACTCAACCAGACGAAGAACCGCCGCGCGTCGTGGTCCCATAAGCACCACGGCTCGTCCGAACGGGCCTCGCCCTGCCACATTTCCCCTTCTCACTGTTCCGTAAGGCGGCCGTTTAGCATCACCAAGCAACGCGTCATCACCTTGAGCCGCGTTCTTACAGGTCTCTATCGAAGGACCACAACCGAAGCGCATCGACGAGCTCGGCACGACCGCACGGGCGGCGTTGCTGAATTGTACACTCGATGTGGCCTGGCCGACTCGCAACGGACGCCCCCAAGTCCGCCGGCCGGAGGTGGTGGAAAGATGTCATATATTGATCTGCAAGGCACGCTTCTGGACTGGACGTACGATCCCGAGCAGATATCGGTGCGCAAAATCCTGGGCGTCGACGGTACGGTCAAGATTCAGATGCGCGTCGAGCTCGGAATCCTTCAAATGGAAGCGCAGGGGCGGCCGGACGGCCTTCGCCCTCACGGACACGATTCCCTTCTGACCTATCATCGCACCCGGCTGGCGCAGTATGAACAGCGAAACGGAACCCCGCTGGGCTTTGCGCTGTCGCCGCAGGAGTGCCAGGCCGTTCAAACCGAGGCGTCGGTGTTCTACCGGCGGTTCGTGGCACTGTATGTCCTCGAGGAATTCGACGGCGTCTACCAGGACACCGGCCACAATCTCGGGCTATTCGACCTTTGCCGTGACCATGCGCTCGAGCGAGAGGACCAAGTCTGCCTCGAGCCGTATCGCCCCTATGTACTCATGATGGACGCCCGCGCGAGGGTGTATCAGGCCCTGGCGGAGAACCAACCGGCCAGCGCGCTGGCCCATGCAAACCGGGGGATCATGAACCTCAAGACGTACTTCGAGCAGTACCGTGATCCCGCCGCCGTGGACCCGGATGAGGAAGGCGACGAGGTCAAGGTCCTGCGGTCGCTCGGTAAGGAGATCCTCGAGCAGATGCCCGAGAACTCGGTGATCGTTGCCAGAAAGGCGCTCCGTGCGGCCGTCGAGGAGGAACGATTCGAGGAAGCGGCCCGCCTGCGCGATACCCTAAAAAACCTTGAACGCCTGGAGGGGTGAGAAAGCCATGCCGCCCTACTGACAACAACTCGAAGGCGAAGCCTGTTCCCGCCCGAACGCATTGGCTGCGGTTTTTGGCCGCTCCGCGCACGATCCGCGCCTACTTGTTGGCATAGCGCAGACCGGCGGTCCCGCGCGCGACGAGCCATACATAGAAAACCAGGCAGACGACGTTCGGAACAAACCAAGTCAACCAGGCGAGGAAGTCGTCATCAATCCCGGTGAATCGCTCCATCGCGTCGAAGATCCCTGCCTCGGACATCAACCCGGCGGCTCCGAACACCAACCACGTGAAGACGACCCAGAGTGTGAAGTAACCGGCCAGGTAACAGGCGACCTGCATCGCGCCCGCCAACAGATTCCGCTTGTTCTCTCTGTAGTACCACCAAAGACCGACCACGAGCGTAGCCAGAAGGGGCAGGGCAAGCCCGAGCAGAACCGTTACGCCCCCACAGAAGACAGGAATGGTCATGATGAATGGGACGAACTCCGCCTCCATGGACCCCGCGAATCCCTTTGTCACAATCCAAGCGAACACAAGCGTGCCGGCAGCGCTGATTGCAAACATAACGGGCAGGTGCAACAGAAGGAACCGCCGGTGGTCGGTGACATGTGATGTCACTCGGATGTGCCTTCCGAACGTTCCTGGCCGGACTACAGGATCGACGCAGCACCGCCACCACGCCGCCACGACGCCCATCTCGCGCCGACGCTCCCAAGGTACCCCCACGCGCGCGTCGGGGCCCAGCGACAACAGCACCGGTTCACCGCACTCGGGGCACCTGCTCTCCATGGCAATCGTCAACAGGTTGTACCCGCACGCCTCACATGTGGGTGGCCGCTCGATCGGCGCGACCCGGCGCGGTGCTCCAACCGCCCGCAATAACGCCCACACAAGCCACAAGGCCGACCACGCACAACTGTGCGCGATGATGAACTCAAGATGGGTCATGTACCAGGGTTTCTTGCGATGTCGTTCCCAGAGCCATTCCCAGTATTGCCCCGAATAGACTTGCCCGGCTTCGGCCCAGTCCTTCCACTCCTGGGAACCTCTCGCAACGGTGTCCGGCGGTGGTGACGGCATCTCAGGCGGGGGGACGTCGTACGAAGTCTCCCAGGCCGTCTCCATGCGCGATAACGACGTTGCGACGGTGCCCACAAGGAAAACGACGACGAGCACGTGCGTCGTGTGAAGCCATACGCGCCGCAGCGCGTTGGCGAAGCTCTTTCGAAGCGGTTCGTCCCGCGCTCCCCACGGCATGATGAGCAGTGCCAACGCCAGGAACCCGAGCTCAATGCCGATGACGGACGCACCCGTCACAGAAACGGAAACCGTCGGATGACGCTCAAAATCTGAGGCGATGTCGTCCATGATGCTGGATACACCGACGAGAGTACACTGCCAGAATGAGCCGGTCGTCTCGGCAATTGCCACGAAGATGCAGATCAGAAAGACGACCGCCAGCCCGCAAAGCACATGGACGGCAAAGGCCTTGCGCAGGGTCACATGCTGGGTCCGCTCAGCCGACGTCGCCGGCATGCACCAGGTCGTCAGGAAGCTCATCACAGCCGGCCAGTGCGGTGCGTCCTCGGCCTGCGGCGGCTCGGAGGTTGGCAAGTCTGTCTCAGTCACCTTGTCCACGGTCGGATCATCCGAACACAACGAGCGTCACGGTCATCCACAAAGCTGCACAGTATCGCCAAAAGCGGGCGGAATCACGGAAGTCTCCAGGTGAACTCGCCAGGTCGTCTGGCATTCACGTCCTGCCATGATATATTTCCCTCTGTCGGCTCGGTTGGAAAGAGTGAATCATGCTCGCAATCCGGAATATTGCCGAATTGGCTGTCGTCCCGCCGGGCCCCGTGGGCGGGCGGTCGATGCGAAGCGTCGAGCGCATCGCGCGGGCCGCGGTGCTGATCGATCAGGATCGCATCGCGTGGTTCGGCCCACAGACCGACCTGAGCACGCCCGTCGGCTGTGAGATTCTCGATGCGGACGGCGGTTGCGTCGTACCCGGCCTGATCGACTGCCATACGCACACCGTGTTCGCCGGTTCGCGCGAGCGTGAGTTCGTCCAGCGGATTGAGGGAAAGTCCTACGCCGAGATCGCCGAATCGGGCGGTGGGATCAAGGTAACGGTCGAGGCGGTTCGCCGCGCTTCCGCGGATGAGCTTGTCGCGCTGGCGCTTCCGCGCCTCGAGCGGATGCTGAAGCACGGCGTGACCACCGTCGAGATCAAAAGTGGATACGGCCTGTCCGTCGAGCATGAGCTCAAGATGCTCGGTGCCATCCGGCGGCTGAACGAGCTTCAGCCGGTCGAGGTCGTCGGCACTTACCTCGCAGCCCACACAATCCCACATGAGTTCAGGGGAAACGCGGACGGATACCTGGACGCGGTTCTGGATGAGGATGTGCTCGCGCGCATCCGCGATGAGCGGCTGGCTGAGTTCTGTGACGTGTTCTGCGACCGGGCCGCGTTTGACGTATCGCAGGCGCGCCGTGTCCTGACGACCGCCAGGCGCTTCGGGCTCAGGCCCCGGCTCCACGCCGACCAGATCATGCAGATAGGTGCCACGGTGCTGGCAGGTGAGGTTGGGGCGGTCTCGGCCGACCATCTCGAGACGGTCCACGATGAAGGGATTGAATCGTTGAAGAAGGCGGGCAGTATCGCCGTGCTGCTTCCGGGCTGCTCCTTCTACCTCGGCGTCGCGCAGGCGCCTGCCCGGCAACTTATCGAGGCGGACCTGCCGCTTGCGCTGGCGACGGATTACAACCCCGGCTCGGCCATGATCGAGTCACTTCCGCTGGTCATGGCCATCGCCTGCACGCAGATGCGCATGACACCGACCGAGGCGTTGGTGGCGGCGACGGCCAACGCGGCTGCGGCACTTGATCGACAGAATCGGCTCGGTGGAATCAAGATCGGAATGCAGGCCGACCTCGTCCTGCTCGACGTCCCGAATCACCTGCGATGGTGCTATGAACCGGGTCGCAACTGTGTGCGGACCGTGATCAAGGCGGGGCGCGTGGTTCACTCGCAGGATCGGCGAGGCTAGTCCGTCATGACTTCTTTCCTTTCGGCCAGAAGAGTTTGCATAACCGGCGGAGCGGGCTTCCTCGGACGCGCCGTGTGCGAGCGCGTGAGCGAGCATGGCGCAGCGGACCTGTTTGTGCCACGGTCGCGTCAGTTTGATCTCACGGACGGTACGGCGGTCAAGCGGATGTTCGACGCGGCCCGGCCGGATGTGGTGATTCACCTGGCAGCCGACGTCGGCGGGATCGGGCTGAACGCCCAACACCCGGGGCGGTTCTTCCACGCCAACATGGCCATGGGCTTGCACCTGATCGAAGAGGCGCGGCGGCGCGGCGTCGAAAAATTCGTCCAGGTCGGCTCGGTTTGCGCATACCCGAAGCTCTCGACGGTACCGTTCAAGGAAGATGACCTGTGGTCCGGCTTCCCGGAGGAGACCAACGCCCCCTACGGCGTGGCCAAGCGGTCGTTGGGTGTGATGCTCGAGGCGTACCGCAAGGAGTACGGGTTCAACGGCGTCTATCTGATACCGGTGAACCTGTACGGGCCGCACGACAACTTCGATCTTGAAACGTCGCACGTGATTCCCGCAATGATCCGGAAGTACTGCGAGGCTGTCGACAGCGGCGTGGCCACGGTCAAGTGCTGGGGCAGCGGTCGGGTCAGCCGGGAATTCCTCTACGTGGACGATGCGGCCGACGCGATCGTCGCAGCCGCCGACCGGCATGACGACTCCGCCCCGATCAACCTCGGCACGGGCCGGGAGATCACCATCGCCGATCTGGCCGATAGGATCGCCGGGCTTTGCGGCTACACCGGCAAGACCGTTTGGGACACCGCAAGACCGGACGGGCAGCCCCGCCGACGACTCGACACGGCCCGAGCGCGAGAACGGCTCGGGTGGGAGGCGAAGATCGACCTCGAGGAGGGCCTCCGCCGCACGATCGCCTGGTGGCGGGCCAACAAACCGTAGCGATCCTGAATCCTCGATCCACCGCGGACCGCCCGCCGCCTGGCAACGCAGGAAACGAGACCGGGCAGATGTGGGACCGGTTCCCCCAGCCGAACTGCCGACGCCGGTGAATAACGGGCTGGAAAGCCTGTCCCACGTGCCTCCGCAACAGGTTGCCATCGCCTCTTCGCGCCAGGGCGCTTACAATCCGCAACGAGGTTTCAACTTGTCGACCACAACTTGCAGTCGTACAATTCCCGTGGCCTGAACGGGGCTTTGCAGGAGAACCTCACTTACCATCAACGTGAGGCTTATACGATGGCCGCGCAGAACCAAACTCGTAACGTCGCAACCGATCGCACCGGGCGAAAGCAGCCTTGGCGCCGTGCCCTCCGGTTCACTGCCTTGCTACCACTGGCAGCCGCCCTGCTCGCCGTAAGCGGCGCGTATGCGCAGGAGCCCGTCGAAGGCGGCACGCCACCGGCCACCGACGAGTCGATACGCGTCGCGGTGACGCCGGAATCCCCACCCGCCAAGGCAGCCATCCTTTCTCTTCGCGGCGTGATCACGGATGTGATGAAGGGCAGCCTCGAGCGCCGCATCAACGAGGCCAAGGAACAAGGGGCCACGGTCATCATCTTCGACATGGAGACACCCGGCGGGCTGGTAACCAGCGCGATCGGTATCGCTGATCTGATCAAGAACCTCTCGGGTATTAAGACGGTGGCGTGGGTCAACACGGAGGCGCACTCCGGCGGGGCGATGGTGGCGGTCGCGTGCGAGGAGATCGTGATGGCCAGGTCGTCGCGCATCGGAGATTCGCAGGTCATCATGGCCGGTCCCGGCGGTGCGGCGGCCGTACCCGAGGAGCTTCAACCCAAAGCCTATACACCGGTCCTGGCGGAATACCGCGCCTCGGCCCGGCTTCGCGGTTATGACCAGACCCTCTGTGAGGCCTTCGTCCTCCCGCAGCGCGAGGTCTGGTGGCTGGAGCACATCGAGACCGGTGAGCGCGAGTTCGTCTTCCGCGCCGAGAAGCTCGAGCGCTTCGGCGAGACGGAAAAACGCGCCGAGAGTGACGCCGGTGAAGATGGGGAGGACGCGCCGATCGAAGTCGTGAAGGATGAGAGCTTCGAGCCGGAATGGAAACTGGTCGAGACCTACTACGATCCCCTGCTCGATATGGAGACCGAGACGATTCAGCCGGTCGTGCGCAGCGATCAGCTTCTGGAGATGTCCGCCGGCGAGGCCTACGCATACGGATTCAACAAGGCCGTGATCACAAGCGAGGGCGAGCTTCGCGAACGCTACAACCTCGGTTCGATCCTCCGGATGGCGCCAACCTGGTCGGAGTTATTGGCGTACTGGCTCACGTCCGTCTACGTCCGCGGCTTCCTTCTGGTGATCATCATGCTCGGGGCGTATGTGGAGTTTCACACGCCGGGCGTCGGCGTGCCCGGTCTGGTGGCGCTGATCTGCCTGGCCATTTTCGTTGCGGCGCCCTACCTGGCCGGACTGGCCAACGTCTGGGACCTCGTGTTGATTGCCGCGGGTCTTGCACTGATCCTGCTCGAGGTGTTTGTGATCCCGGGCTTCGGTATCGCCGGTGTTTTTGGCGTCGTTCTGCTGTTGCTCGGGCTGATTGCCACGTTCGTTCCGGACGAGCCCGGCCGGTCCTTCCCGCTCTATATCCCATCGCTTCCGTCGACCATGTACTGGCTGCGGTCGGCGATCGCGACCGTCGTCTGCTCGATGGTCGCATCGCTTGTGGGGATGTTCGTGTTGAGCAGGTTTCTCCCGCGTCTTCCGATGTTCCGCTCGCTGGTACCCGCGAACCCGACACCCTCGGAGGTGGCGGTGGTTGATCCCTACCGCGGGGCGGCCCGCGTGGGTGACATCGGACGGGCGGACGGCCCACTCCATCCGGCGGGCAAGGCGCATTTCGGCTCGGTCCTGGTCGACGTTGTCACGCAGGGCGAGTATCTTGAGACCGGTACGCAGATCGAGGTGATCGAGCGGCGCGGCAATCGCGTGGTCGTCCGGGCGACCCGCTAGGGGCAAGGCATGAGGCCGTTGCAATGGGCGACGTATTGATACTGGCTCTGCTCTTCGGCGCCGGCGCGCTGTTGCTTGTGATGGAAATCTTCATCCCATCGCACGGCATCTTGACCGTCGTCGGTTTGGGTTTGTTGGTCGCCGGGATCGTCCAGACGTTTCAGCTTGTGGGGCGGGAGGCAGGGATCGTCTCCGTCTTCGCCTGTCTGGTGCTGGTTCCCGCGTTTTCGATGCTGGCTATCAAATACTGGCACCGCACGCCGATGGGCAAGCGAATCGCTCCGCCGAACCCGATACTGACAACGGCCGACACTTCGGTACCCATCGAGCAGATCAACGCACTGATCGGCAAGAGCGGTCGGAGCCTATCGCCGTTGCGGCCCGTGGGGATTTGTGAGTTCGACGGCGCGCGGGTATCCTGCGTCGCACAGTTTGGGATGATCGAGGCCGGCGTCACCGTTGAGGGTGTCGGCGTAACCGGAACGAACCTGGCTGTCGTGGAGAAGAAGGTGTAATCGCCCGGTGGTTGCCCGTCCGCAGCCGACCGGCGTCTGGCAATTGTCGATAAGCGCATCCAAACGAAAGGATTCGAGCTATGAGTCTGATGACATCGTCACTTCTGGCACAGAGTGGGTCCGGCGGGGGCGGTTGGATCGTCGTCTGGGTCATCATCGGCCTGGTCGCACTGACCATCCTTTTGATCATCGCGCAGTTTTTCCGCCTCTGGCTTCAGGCGTTCATGAGCAAGGCGGAAGTCGGCTTTACCGACCTGATCGGAATGAAGCTGCGGAAGGTGGACCTGGCCACGATCGTGCTTGCGAAGATTCAACTCGTTAAGGCGGGGTTGCACAACATGACCGTCAACGACCTCGAGAGCCATTACCTCGCCGGCGGGCGCGTCGTTAACGTCTGCCGCGCGATGATCGCCGCCAACCGCGCCGTGCTCGATCTCGATTGGAAAAAGGCTTGTGCCATCGATCTGGCGGGCCGCGATATCCTCGACGCCATCAATACGAGCGTCTATCCCAAGGTCATTGATTGCCCCAACCCCGAGCTCGGCAAGACCACCATCGACGCCGTGGCCAAGGACGGTATTCAGCTCAGAGCCAAGGCGCGCGTCACCGTCCGCACCAACATCGCCCAGCTGATCGGCGGTGCGACCGAGGAGACCGTCGTCGCCCGCGTCGGCGAAGCTATCGTCAGTGCGATCGGATCGGCCGACAGCTACAAGGCCGTACTCGAGAACCCCGACCTGATCACCAAGAACGTGCTCGCCAAGGGCCTGGACTCCGGAACGGCGTTCGAGATCCTCTCGATCGACATCGCCGACGTCGATGTCGGGAGCAATATCGGCGCGAAGCTCCAAGCCGACCAGGCCGAGGCCGACAAGAGACGCTTCCAGGCCGAAGCCGAGAAACGCCGCGCCATGGCCATCGCCCTGGCAGCGGAAAACAGCGCCAAGGTCGAGGAGAACCGGGCCCTGGTCGTGCTCGCCGAATCCGAAGTCCCCAAGGCCATGGCCGATGCGTTCCGAAGCGGAAACCTCGGCATCATGGACTACTATCGCATGAAGAACATCCAGGCGGATACATCCATGCGAGACTCGATCGGCCGCACCGATACACCGACGGACAAGAAGGACTAGCAGGACCGCCCGAGAGAACGATTAGAGAACACAGGCCCGGAAAACGGACTTGAGGTAATGAGCCGCGGACTGCCGCAAGGCGGCTTTGCCGCGTCCGCGCGGGCATTCGGATGGAGCGCCGCCCCTTGTGGGCGGCGCCGTGCGGGGGACGTAACACGTACTCCCGCCATACCGAGAACGCCGGCCCGGCACCTGTGAACCAAAGCGCGGCAGGGTCAAGATGATGTCACCAACACCTATGGCACTACTCGCAGCCGGCGAGCTCAGCGATTGGATGGAGTTTGCCATCATCGCGGTGCTCATCGGCATGTCGGTGTTTGGCGCTGTGGCCAAGTGGCTGATCAAGCAGTTCGGCGGTAAGGTGCCCGGCCAAACGCCGGAGGAGGCTCAGACGCCTCGAACTCAACAACCTCGGCCCGCCGCCCGCCCATCCGTTCAGCCGCCCGCCCGACCGAGACCGGCGCCCGCAAGACCGGTCGTGCAGGCACCACGAATCGAGCCCGGCACGTCGACCGCACAACCACGACCACCGACGATCCGGCCACGCCCCGTTCCCATCCAACTGCAGCGACCACAGTCAATCCAACCGGTAAGACCCGAGCCGACGCCGCAGCCCGCACGGGAACCTGCTCCTGTGAGCGGGCATCCGTCCACACTGGGCACCATCCGCCAGCGTCACCTGGACACCTACGACTCTCCCATCGATGAACGACACCTCGATGTTGCGATGCCATCCGAGGGGGTCGTTCATCCGTCGACCGAAGCCGGTTACGCCGAGGTCTCAGCCGAACACGGCACCCTGATAGGCCTGGGGTTGTCGACGCGTCCTTCGGTTATCGCCCTCCGCCGGGCGATCGTCATGAGCGAGATCCTCGGCCCACCACTCGCCCTGCGATCCGACGAGCAACGGTCCTAGTGCTTTGTCACAGCTTAATGTTCGGGTACACGGACTTCAGTTTGCACCTC
>CBDUZO010000044.1:0-33035 GCA_965371725.1 uncultured Phycisphaerales bacterium
GTCAAGAACAAGAAGGCAGGATAACCCGAATGCTTAGCTGTGACAAAGCACTAGCCCGGATATTTCACGAGTGCGAGGTGGTTTGCGCATAGAGACGGCCCCTTTGACCTTGTATGATAGGGGGTTTGCTAAAGACTCAATCATCCAAGGCAAGGAGGCCGCTTCATGGCAGAGTGTAACCGCAAGTCGCTGTCGTTTTCCAGACTTCGTCGGCAAGAAATCGTTGCCAATTTCGACGGTGGCCGGCTGACCTCCGACGCCGGCGGATTGCTGCTGCGTGAGGTTGATCGCCGGCTGGGCCTGACCGCGGGCCTGGCAGAGCGGATCGCCGCTCGCGTGGCCGTCTCGGTTCGACGGATCGTGTTTCACCTCAGCAGCTACTGTCCCTATCAGCAACTCTTCGCCGTTCTGGTACGCCGCCTCACGCCAATCTGACTATGGCACAACCCGAGATCGCTGTGGGGGAAAGGGGGTTTTGTGCGCCGAACCGGCCAGAAACACCGCCCGAAGCCACCGATTCACTTCTGCCGCCCGTCACCGAAAAATTCACACCTACTCATGAAATATGCGGGCTAGGTCTCGGATTGGGTCGACGGCTTCCGTCGCCGGCGGTTCCGCGTGCGTTGAAACTGTTTGACAATGTGGACGATGCGATCCAGGAGCTTTCGGCCTTCGGGTGTCATCTCGAGCCCGAGGAAGTGGAACCCGAGCGAAGCGCGGCCGCTGTCGGTGGCTTCGCGGTGGCGAAGGACGGTGTCCAGGATCAGGGTCGGGGAACCGGGTTGCGCAGTGAAAACGCACCTGTAGGTCCCACCGAGTTGGATGTTGCTCAAGTCGCCGGTCTTGACGCGCATCCCGCCTGCGGAAAGGTCTTCGAGCTGGCCGTTGTGCACATTGCGGGCCGTTGCGGTCGTGCTCGCGTTGTGCTCCTCGGCCCAGAAGCGCACGGGCACGATCGTGCCCCTCGGCGGGGCCACCCGGTCGAACACGCGTCGCTGGAACGTTTTCAGGTCTTTGGGCCAGGTCACGCGTAGGTAGGTCTCACCATCCCGCGTTTCGCTCGCCTGTGCGACGGTGCTGAACATGCATTTCTTGTGTCCCAATCGGAAGGCCACGCCGAGCGGCTCGTCGGCACGAGGCCAGGCGACCTCCTCGGTGTCGTTGGGAACAATCAGCTTTAGGACCATCATGCCCGACGCACTCGTGCCGGATTCAAAGCTGGATTTGTACGTGCGCCAGCCATCCGGTAGTCGTTGCGTGACCACCGTTCGGAGACGGCGGTCGATCGAATCTTCGAGGAGCTTGTCCTGTTGTCCACGTGTGGCGGTTTGTGAGGAACTCATACTATGCAATTCCGCTTAATGGAGTTTGAATCAACTTGCGTCTCTGAGGGCTCCCCGAAGAGCATCCCTTGCCGATGCCAGGCGTTCGTCATCGATAAACTCCGTTCCGAGAACGGCCTGGTAGGATGAGCCGGCCTGTGTGACGCTGATCACCCGGCCCGACAGTTCGAAGTCCTCCGTGTCCGGTTCAAGATGGAACCGCACGAGCAGCGTTTGGCCGATGGGAGTGTGGGAGGTCTGGTCTTGCCGGATTCGGCACGCCATCCCGTCTTCACTGAGATTGAGCAGTACGGCCCGGCACTGCCACGGATCGCCTGGTTCCACGGGAAGCAGGGTGACTTCGGTGGTTTTGCGAAGCCACCGTCGGCGGCTCCTGCGACGTTCGATCACGGTGACGGAAGCCGGTTCGGCGATGTGGACGAGGCCCTCGCCATCCAGCGAGATCGGACCGACGAACCGTGTCTCGAAGGTGTACTGGGCGTCCGCCAGTCCCATGTCGGCTTGGACTGTGGCGGTGGCAAGATCGTCGGCGATTCGCGGGTCGATGGCCTGCACCTTGAGCGTTAGTTGTGATCCCTCGCTGCCGAAGGCGATTCCTACACAGGTAGCTTCGATCGTGGCCTCTCCCGCCCGCAGATGGAGCGTGGCGCGCTGCCGGCAGGCCTGCAACATTGCCCGGTCGGCGGCCTCCGCGTCCAGCGTCCGCCTAATCCGGCCCTCCGGTATGATCGTACCTGCCATTACCTATCTCTTCCTGCGGAGCATGCGGCGTTCGAGGTCCGCAATGAACCGCGTGATCTCTTGCTGTGTCTGCTCGAAGTTCCGGCCCGCCCAGTCAGCAAAGGCCAGACCGATTCGGAGCATGTCGCTATGGCTCACGATCGACGTATGCCGCGCGACGGCAAGCATGACGAATTCCTCTTCGATCTCGGGTAGTGTGAACGTTAGATAGAACTTCTCGCCCGGCTTCGCGCGGCGCAGGTGGCGGCAATCAACGAGAAGGGCGATGCCGCGCGCGGAGATATTGACGATCCGCCCCGTAACGGCCCACTTCTTGACCGGACTGGCGTCCGGTATCGTGGGGTGTGGGCGCGTGAGCTGCACGTCAACCGGGTCACAGCCCGCAAGCGATATTCGATAGTTGGCGCGACGTTGCAGTTCGCTGATGGATGTGGGGCGACGCAGGGTGATGCCGAGCACCCGTGTCCTCTCATTCAGCCGGGCGCGAACACCGGTCGCCTCGATTGCGGTCTTGAAGGCGTACGGTTTCCCGTTGAGCATCAAGTACGCCGTGACGGTCTCCCCGGCGGGAATCCGCCCATCGGATTCCCGGTAGCGAGGGGTCTCGGCCAGAATGGTATTCTCGTTGAGGTGTAGAAAGCGGGTCCTTCCCACGATCAACCGCTTCGTGTGTTTGTCTTGGTGGTGAAGCTCCAGGGGGATGTTCCGCGCGCACGCCTTGCCGAGCACTTTGTCGACGGTAGCCAGCGTGGTTGCCGTGGCGGACACCGGGCGCGGTCCTCCCGTTTCGAGTATCGTGTTCCTCACACTCATTTCGGACGGGTGGGCGTGTCACTTGACGTGGAGGATCACCGAAGCGGCTGACCCCATAATCCCGTGATCGAACAAGCACAGTGGAGGTGAGGCGGGATTAGCGGACTGTCTCGTGGGCAGCACCGACGATCGGAGTGGTCGTCGACGGCGTTACCGTCGAGTCCCCATCCGGCTGATCGAACGCATCTTCCTGCAAGGCCGCCGCCGCCTTCGGCTTATAGGAACCGGTCAGCGTAACGAGCATACCGGGAAGCGCGCACGTCAGAACCACCAGGCGAACCGCGAACGCCACGCAGATGATCTGGGAGGGGCCCCCGAACGGGGCGAGGAAGTATCGATAGGCCAACTCGACCGTGCCCAGACCTTGCGGCGGACCGGGCAAGGCCTGGATCACCGTGCCGGTGTAAAAGTAGGCGTAGTACTCGTGAATGTTCCTGAGGTGGGCATCGAGCCCGAGCGAGATCGCCACACAGAAGTAAGCCCCCATCGCGATCGCCTGAAGTACGATCGTCAGAACGATGCACGCGAGGAGGATTGACTTGTGAGTGGCGTACTTGCGGGCGGCGTTGTCGATGCGCTGAAGTTGGTGGA
This sequence comes from uncultured Phycisphaerales bacterium, assembly GCA_965371725.1. Lineage (GTDB taxonomy): Bacteria > Planctomycetota > Phycisphaerae > UBA1845 > UBA1845 > CBDUZO01. The sequence goes on from CBDUZO010000044.1 coordinate 3,489, forward strand.
ACATCGGCAGACGCATCAGCAGCGACCACGGAACGACGTGCTTGCGGAGCACGGGTGACAGGTACGCGAGAACAGCCACCAGACCCGCCCCAAGGACGCAGAGCATGTACGGTCGAAACTCCGCCAGTCTGCCACCGCTCGGACTCAGCACCGTGATCGTTGCGACCACCAGGATCAGGCTTCCCAGCCCGACGAACCGATCGACCACGACCGTCGTGACCGCCTCGGTCTTGCGATCCGTGTGCAGCGAGACGAAATAGGCCTTGAACACGTCGCCGGCGTGAGACCCCAGTGGCGTCGCGAAGTTCAGAAAATTGCCGGCGAATGATAGTTTGGTTGCTTCCCAATATCCAAGTCGGATTCCCTGCGGCCGAAACATCCACTGGAAACGTAGCGACTGGAGGAAGATGACGGGGATGTGGATGGCGACAGCCAGAAGAAGAAGGATTTTCGTGCTGTCGTGCCATGCCGTTTTGAGCCCGTATCCGATTTTCATCGCGCCGTCCGTGTCCGTCGCGATTTGGGCGGCGGGAACGGTACGCTGCTCGCCGCTTGGAAGGCGAATGACGATGGGATCTCCCTTGTCGACCACATCGCCAACAAGCTCGGTACCGTCAGCAAGAAGCACGTGATCGCGGAACGTCACGCCCTGGATCACGATCCACAAGGCGCCCATGCACACGAGCGCCCGGATCACGCCGAACAACCGCTTTCTTCCGCGCTTTGTCATTTGCTGATCCAGTGAGATCCGACACGTTGGAGCAGAGAGCCCCAACCGGATCACTCCGAGTTCGTGCCCGGTATCCGGCCGGAGTGGGCCGGACCGGGCGCTGCGCCGTGAGATCTATGGACGGTTGAGCGGGTCAGCGGCCCGGACCGCCGCGCGCCAACCGGCCTCAAGCTCCACAAGCGTCCTATCGTCATAGTTCATGGCGACGGCAGCCCCAACCGTCCGTCCTTCCTTCAGGCTTCTGATGAAGCGCGCGAAGCGCTTCGGGCCGAGCCGCTCGAGATACGCCACCAGGCTTTGGGCCAACGGGTACTCATGGACGCCGATCGGCCCGGGATCGCCCAGTATGTGACTGATCGGCCAATCGTATCGGACGTATTGACGAGCTAGAAGCTCGGCCTTTTCGGCATTCGGACACCGGTCGGTCAGGACACGCTCCGCCACGAGATCCGCAAGGCCCTCGTTGACCCAATGCGGGATCAGTCGGGTCGAGTGTACCCGGTGCAGCACGGCGTGCGTGCCCTCGTGCACGAGCGTGCAGGCGAACCGGTCATAATCCGCCTCGGACCGCCCCTGACGGAGCAGCACTACGTGTACATGCCCGTTTTTCTCGATCGACCGCGTGTAGCCCACGGCGTTCGTACCGTCGTACCCGTCAAACTCCCGGGCGAACCGGCGGAACCTCGACTGCGACCGCCAGCAGAACACGGGGCACTTCGCCAGGAACACGTTGTCCGCCGGATCGAGGTCGAGCTGATCGCGGACGGCCCCGTACATCGTCTCGCACCAGTCGGCGAGCCGATCCCGGCCGTCGACTTCCCAATCGGTCCAGATCAGAAAGTGATCCGTCTCGATCAACGCGAGGTCCTTGTAGATCGCCTGTTGAACGGTTCGGCCAAAGGACCGGTATATCTCCATCACTTTCGCCCGGATTTCCGGCGGCGGACGGGGCGCCGCCCTGATGCCGTCAGCGGCGGCGAGCCCGTGGTCCACTTGTTGGATCAGTCCGGGTGCGTCCAAGCCGGAAGCGGGAGCGGTGCTCTCGGAGGCGGGATAATCGTCGTCAAGCGGTCCGGTCCGGTCCTTCGCCGACTTCTCTTTGGCTCGGTTCTCCTCGAACGCCTTGTGGGCCAAGTCTTTGTAGATCGGGTCCAGCTTCCCCGCCAGACCGAACGCACGCCCCGCCAGATCCCTGCGCCCTCTCGATAGCGCGAACAGCCCGAGCTGATAATGATCCTCGCCCACAAGGCGGTCACGACCGCCCCGTGCGAGCACCAACAGGTCGAGCTTGGCTCCGTAGGCCGACGTGGTCTTGACTTCGTCCCAGGCGAAAACATAGGGGATGTTCTCGCGGACGATGACGATCGCGTCCTCGTTATGATCCACGACCAGCCCCGTCAGCGCGCCGCCGGTGACAAGCTTCAGGTCCACCTTGATCGTCTCCGTTTCGCCCTCGGATGCGAACGTGACGGGGAGCGCGACCGACGCAATAAGCCATACCAGTGCGCGCCTGGAGAGCCGTCTCAAGCAGGATGGCCCGGTTGTTCGACGGGCTCCGACGTTGACGTCACAAGTGGTTGTCATCGGGGTTCGTCGGGCTTGGGGGCGTCTGCCCTGTCACCCTGGTCGCTGATGATGACCAGGTTGGGGAATCGCCCTTGAAGCTGTGCAAACTGCGTGTGGTTCATGCGGACGTCAAGCTCGACGCCGTCTTGCTGATACCGTCTCTGGTAGATGTCCGCCAACCGGCTGATCTCCGACATGAGCCGGCCCTCGCTGTGCGGGAGGAGGATTGTCCGCTCGACCGTCTTGCCCTTGCTGTGTTCGATCACCTCACGAGCAAGAGCATCGAGCCCCTCGCCGGTGATCGCGGAGACGAGGAGTGTTTTGGACCGGTGCCGCCCGAGCATCTCCACCGTGGAGAAGTCGTCGGCGATGTCAACCTTGTTCAAGACGCTGATCTGCGGAATCGTGTCGCAGTTGAGACTCCTGAGCACCTCGTCAACTGATTCCATCTGTTGCCACGCCGAAGGCGATGAGATATCGACCAGGTGCAAGAGCAGGTCGGCGTGGATGGCCTCCTCCAGCGTCGCGCGGAAGGAAGCTACGAGGTGATGAGGGAGATCGCGTACGAACCCCACCGTGTCGGATAGCAGCACGATCCGCCCCTCACCCAGGTCCCATCGGACGGTCTTGGTGTCCAGCGTGGCGAAAAGCTGATCGGCGACGTACTGGTCAGTGCCGGTGAGCTTGTTGAGCAGCGTACTCTTTCCGGAGTTCGTATAGCCCACCAGTGAGATGGTAAACGAGTCGCCGCGTGAACGAACCTCCTGTTGCTTTCGACGGTCAATCTCTCGGATTCCCTTCTTGAGGAAGCTGATCCGATCCTTCACGATCCGGCGGTCAATCTCGATCTGTCGCTCACCCGGCCCGCGCGTGCCGACGCCTCCGACAACACCGGCTGATGTCGCCCCACCGGCGCCGGCGATGCGTTCGAGGTGTGTCCACATGCCCCGCAACCGCGGCGCGGTATACTGAAGCTGTGCGAGCTCGACCTGCAACTGCGCCTCGCGCGTCTTCGCCCGAGACGCGAAGATGTCGAGGATCAGCTCGCTCCGATCAATCACTTTCCGTTCGACGATCTTCTCGAGACCGCGAATCTGGCGCGGCGACAGATCATTATCGAAGATGACGACATCCACGTCACTGGCCTGGACACGTTCCGCGAGTTCGGCCGCCTTGCCCTTGCCCAGCGCGTAGGCCGGCGTCAGCCGTTCACGCTTTTGAATCATCTTGTCGACCACTTCGGTGCGGGCGGATTCCGCCAGCGCCGCCAGCTCGCCGAGCGGGTCACGCAGGTCGGCTCTGGTGTCCGGCAGCAACACGGCTACGAGCATGGCGCGTTCGGGCTGCTGCTGGGCGGAGTCGGAAGCGGCCCCTCTGAATTCTCGGGGCTCTTTGCTCGAGGCGATGATGTCGCGTGGTGTGTGTAGATGGTTCCTCTTACGCATGTTGCTCCACGGAATGATAGCCCTGCGCAGACCGTTGCGTCAATAGTCGGAGGTGTTCTGCGGCGCGTCGGCCCGGCCGTTCACGGGTTGGATGCCCGTTGCAGGCGAGCGATCAGAAGCTCCTCGTCCGCAGCGCGCAGTCGCAGACCCGCCTCGGCGATCGCTTTGAAGAGCCGACCGTTGATCGAACCGCGGGGCCCCGTACCGTTCGGATTGATCGAATCCGCCAGCAACCACACGCCGTCGCCCCGTGAGAGGGTTGATTTCATTTGTTCGAGTTGCCTGACTGCGTCTTCCTCGAGCGCCTCGGATTGACCGCGGGCGAGGTCCGCCTCCGTATCGACCCATCCAATCTGCGCATCGAGCCAGGAAGGAAAGCTCGTGATGTCAGCCCGACAACCCGCGCGGTACAGGTAGTAGAGCAAGTGGTCCCGGTCATAGGAAAACGCAACGATCAGGTCTCCCGCAGAAGTCAGATCAGCCAACCGCTCGGCCCGGCGATGGTGAATCGTGGGGGCCGGTTTCAGGGCATGCATCCGCGCGATGGGAACCAGGCTGCACACAAGGAGCGGAACGCAAACGGCGGCGGCGAAGAGCCCGGATCGTCTCGGCGCGACCGCTCGTGCGAGCTGCGCGAGGACGATGGCGATCCAAACCATGCACGCCGGATAGGCCACAAGATCGTAACGTCCGACGAGGTAGTTCGGCCGAACCAGGACCGAATAGAGCCACGCAAGGATCAGCGGCAGCAGCGTCATCCCGCCGGCGAAGGCATGGATGTTCCAGCGCATCCCATCGTTCAAGCCATTGACCTCGCGACGCCCCATTCGACGGGCCAGCAAGAGAAACACGGCGATCATCACCATGGCAGGCAGCGCCCGTGTCAGAACGATCAGCCACGCCGGTTGGGTCATGACCGTGTCAGGTGACAACATGGAAAGCCCGCGCAGGTGTGCTGGATACCCGCCGGATGGCATGAAAGCCCACAGCGTTCGGGGGATCGTCGTGATCGGCTCGAAGTTCTGCGCGATCCAAGCGCTTCCCCCGCCCCGTGAAGCAGGCCAAACCGCGGCGAGGAAGTAAGGCACGAACGCCGCACCGGCCAGCACGGTAGTGACAAACCACCGTCGCAGCGCGCAGCGCCGGTCTCGCGCGACAAGGACGCACGTGATCGTGGCCGGTATACACCAGATCGTGAAGTAGTGGAGGTGCAGCGTGCCAAGGAGTGTCAGTCCGTAGGCGATCCACCATCGCCAGGAGGTCCGGCGGCTCGCCTCATACAGCAGCCACAGGTCGAAGGAAAGGGCCAGACTCCACAAGGCGTACGCCCGCGCTTCATGGGCATAATAAACGTGCAGCGGATGAAAGGTGACGATTGCGGCACAGAGGAGTCCGGTCAGATTCCCACCCATCCGCCCGGCCGCGAGCCCGATGACGGGAATGACCAGCACAGCCGCCAGCGCCGACATGGACCGATAACCCGCCTCGCTGTCCCCGAGCACGGCTGACCACCCGCGAAGCAACGCGTAATAGGGGAGGTTCGTGCTCTCGACCAGAAGATCCGAATCCTCCGGCCAGTCGAACAGGTTGTGCACGTAGATGAAGGTGCAGCTCTCGTCAAACCAGAAGTCACGATCCCCAAGACCGCTGAACCGCAACGCCGCCCCCACCAGTGTAAGTGCGGCGAGGCCCACGACGAACCGGCGACGGTTGTCTCGATTCCCGCCTCCGCCGTGGGTCATCGGATCGGTCATGTGGGTGTCACCGAAAGGGCTAGAACAAGTTCTTTTTTGCTGTAGCGTCCGAATCCCGAAGTTTCCCGGAGATTCTTGGTCGTCGGACGCTACGAGACCACTGAAAGCGCTATAAATGCGGTGGAGGGTTCTGCTTGGGGGGCCGTGACACTTCCCGGCGGCTTCAGCGCCGTACGCTGCTACAGCCTGAAAGGCTGACCTATAGTAGCCGTGGGCAAGTCCCGCTGAGGGACGCCGCCCACGGTAACCCCAACACCCGTTCCATTCGACCCTGTAGGGGTCGCATAAACGTCGCGTCGCGCACGCCGCAGAATAGACGACCCTTACAGGGGCGGGCGGTTCGGTGGCGGCGTCATCCGGGGGCGGCGCTTCGCTTGCCACCGTCTATTACAGAGCAGGCTTTCAGCCTGCAACTCCCAGGTCTTTCAGCGCGCCACTTTCAGGCAGGCCTTCAGTCTGCGACCCCACCCGCCGATTCTGTCACGGACCCGCCCGGAAACACCGAATGGCCCCCAAGAGGGTGTCTAATAAGCTCATTTGCCTTGATTCGATCGAGCCAATTCCCATCCAAGGGCAATCGGCTCTCAGCAAGGATGAAAAATGAAGGCTGAAGGATGAAAACCGGAGCGGCCACTCTCTTGATCCCTCACCCTTCCGCCTTCATCCTTCCTGATGAGCGAGAGCCGACGACGTTTCAAACACGCTCTAAGCACTTCCGCTGTCCACCGTACAGGTCTCGTGCACATGGTTGCCGCCCGGGCTGACATACCGGATGCACTTCGTATCGACGTCTTGCAGTGTCGTGGGATCGGTGGTCCCTTGGATGCGCTGTTTCTGTGCGCCCGGTGGGCTGTTGACACCAATCAAGAAGTCCGTACCAGGGTCGGGATCGTTCGGGTCGAGCGCGTGAGCCCAGGGAAAGGTCGTATCGAATTGGACGGCGGCCAATCCCTCGGCGACCGCGTCAAAGACACGCACGACGTTCGCGTCGTCGACGTAGGCGAATGTGAGTCGCGGGCAGACGAAGATGGTGCTTGTCGCGGTGCCGCCGTTGGCGTGCTCCTTGGTCGCGGTGAGCGCACCCTTTGATGCGGTGGCCTCGGAAAGGTCCAAGCGCACGTTCCACTCAGTCGGTGCACCGTCGCAGAAGACCGTGATCGGCTCGGTTGACGCCAGGCTCAGTGCGACGATCTCGATATCGACGGTTCCCTCGGTTCCGACGGGGTCGGAGGGGCTGATGGGATCACCGTCACGATTGACAATCGTGTCGGCCCTGCCGAATTCGGACTCGTCAATGGGTCGCCCGACGTAGCGGATCTCGCCGCCAAAGGGCTCGCAGATCCGCCCGTCGAAATCGAAGACACCTGCCGGGATGGGGGTCTCATGGAAGTTCTGCTTGCTCTCGCCGGTGGTGTATTTGCAGTCGGGAGGTTTCTCCTCCCCACCATCACCATCACCATCGCCATCGCCTACTGAAGTTCCAGGACAGCCCGTGCCAACCACAAGACAGACCACGGGCACACAGACGCGCACCGCAAATTTGATTGCCCATCTCATCGTGTCTCTCCAATGCTGCTGTTTCCACTGCATAGTACGTTCGGAATCGCTCACCTTGGAAGTCTACTTGCCGACAGTGCGATGTGACCACGCCGATGCTCCGACGGCATCAGTTTGTGCTGTTGGCTTCACCTCCTCGTGCAACGCCCGTGAATCGCTCGCAGTGACCGGTCCGATGGGCGCGGGCGTGGCCTCGGCCGGACCGGGCGATGCCAGCTGACACGGTCTCGACACCACGTCAACCGACTCGGAAGTCCCACCAGAATCCACCGCGTCCTTCGTCGATACCTCTTGCTGCTTCCGGTCCGGAGCCTCCAGCCCGAACTCGGCGAATACCTCGGCTGCGAGTTCCGCATAGTCGGCGGCGCCATTGCTGCGTGGCGCATAGTCGAAGATGGTCTGCCCGAAGCTCGACGCTTCCGCAAGCTTGATGTTGCGGCGTATGTGCGTCTCGTAAATTCGAGCGTCCGCCCAGGGCACGTTCGTTCCACGCGCCGCCGTCAGAAACGACGTAAGATCCTCAACCACCTCACCGGCCAATCTTGTGGCGGCCTCATGCAGGCACAACGCGATACCACCGACCTTGAGCTCCGGGTTGATCCGGCGGCGAACCAGCATCACCGTATCCAGAAGCTTACTCAAACCCTGCAACGCGAAGAACTGGGCCTGCAATGGGATGATCAGTTCGTCAGCCGCCACCAGCGCGTTAATCGTCAACACACCAAGCGACGGTGGGCAGTCAATCAACAAGACGTCGGCATCATCTCCAAGAGCATCCAACGATTCACGCAGAAGCACCTCCCGACCGGGTACGCTGATCAACTCCGCCTCGACACCGGCAAGATCGATATCCGACGGAACAAGCGTGATACGGTCGCGGGCCTCGATCGCCACATCGCGAATCGGCACCGACTCGGTCAGGACGTCATAGACGCTCGGCTGATCGTCGGTTAGCTCGGTTCCATAGTGGAGAGATAAATGCGCTTGCGGATCGAGATCGATCAAAAGGACGCGTTTGCCCGCTCGGGCCACGGCCGCACCGAGGTTGGCTGTCGTCGTCGTCTTGCCGACGCCCCCTTTCTGGTTGATCACCGCGATTCGTCGCATCGGTCGTCCTTTACCGATCACGGAGCATTGCGCCCCGAAGGGATGCGCCGCATCCTGCCGCTTGTGGATATCCACATCCTCAGTATACAACGCCTGGCCGGACGATGGAAACGCAACTTCCACGCGGAAACTCACAGGTCCGACGCCGGGTTCGCCGACCTCACACGCGCATTGCCCAACATCGGCAGGGCCGGTATCATCCATTCAACCCGCGACGTAGCGTGGGCGGCGCCTGGTACGCGTGACCGGGCAACGGATACCCTGGTTTCAAGTGGTGGGATTGACCTTGCGACCGTTCTTTCGCCGACCGTTGGATGACGTCCTCGGGGCACTTGACCCCATCATGACCCGCGCGAGACCGCGCCGGGCCGTGGCGGCCATGCTCGCTGCGATGATCGTCACGTGGTTCATCTACGTGCCGATCCATGAACTTCTGCACGCCGGCGGTTGCCTGATCACCGGCGGCGACGTCAGCCGGCTCGAGATCAGCGCTCAGTACGGTGGGACCCTCCTTGCCCGCTGGATCCCCTGGGTCGAATCGGGCAGCGATTATGCGGGACAGCTCACCGGGTTCAACACGTTCGGGAACGACTGGATCTATCTCGCCACCGACTTCGGGCCGTTCCTTCTGACCATTTTGATCGGCGTTCCGCTCGTGCGTTTGTGTACGAAGCGGCGCAGGCCGATCCTGTTCGGGGCGGGGTTCGTCGTCGCCGTCGCGCCCTTCTACAGCCTCCCCGGCGATTACTTCGAGATGGGTTCGATCATCAGCACGCGCGGATTGACCCTGGCCACCGACGGGTTCGGGTGTGCGCCGAAGTACAGCGGCCTGCGCTCGGACGACATCTTTCAGCTCGTGCCCGACGTGGTCATGAAACCGGCGGAACTCGGGCTCCGGGAAGACGTGGCAACGATTCTCTTCGCCCTGCTGCTCGTGCTCGTGTCGCTGGTGATTGCCATCCTGCTGGCGTTTGCAACCTACGCGCTGGGCGACATGATCGCCCGTATCCTCGTCGGCCCGGCAAAGGCGTTCGACTTCTCGCAGGGTCGACCGGCCCATACATCAGGGAAGCGGACTGAATGAGTCAGCGGGTGCCCCGTCCTTTTGTTAGAACACGGGGACCACTTCACGGACGCGCTTTCCACGAGCCGCGGACGGAACCTGTCCCGACTTTGTCGGGAGTCCGCGCGGACGTTCGAAGGTTGAAACCATGCAAGGCCCGCTTGTCCCGTAGGGACATTTGAGAATCGCCCCGTGATTTATCGCGGGGTGAATCGGTGACGGGTGATCCCAAGTCCCGGGACGACTGAGTCACGCGGTGGGCAATGCCCACTCCACTATACTTGGCAAGGGGGGATGAAGGGGCGTTCCGGTACGCGATTTCGGAATCTTCTCTAATGCGGGCGAGAGAGCGGTCTCATCGAAGCAAGCGCCTGCACCTTGCACTCATGGTGTTCCTTCAATCGTAGGAGAGCCGGGTTTTCTCGTCGGTTAGTGTAGGCTGAATGATTTCTGCCCATTCCGGTGAGTCCCAGGTCTTCAAGTTCCTATGCACGTTGTAGTATTTCTGCGGTATCGGATGCGTACCCATCACCACGTCCATTTCGTATCTCGTGACAATGAAATCACGAAAATGCAAGATGTACGGACACGGTGGATACCCGACGATCAATCCCGTGGCGAAGTGAACGACCTGTACACCGTTGTTCTTCATTTCCTCCGGAGCATACTCGATGTTCCCGCCCGGACAGCCGCCGCACGTTGTGAATCCAGCCAGCTCCACGTCCCTTCCACGGTATAGGCTGAATGCGCCCTCTCTATTGCGGAGAGACCTCAGGCATTTCCCCCCAGCGCACATCCGGTAGCGATCGCAGATGATGATTCCAAGTTTCTCCTTCATTCCGTTTCTCCCCGTCAGTCTCTCTCCGTTCGTTCTTTGTCAGTCTGCGCATTTCGGTCCGTAATCGTATAGTAGCACTTGCCGGAAATCCATCTCGTCTCCAGCAGTTTCTCCGCTTGAAGCGCTTCGACGTACTTGACGACCTCGTTTGGATGCATACCAAGCCCCCGGGCAATGCCGTCTATCGAGCACGGTCGCCTTCGCAGCAGGCTCAGAATCTCGTCTCGGCTCACAGAGAACTGAGTTTGCTCGTACACGTGGTCGTGATCGGCAACGACTTCGGCGGGTGGATCGAATAGACGCGACAGCTCGTCCAGGCGCTCGCGCGAGACGCCCGCAGCAAAGCTCTCCGCGGGCGGGCGGGTCACGGTGTTGATCTGGATACGGTCGGGCTTGATGAGACCGGCGCAATGAGCCAGCTTCTTCACCTCGGTGTCGGTGGCCGTCCACCCCGCCAGCAGAAATACCTCCAGCCAGTACTGCCCGCGACAGGCCTCCCTCGATGCCACCAGGCCGTCAATCAGCCGATCAAACGAGATCGCTTCGTGCGGGCGGTTAACGCGGCCGAACATCGCCTCATCACCGGCATCGAGCGAGGGAATGAGCAGATCCACATCCCGAATGCCCTCCCGCACCTCAGGTTGCCATAGCAGCGACCCGTTCGTCAAAAGTGCAACTGGAACGTTCGTCATGCTCTTGATGCCGTCGATCAGTTCACCCAGCCGCGAGAAGAGTGTCGGCTCGCCGGAACCGCTGAGCGTTATGTAGTCGGGCTGTGTCGAGAGCCTCGATTTGACTTCCGAGATAACATCGTCAAGCGGCACCCATTCTTTCCGCTCGATGGTCCTGCACGTTGTCCTGCCAAGCTGGCAGTAGACGCAGTCGTATGTACAGGTCTTGAACGGAACGACGTCTACGCCAAGGGATCGGCCTAAGCGGCGTGATGGGACCGGTCCAAAAACGTGGCTCATAGATCACACCTGCGAGTTCTTGCGCGTCCGAGTCAAACGCATGGTCAACCAGGCAGGTCAGGCTCGGTCCGGCGTAACCCATGAGTACGTGACAACCGCACGGGCAGGCCGGCGCCTGCCCATGCTACCCGATCGAAAACGACCGGGAAAGGTGCAATGCGCCGCCCATAAGAACAAGTTCTATTTTGCTGTAGCGTTCGAATCCCGAAGTTTCCCAGGAGATTCTTGGCCGTCGGACGCTACGAAACCACGGAAAGCGATATAGAAGCAGCGCTACACGATCGCCACCTATCGCGAGAACAAGTCGCGGAGCCACTGGATCGTGGTCTGACGACCGAGTCGGCCGATGGCGTCGGTTAGTGGAATGTCCTTCGGGCAAACCTGGATGCAGTTTTGCGCGTTGCCACAGTCGGTGATGCCGCCGTCACCCATAACGGTATGAAGCCTCTCGGCGTTGTGGTAAGCGCCCGTCGGATGCGAGTTGTGCAGGTCGACCTGGGCGAGCGGTGCCGGGCCGATGAAGCTCGAGCCCTCGTGAAACTGCGGACAGGCCTCCATGCAACATCCGCACGTCATGCACCTGGAAAAGAGGTAGCGGATGGACTGCTTACCGGGCGAAATGAGCGGTGCGTGGCGATGGATGTCCCATGAGCCGTCCATCGGAACCCAGGCCTTGACCTTCAAGAGTGCGTCGAACATCTTCTGCCGGTCGACCATAAGATCACGGACGAGGGGAAACTTCGTCAGCGGTTCGAGGATGATGGGCTGTTCGAGCTGGTCAATCAGCGCGGCGCACGCCTGTCGCGGAACGCCGTTGATCAACATCGTGCAGGCGCCGCAAACCTCCTCCATGCAGTTGCAGTCCCAAACGACGGGCTCAACCTTCTTACCCTCGGCGTTGATCGGATGCTCACGAAGGTACATCAAGGCCGAGACGACGTTGTGGGCGGGGGAGTACGGCATCTTGAACTCCTCCCAATACGCCTCGGCGTTGGGGCTCTCCTTCCGCTTGATCCTGAAATGGATTTCCTTGCTCATCAAACGTTTCCTTCACTCCGGAGTCTAACGGTAGTCTCTCGGTTTCTCCGGCGGGAGCACGGACATGTCCACCGGTTTGTAATCAACTTTCGGCCCGTCGGCGGTATGGGTGACGATGGAGTGCTTAAGCCATTTGTCGTTATTCGCCTTCCATTTGGCCTTGTACTCCTCGAATTCCGGGTCGCCCTCGAACTTGCCCTCGGGCAGCTTGAGCTCGAACTCGGCCTTGTAGTGCGAGCCGCGGCACTCGTCACGCAGGCGTGCACACTTGGCGATAACCTCAGCCAACACGATCATGTCCTGCACCTGCCGTGCCCAAGACAGCGACTGATTGGCCCATGAACCCTTGTGGTCGAGTGAGATCCGCCCGGATCGCTCCTTGAGCTTTCCGATCCCGTCAAGCGCCTTGTCGAGCCCCTTGTTGCTTCGCTCGACGAAGACATCCTCACGCATCAGATCGCCCAACTCGCGGTGCAGCGCGAACGTGTTCTCGCCGCCGTCGCAGGAGATGAGAGCCTGATTAATCTCCTCCTGACGCTTGGTCTCGCCTTCGTAACGACTTGCTGGAAGGTCGTCGCGGGTGCCGAGGCCCTTGGTGTAGGCGACGGCTGCATCACCGGCGATCTGACCGCTGAACGAAGCGCTCAGTAGCGAGTTGGCACCCAGCCGGTTCGCGCCGTGATAAGCAAAGTCACACTCGCCGGCTGCGTACAGACCGGGGATGCTCGTGGCATGATTCTTCGGGTGGACGGGGACCATGCCACCGGTCTGCTCGTCCTTCTGGAAATCGACCCAAAGCCCGCCCATCGAGTAATGCGTGGCCGGGAAAATCCTCATGGGACGCACGCAGGGGTCCTCCCCGGTGAAGGTCCGGTACATCTCGAGAATCCCACCGAGTCGGGTTTCGAGGAACTCTCTGGGCTTGTGGGTGAGGTCCAGGTAGACAATATCCTCGCCGCCGACACCCAGCCCCATGTGCCGAACCGCCCGGCAGATCGCCCGAGAGGCGACGTCTCGCGGAACGGTGTTGCCATAGGCCGGGTACCATTCCTCCAGGAAGTAGAACCGCTCATCCTCGGGGATATCGAGCGCGTCACGCGTGTCGCCCGCTTTGCGCGGCACCCAGATGCGCCCGCCCTCGCCGCGGCAGGCTTCCGACATGAGCCTGTTCTTGTCATGGCCGGGCATGCCCGTGGGATGAAACTGGATGAACTCACCGTTGGCGAACTTGGCACCCTGTTGATAGACGCGGGCGGCCGGTGCTCCGGTCGAGTTGCTGGACATGGTGGATCGGCCGTAGATCAGCGCCAGACCGCCGGTGGCAACAATCACCGCGCCGGCAGGAAACGCGCGAACCTCGGAGGTGTTGAGGTCCATCGCAATGATACCGCGGCAAACACCCTTGTCGTCGAGCACCGGAGAAAGAAAGTCCCATCCCTCGTACTTGGTGACGGCGCCCTCCGCCTCACAGGCGCGAACCTGCTCGTCGGCGGCGTAGAGCAACTGCTGTCCCGTGGTCGCCCCGGCAAAGGTGGTACGCTTGTTTTTGACGCCGCCGAACAGGCGCTGGTCCATGACACCTTCGGGGGTACGGCTGAATGTCACACCCATCCGGTCGAACGTGCGGATGACGCCGGGCGCCTCTTCACAAAGGTTCCTGATGGGCGGTTGATCAGCCAGGTAATCACCGCCCTTGATGGTGTCGATGATGTGCTGCCGGATTGAGTCATTCTGCCCCTTCACATCGAACACGGCGTTGATCCCGCCCTGCGCGCAGCAGGAGTGAGACCGCTTGACGGGGAAGAGAGAGAATATCTCGACGGGGAAGCCCCTCTCAACCACGCGCAACGCGGCCCACAAGCCTCCCAGCCCGCCGCCGACCACGATTATTTTCGGTTTCGTTGCCATGAAAAACGTATCCTGGAAGACCGCTGATTGAATGAAATCCCGTCAGATCACCGAAGCAACTCTCACGCGCAGCCGTCCACGCCGTCAACCACGTAGGCCACATGACTCTCGGCCGCGGGCGGCGCGGAGAAAGAGGAGGCATCCATCGTCTTGAACCGGATCAACCCGCCCATCCCGAGCGTCACAAGGAGCAGGCCAATGAGAATGCAGATTCCGGCACTGAGACGCTGCGACTTTGGACCGATCGTAATGCCCCACGTAATAAGAGCCGTCCAGATCCCGTTGGCCAGATGAAAGACGGCACAGAGGATGCCGATGGCGTAAACCGGTCCGTACCACCACCCGCTCATGGCGGCCACGGCCGTGGCGGCGGCGTTGTGCGGATCGAACTGCGCGCCGCCCGCAAAGGCGGCGCCCAACCAATGCACGTGGTACAGATGGCCCACAATGAAGAGAAGCGCAAGGATGCCCGTCCACCGCTGGAACGTGTATCGAGCGTTGCCGCAATACCGGTATGCAACGAGGTTCGGCTTGCTCGACAACCAGATGATGATGCCGACAAGGGCGTGAAAGGCGATGGGGATGAAGATGAACGCGACCTCCACGAACTTCAAGATACCCATGCCGGCAAGCGTATGAATCCGATCGACGGCGAACTGAAAAGCCCTCGGACCGGCCAGGATCGTCGCGTTCAGCGAAAGGTGAATACAGAGAAACACGCCGATGGGAACGATGCCCAAAAGAGAGTGAATCCGTCGAACCAGGAAGTGATACCCTTCCGTGAAGACACGTGTGTCCGCTGTTGCGTCAGCCACCGTCTCTCGTTCCTTTCCGCGGCGTAAGGGGGTATACCGCTATCGAGAAAAGAAGATGGAGGTCACCGCGCATAACCTCCCGCTTCGGCTTCGGTGCTCGGATTATAGGGCATGGCCTTCGGCGATCAAGCCTGGTCGCGGCACCCGATGGTGCCCCATTCTTCGCGAAGCGAAGGGTGGGGGACGGACGCACCCGCTCGGCAGGTTGTTAACCCCCGTCCACCGAGCGAACATTGAAGTGGTGATCCGGTGGAGCGGTGTCGTCGAAGACAGCGCGATACCTGGCCCCGCAGTAGCCACAAACCCAACTGGTACCCACCTCTTCCGGACCGGGCCGCCGCAAGGGAAGGGGCAAATCGCAGGAAGCACAGTTCCCGATCCGTCCGGTGAGCGTGTTGATGAGGTTCCGGATCTGCCAGGGCTTACGCAGGAAATGCTCGACGCCCATCTCGGCGAAGTCTTCCCTGTGGTCGACCGCGCTGGTGCCGACAATCACGACATCCGGACGGGTCTCCTTCATGGCCCGGATCGACAAGGCGACATCACCCTCGCCCAGCCTAAAATCGTGAATGACAAAACCCAGGCCTTCGTCCTTCTCGAGCAACCGCAACGCCTCGGCCGGCGTTGCCACCGCATAGCATCCGGCGCCACAGCTTTCGAGCTGACTCACAAGCGTGCGTCTAATCAGCGGTTCATCATCCACGACAAGCACCCTGCCCACAAACGGCCAGGGCGTGATCGGTTCAGGCTCGAACCCCAGCAGCATCTCGATCATCCCGTGCCCGATGTGCTGCGGCTCATCCTGGCTACGCAAGATCACGAGGCGCCCGCCCTCACGAGGCCGCTGAGACCGAAGATGCCAAACCACCGGTTCCTCACAATTCGGCGTGACGGCGAGCCAGTGGTCGGCGGCGATATCCAGATCGGGTAAGGTCTCGGGCAAGAAGATCTCCGCAAGGTTACCGGCGTCGACGCCGGCGCGCGTGTCGGCAAGAAGCTCCCTGGCATGATCGTTGGCGTAAAGAATCGCGCCTGCCGCATCGACCTCGAGCATGGCGAGCACTGGCCGGTCGGCTGGTAGCATGGACGCACCGGCAACTTGGTGGACGGCCCTTCGGATTTGAGTAAGGTCAAACGGCTTCTCAATGAAATCGAGGACGCGCGCCTCGGCTGCATCCTCGACGAGGTCGGATGACGGAAAACCCGTGATCAGAATGGCACGCGTATCCGGAAGCACCGAGCGCGTGACGTTCACGAGGTGCAACCCGTGGATGTGGTTCTTCAACATCCAGTCCGTTACGAGCACGTCAGGCCTGTATCGCGTGGCCAGGTCGAGCCCTTCGCGACCGCTCGACGCCGTCTTGACGTCGTGCTCACCGGAAAGGGCAAGCTCCAGCTCGTCACGATAGGCCTCTTCGTCGTCAACGATGAGAACTTTTGACACGAAACACCTCCGTCCCAGCGGCGGGCGAGAACGGCAAATCGATCGTGAAGGTGGTCCCAACACCCACCGTGCTCTGGACGCCCATCGTCCCGCCGTGACTGGCAATGATACCGTAAGCGATACTCAGGCCAAGACCCGTTCCACCGCTTTCCCTCCGCGTGGTGAAAAAGGGGTCGAACAGATGCTCCAACTGCCTGTGGGAGATTCCCCGCCCGTTGTCCTCCACCGTGGCCCGGACGCCGGTCTTCGTCGGCTCCGTCCGCACGACCACGCGCACCGGCCCATCGCCCGCCTCGACGGCGTTGTGGATCAGGTTGACGAAGACCTGTTCCATCCCGAGCCGGTTCAGCGAGACCTGGGCCAGGGCGTCGGCCAGGCGCGTTTCGATACGGCTGCCCGACGCGCCGACGTACTCCGCGGTGAGGGTTACGGCGTCGTTGATGATGCTGTTGAGATCGGCGGGCTCTTTTGCGGTTCTCGCCTGCCTGGCGAACTGCAGGACGTCCTTGACGAGGCCGTCGCAGCGCCCCGCATGCATGACAATGTTCTTCAGCGAACGCTCGATCAGCTCCCTACTTCCGGGTGCCCCCATGCGTTCGAGGACATTGTTGGCCGCCAGAAGGATGACGCCGACCGGATTGTTGATCTCGTGGGCAAGGCCGCCGGCCAGGGTCCCGAGCGATGCAAGCCGCTCGGATTGCTCCAACTGTTTCCTCGACTCTTCCAGCTCCTGCGTACGCTCCTGCACGAGTTCCTCGAGATGGTCGCGGTGTTTGGCAAGTTCCTCCTCCGCCCGTTTGCGCTCGGTGATGTCCAGCGACACGTTGGCCAGGTACACCGGCTTCCCGCTACTTGGGTCGTTGATTACAAACGTCGTCGCGTGAACGTCGGTGATCCCATTCGTCTTGACGTTGCGGTACTGAAGGTCGCCTTGCCATGTGCCTCCCGCCATGAGCGCCGGAAGCAGTTCGCTCTGCACCAGGCCGTGGAGATGCTCAGGTATGACCTCCATGATCTGCATATTCGACACGTTCTCAGGGTCCATGCCGAGCATCCTGCCGCCGGCTTCATTGAGGAAGATCATTCTCCCGTCAAGTGTAGCGAGGTTGATGAGCTCACGACTATGCCGGACGATCGACGCCAGCTTCTCTAGCTCCTCCTCCGCCCGCTTGCGTTTGGTGATGTCCCGCGATACTCCGCACATGCCGACTGGCTGTCCGGCATCGTCTCGCAGCAACCAGGTTCGACAGTCGAGAACAACACGGTCTCCCTCTGACGTACGGTTGACGATCTCCCCACTCCACTCGCCTCTTTCTCTCGTCGTCTCGATGATCTCTCGTTGCGTGGAGCCCGCCGCCGGATCCTCTCCGTAGACCTCGACAGACTGGCCAATCAGTTCCTCCCGGGACCTCCGGGTCAACTCCAACTCAGCCTGGTTGACATACGTGATTCGTCCATCGAGGTCGGTCGCGGTAACGCCATCCCAAATGCTGTCGAGTACCATCGCGCGGAATCGCAATTCTCCCTCCGCCCGCTTGCGCTCGGTGATGTCCTCGCCGATGGACTGGTAGGCGACGGCCTGACCCTGGGCGTCGAACAGCGCGCGGTTGGTCCGGCGTTGCCACCGAATCTCGCCGCCTTGCGCAATCACCTTGTGCTCGTGTGACCGCGTCGAGGATTCGACCGTCAACGCCGAGATGCTGTCCATGACGGTTTCCCGATCCGCCTCCGGAATCAGCGACAGGAAGGACGATCCGAGCAACTCCTCGGGCGTCTTGGCGAAGTATGTACAGTAGGCATTATTCACATACGTAATCTCACCGCTGAGCAGAAAACGGCAGATCAACACCGGCGTGTCTTCAGCGATTGCTCGATAGCGCTCCTCGCTTTCGCGCAGGGTCCGCTCGATCCGTCGGTGCCGGTTCAGCGTAATCTGGGCATAAACCCCAAAGCCAACCAGCAAGACGCAAGTCAGCGAGCGCATCCAGAGTTCGTGCGGGTCGGTAGTGAATAGCTGAGCGGTGACGCCGCCTTCACGGAATAGGAGAACATGGACGGCTGCCTCGATGAGCCAATAGGCCGCAGCCAACCCGATGCCCGCGAGCAAGATCGTGTTGGACCTGATCCTACGCATCATCGTTGTGCCCCCGGAACGGACCACAGGTCGCCAAGAGCTGGGGCATGCCCGGAACATACGTGAACATGCCGCAGACTTCTGCAGCGTACCGCGCCTGGACAACCGTTACCACGGGCGGGTGATAAGGCTCAAACGGACGCGAGACACGTCTTCTTGACACACAGAGCCGCGTTGCATATACCTCGCTGTTTCTCTTTCGGGGCGCCGGGGCGGCCCGCAGCACGATCGTGCAGTCGCCGTGAGGCACGGCTCTTGCTATACCGACTTCAGAGAGGCAACGAGTCAAAGGAACACACGATGAGTATCAGCCGGATTGCACGGACGATCGGTGAATCAGCCACGCTCAAGCTCAACGAGGTGGCGGCGATCCTGCGGGCCAAGGGTGATCCCGTCATCCACCTGGGCGGTGGCGAGCCCAAGAGCAAACCGCCGATCGACGCGTTGATCAGCACATCGGGGCTGCTCAACTCGGGTGAGGTTCGCTATACCCCGGCGGACGGGATCCCCGCGTTGAAGCAGGCCATCATCCGCTACACCGACGATTTCTACCATCGGAAGGTCGAGCCGGAGCACGTGATGGCCTCCGGCGGGGCGAAGCAGGCGATCATGGTCTGCCTCCAGGCGATCCTCAACCCGCAGGAGGAGGTCATCTTCCCCGCGCCCTACTGGGTGAGTTATCCGGAGATGGTCAAGCTCTGCGGCGCGATCCCGGTACCGGTCAAGCCCGAGGATGGGACGTTCTATCCCCGCCTCCAGGACATCGAGCAGGTCGTCAGTTCGTACACCAAAGCCGTCATCATCAACAGCCCCAACAACCCCTCCGGCGCGATGTACTCTGAGCAGTTCATCGCCAAGATCGTGGAGTTCTGCGAGAAGCGCGGGCTCTACCTGATCATGGACGATATCTATCACCGTCTGATCTTCGACGGGCGCCGCCCCATCAACTGCTACGATTTCGCCAAGGACCTCTCGGAGAACTCGAAGCTCGTCGTCATCAACGGCGTGTCCAAGCAGTACGCCATGACGGGTTTCCGGATCGGATGGGCGGTGGCGAACAAGGAACTCATCGAGGTGATGACCAACATTCAAGGCCATCAGACCTCGGGTCCTTCCGCACTGTTGCAGCACGCGGCCGTCGGAGCGCTGAACGGCGTGCAGTCCAGTGTGGAGAGTCTGCGGCTTACGCTGGAAAACAACCGGAATGTCCTGATGGAGCTACTCCACTCGTTCGACGGCGTCAGGGTGACCCCGCCGGACGGTGCGTTCTACTGCTTCGCCGACTTTAGCTATTACGACAAGGACTCGACCAAGCTGTCGCAGTTCCTGCTCGACAAGGTGCAGGTCGTCACCGTCCCCGGCGTCGAGTTCGGGATGGAGGGATTCCTTCGGCTCTCGACCTGCGGATCGATCAAGGACATCCTGCAGGGCATCGAGCGGATGAAGTGGGCGCTGGACCCGAACTCGCCCAACGAGCTGTACATCGGTGACCGAAAGCTCGTGCGGGATTGGATGTGACAAGCTGTCAACGGCCGGTACCGAGCCGGCTGAATGCTGAGCGGCGACAGCTATCTAGAGGATTTAGACGATGACGAAGTACCTCGAATTCGACACGCCCGCCGTCAAGCATGCAGGCGATCTGGCCAGTGAATACAAGCTGAAAAACCACGGGCTCACGCACCTCGACCGGGTGTTCTGGAACTTGCCGACGCCGGCCCTTTATGAAGAAGCGGTCTTCCGGGGTGAGGGGCACGTGTCGCACGGCGGGCCGTTCCTGGTCAACACCGGCAAGCACACGGCCCGCGCCGCGGCGGACAAGTTCATCGTTCGTGAGCATTCGACCGAGGACAAGATCTGGTGGGGCCAGTACAACCGCCCGTTCGATCCCGACAAGTTCAACGGCGTGTTGACGCGGTTGCAGGCGTTCTTGATGGGTGAGGAGCTGTTCGTGCAGGACTGCTACGTCGGAGCCGATCCGGAATACCGGATGGGCGTGCGCATCATCACCGACAAGGCCTGGCAAAGCCTCTTCGCCCGCAACATGTTCATCAACATCAACAACCGGGACGAGCTCAAGAAGTTCGTACCCGAGTTCACGCTCATCGCTTCGCCCTCCTTCAAGACCGATCCGAGGATCGACGGAACGCGGAGCGAGACGGCCATGATCATCAACTTTGCCGAACGGCTTGCGCTGGTTTGCGATTCGAGCTACGGCGGTGAGATCAAAAAGACCATCTTCACCGTCATGAACTTCCTGCTGCCGCTGAAGGGCGTATTGGCCATGCACTGCTCGGCCAACGTCGGCAAGGGTGGCGATGTCGCATTGTTCTTCGGGCTCAGCGGGACGGGCAAGACAACGCTGTCAGCCGATCCTAACCGGGCGCTGATCGGCGATGACGAGCACGGCTGGAGTGATGAGAGCGTCTTCAACTTCGAGGGTGGCTGCTATGCGAAGGTGATCCGTCTATCCGCCGAGCATGAGCCGCAGATTTACGCCTGCACGCGCCGGTTCGGGACCATCCTCGAAAACGTCATCTATGATCCCTCTTCACGGAGAATCGACCTCGACGACGACATTCTCACCGAGAACACACGGGCGTCGTATCCGCTCGAGTTCATTCCCAACGTCGTGCCGGAGCGGATGAGCCGGACGCATCCGAAGAACGTCATCTTCCTGACATGTGACGCGCAGGGCGTGCTCCCGCCGATCGCCAGGCTCAACCCCGAGCAATCGATCTATCACTTCATCAGCGGTTATACGTCGAAAATCGCCGGGACGGAGATCGGTCTGGGAATCGAGCCGGAGATCACGTTCAGCGCGTGTTTCGGTGCTCCGTTCATGGTGCACCACCCGTTCGAGTACGCGAACATGCTAAGCAAGAAGATGGCCAAGCACGGCGCGCAGTGTTGGTTGGTGAACACCGGCTGGACGGGTGGGAAGTTCGGCGTCGGCAAGCGCATCAGCATCCGCCATACGCGAAGCCTGCTGAACGCCGCGCTCGACGGCAGCCTGCTCGATGTCAAGTATCGCAAGGATCGGCTGTTCGGGTTCGACGTGCCACTGACGTGTCCCGACGTACCCGAGGAGGTGCTCGATCCATCCAATACGTGGGGAAACAAGAACGAGTATTGGAAGACCTACGACGGGATCGCCGCCCGGTACATCGAGAACTTCAAGCTGTTCGCCTCCGGCTGCCCCGACGAGGTCGCCGCCGCCGGCCCGAAACGACTGGCACAGGTGGGGTAGTAGGGCAGCGCTGAAACCACCTCTACGAGCTGTTTCGTTTGGGGACATCTAGTGCCGTTTCCAGAAAGGTAATGGCGTTTCTTCCTCGCCTCCTTGACAAGGAGGGGCTGGGGGAGGTTCTTCTGTGCCTGCATGGACCCCCCTCAATCCCCCCTTGGTAAGGGGGAAGAAAGCGGAACAACCTTTGTTGAAACGGCACCAGCAC
This sequence comes from uncultured Phycisphaerales bacterium, assembly GCA_965371725.1. Taxonomy (GTDB): domain Bacteria; phylum Planctomycetota; class Phycisphaerae; order UBA1845; family UBA1845; genus CBDUZO01. The sequence goes on from CBDUZO010000044.1 coordinate 25,311, forward strand.
TGTCAAAGCAGAAGTTGCTGCGGTTCGGATGGCGACATCACAACTGGCGGTTCTTCCGGGCCGCACGCTGCTCACACAGGTGACATGTGGACAAAGGCACGGTCGACGGTGTCGATGGATTCGACGGCGGCGCGGACGGATTCGCAAACATCGTGTGAGTCGGCCGTCGAAAGTTGCCCGTCCACGTACGCAGTCAAGGCCACATGGACAAACGTTCCGACGTAGTGCGCCTTGATGTCGTCCACTTCCCTGACACTGCCAACGTTCTCGGCGGCTGACTGAATGCGATCGAGCAACTCCGCATCGGGGGCACGGCCCATCAGATAATCCAGGTTCTCCATCCCGATCCGGTAGGCACTGTAGAGAATGTATCCGCCGACCAGGATGGCGGCGATGATGTCGAGCAGTGGCACGCACAGCTCGGCCACGATGACCGCGATCAGCCCCTGAAATGCCACCAAAACGTCATTTCGACAGTCGATGGCTGTCGCGCGCAGGGCCGGACTTCTCAGGGCCTTGGCACGCCGGTGGAAGAACACGGTGAGCCATGCCTTGAGAACAACCGTCACACACAACGCCGCGATGGGGTAGACGCCGATACGATCGGGAAGGTCGCCATGCCACAAATCGACAACAGCCATCCGGCAGACCTCAAACCCGAGGATCCCCGTGAAGATCGCCACCACCAGTCCGGCGACCGGTTCGGCCCGCCGATGCCCGAAGGGGTGACTTTCGTCCGGTCTCATCAAGGCCCACCGAACACAGAACACGACCACCAAAGCCGACGCGACATCGCCAAGTGAGTTGAGGGTCTCGGAGTAGATTGTGAGGCTGTCGGACAGAAGGGTGGCGCCGGCTTTGAGGGCAAGCAACAACACGTTTGCGGCGACCGCCACCACGGCGGCGCGCACGGCCACGGACATTCGCATCAACCCGTCTCCATCGCGCGGGCGGGCGGGACGTCCCGCCTCGCCTCGAATGGTACCACGGCGGAACCGGCCACGCGACCAGACGATCGCCGGGGTTGCGTCCATCAAGTTTCCAACTGACAATGACTCTCCGGGAAGACCGTTCGAGCGTACGGGCTTCCTGTTGGAGATCGGTATCGCGGTCGGTGCGGGGAGTTAACGACTATGGAATGCAAAAAAGATGAGCATCTAAAGAGCTGCAAGTGTACCTATTCATCGTGCGACAAAAAGGGTGTCTGCTGCGACTGCATCGAGTATCATCTGGCCCTCCGGGAACTGCCCGGCTGCTGCTTCCCGCCGGACGTGGAACGAACCTACGATCGCAGCTTCAAAGCCTTTGCAAAGGCGTGGAAACTGTAGTGGGCTCGTTGACACGTTGGCTACGGGAAATCGAGAGCAGAGGAACCAAAGCTCCCGGCGAGTGTCGCCCTTTGTAGATGGGGATCAATATGAAGAAGGCCACTATTGTAAGACTGCTGTCTCTCACGCTGCTTGTCGTTCTCCCCGCACTCGCCCTACCGGCCAAAGCGGCGCCGGGTGATGTGAAGGCGTCTTTTGATTCGCCCTGCAAGTATCCATCGGGGCTCGCCGCCGAGGGTTCGCATCTCTACGTGGCCGACTGGCGCGAGGCGAAGCTCTTCGAGATGGATCGTTCGGATGGCACGGTCACGCGATCCTGGGACGCACCGACGCTCAAGCCTTCCGGGCTCACGTTCGCCGCGGGCAAGCTCTACGTGTCGGATGATCACAGCGGGAGCGTCCAGGCATTCAATCTCGAGAGTGGGATCGTCGAGACCACGTTCGAGGCGCCCGCCGCAAGCGCGAGCGGTTTGGCCTACGCGGACAACACGCTGTTCATCCTGGCGAGCGGGAAGATCTACAAGGTACTTCCAGAGGATGGGACGATCCTCGGTTCCTTCGACGTGCCCAACAGGTCGTGTCGTTGTCTGGCCCATGACGGTCAGTATCTTTGGGTCGGGAACCGGATCAGGGATGAGCTTTACATGGTTGATCCGGGGTCCGGGAAGGTGTTGGGGATCGTGGCTTCACCAGGCCCCCATCCGGTCGGGATCGCCTGGTCGGACGGTCATCTCTGGAACGTTGACTTCCAGAACCGCAAACTCTACCAGTTGGTCATCCGTGACGACCCCATGTACCGTCTGTCGGATTCGCGGCGGGCGCAGGTGGAGTACCTCTGGTCGTTGAGCAACTACGGCCCGGGTAACGTCAAGGACCTGACACTCAACATCGCCCTGCCGGGGGACCTGCCCAACCAGAGGCTGCTGAGCGATATCGCCTTCTCGATACCGCCCACGAAGAAGGCACGGGATCGCTGGGATCAGGAATGTGCCCTGTTTGCGCTGGGCAGCGTGTCGAGCGGAACGAAGGTGGCGCTGACCTACACGGTCGAGGCCGAGGTGTCCGCCATTCGTTATCTGATCCTCCCTGACCGGACCGGCACGCTGACGGACATCCCGAGCGACATCCGCGAGAAGTACACGGCTGACGGATCACACTATCGCATCGACAGCCCTTACATCCGGGAGACGGCCGGGAAGATCGTGGGTGACGAGACGAACTGTTATTGGATCGCGCGGAGGATATACGACTTCATCATTGATTCGCTCGAGTATGAGATGATCGGCGGCTGGGACATCCCGGAGGTCGTGTTGAAACGCGGCAGCGGTTCGTGCTCGGAGTACACGTACTCCTTCATCGCCCTGTGCAGGGCAGCCGGTCTTCCCGCGCGCTATCAGGGGAGTGTTGTCGTTCGCGGCGACGATGCCAGCGTGGACGAGGCCTTTCACCGCTGGGCGCAGATCTACCTGCCTGCCTACGGTTGGGTCCCGGTCGATGCCAACCGTGGCGATGCGAAATCTCCCGCCGATCAGGCTCGCGGTTTCGGTGGGTTGAGCAATCGTTTCCTGATTACAACGCACGGCGGCGGGGACTCGGAGTACCTCGGATGGAGCTACAACGGTTTTGCCCGGTACAAAACCGAAGGGTACAGCAAGGTCGAGACGGAGAACTTCGGCTTTTGGGAGCCGTTGGAGTCAAGCAAACCCGACAATCCGTCCGCCGTGGGCGAAGCCAAGACAGAAGCATGTGGGAGCGGAACGCGATAGATGGCTGCAAGGCTCCTGAAGCAGTTAACGGTCATGTGTATCGCGCGACCCCCCTCTTTCCCCCCTTGGCAAGGGGGGATGGCAGGAACGTAGCCGCTACAGGCGATCGTTATATGCTCCTTGCACCGGCGCTGTCATCGTGACAGGAAACTCCCGCAGCGCTCACGCGCAGTCCGCGGAGGCGACACACGGATTACTATGAACAGTCCGACCACGGACCAGCGTCGATCCCTCGTCTTGAGCGATGTCTCGCGGATCGTGCCCGAGGTGCGACGGTTGGTGTCAGGGCACCATACCGTCGGGAACTGGTCACTTGGGCAGATCTGCAAACACCTGGAGCTCAGCTTCATCGAATCCATGGAAGGTTTCGATCTGAGCAACCATCGGATCAAGCGGTTCTTTCTCAAGCGGAAGATGCTCGACGTCGCGCTGACGAAGGGGATTCCCCGGAATTGGACGGTCGATGCGAACCTGACGCCGCCGTCGCACGTCGATCTCGAGCCGGCTGTCGAGGCGTTGTCCCGGGCCGTCAACCGCTATGAAAAGCATGGGGGCAAGCTCCACGCGCACCCGCTGTTCGGCAGCCTGTCCCGCGACGTGTGGGATCGGGTCCACTGCGTCCACGGCGCGCATCATCTGCGCTTCGTCATCCCGGAATAGACCGGGACCATTGCGCCGGTTGCTCGACAGGTACGGCGAGGTTTGTAATTCGCCGGGCATGTCATACACTATTGCTGCGTTTCGCAGATAATGCGCTGCTCCGCCTTGCTTAAACGACGGGCCACGGCACGCATGTACGTCCGCGCAGGCTGAAGCCTGCGGCTCAGATCATTCCCGGACTTACGAAACGCCGTACTATCCGCGGAGGATGCGAACGATATGAAATACGCCATCATTCTACCGGACGGAGCATCGGACGAACCACTGCCACAGCTCGATGGGCGCACGCCCCTTGAAGTTGCGAATACGCCGAACATGGATTGGGTGGCCGAGCACGGGCGCATCGGACGATCGGTGACGGTCCCAACCGGGTTCATCTCGGGCACCGATGTAGCCACGCTCTCGATCTTCGGTTACGACCCGAACGTCCACTACTCGGGGCGCGCGCCGATCGAGGCGGTTGCTCGCGGTCTGACCGCCGGGCCGGGTGAGCTCATCTTCCGATCCAACTTCGTGACAATCCTTGACGGTCTGATGAAGGACTTCACTGCCGGGCACATCGCACAATCCGAAACGGACCGCCTCATCGCTGATTTGAACGCGTTGTTTGAGAAAGACCCGTGCAGGTTCCACGCCGGCGTGTCCTATCGCAATTTGATGATCGGGTCGGGCGCGGGGTATGGCAAGCTCATCTGCGCCCCGCCTCATGACATCCCCGACCAACCCGTTGCGGAACATCAGCCTCATGGCGACGGGGCGGCGTGGGTCCGGGAGGTCATGGCCCGCGCGAGCGAGATGCTCAGGGATCACGAGGTGAACCGGATGAGGCGTGAGACGGGCAAGAGTCCGGTGACCGACATCTGGCTTTGGGGCCAGGGTACACCCACCAAGCTCGAACCGTTCGAGTCGCGTTTCGGATGCTCGGGCACGGTCATCACCGGTGTGGACATCATACGTGGATTGGCTGTCTCGATGGGCATGAAGCTCATCGAGGTGGACGGCGCGACCGGGTACATTGACACGAACTACGTCGGTAAGGGCGAGGCGGCTGTCCGGGCGGTTGATGAGTACGACCTCGTGGTCGTACACGTCGAGGCCCCCGACGAAGCCGGTCATCTCGGTGATGCAGACCTGAAGGTCGAGGCCATCGAGCAAGTGGACCGACACGTTGTCGGACCGGTGCTCGACGCGATCCGGCGACACGATGCGTGGAAGATCCTGATCGCACCGGACCATCCAACGCCCGTATTGACAAAGGCGCACTCCCCCGTTCCACCACCCTTCTGCTTCGCGGGCAGTTCGATCGACGCGGTTGAGAAGAAGCCGTTTACGGAGCGCAACGCCGAGACCGGTCCCATGATCGATCCGGGTTATGAGCTGATCGAACTGTTCTTCCGAAGTTAGTAGAAATCCGAATGCGTGATATCGTCGCGGATGAAGTCCTCCTGCTGGGCGAGCTCGTCCAGCTCAGCCAGGAAGCTCTTGCGGTTGAACTCGGGCGGTAGGAGCACGGTAAACTTGTGGCGATACGTCACCGCGCCCTGCGAGAGCGGCAAGGCCAACTTGCCGAGATGGTGCGCGGTGATTGAAAGCCCGTGCTTCGTGAAGAACTTGGTCATGGCGCGCAGCAACCCCGAGAAATCGGGCGACGAAACGCGCAGGGTCAGCGGAAGCGCGTCCCGGTCACGCATGGCGTCGGGCGTCCTGATGCCGGTGAACATGGCCAGTAGTTGCAGCGAATCCCCGAGCTTCGGTGTCTCCTGCTTGATCAGGTCGAGCTGCGCCGCAGTGCCCGAAATGTAAAGAAGCACGACGGCTTCGCGGCTCAGCGTGTGCGAGATCCCCTGCTCGATGGTGGCGCCGCGCTCGCCCACGAAGGCCGACGCCTCCTGGAGGATACCCACGCGATCCCGCCCGATCAGATGCAGCACGGCGTACTCACGCCCGGTTGGAAGATCCACCATTTGCTCACGCTCTCCGAAAAAGTCCCGCCAGCTCCCTCGCTAGATCGGGCTGGATGGTAGATGGCCTGGTGGCCCGCGTCAATCCTCGGTCGCTCCGCTGCACGAACGACGTACGCGGCGAGCACGGTTCGCCGGAGGCGCTTTGACCACGAGCCCCGTGCGACCGGCGACCGCCGGACATCACTTGGCCTTGTGCAACGCCTGATCAAGGTCGGCCATGATGTCGTCGGGGTGCTCGCCACCGACGCAAAGTCGGACCATGTTCGGCGGGATGTTGGCCAGCTCCCGCCCCTCCTCGCCCTGCTGCTGGTGGGTGGAGATGGCCGGGATCGTCGCCACGCTCTTGATCCGACCGAGGTCGGTCGCGCGCCAGACCCGCTGCAAACCGTCGAAGAACTTGCGTGCCTTCTCGGCACCGCCCTTGACGCAGAAGGACATCAAATGACCGTAGCGGTTGACGGGCTTGCCATACTGCTCGTCGTGCTCGGCGTCGACCAGCCACATGTACTTGCTGGCCAACTCGTGCAGCGGATGGTCGGACAGGCCGAGATAGGACACGCTCTCTATGCGCGGGTGTCCTTGCAGGAATTGCGCGACCTTCATGGTATTGCGGCTTAGCATGTCCATCTTGGATCGCAGGGTGCGCATATCGTTCAGGGTCATGATCGCCTGAAGAGGATGTAGATTCGGGCCGATGTCCCTGTTCGGCAAGTACTTGACGTACAAGGCGAAATCCTGCTTGACATCGTCGTTGTCGATGTTCGTCACCAGGTTCTTACGCGCAGTCAGCGCCCCGGCCACGCCGAACCCGCTGGTTGTAAGGCTCTTCGTTGCCGATTGCACGACGATATCCGCCCCATGGCAGATGGGGCGCAACAGAGCGGGCGTAGCCACCGTCGCATCGCAGATCAAAGGCAGATCATGGCTGTGCGCCAGGTCCGCAACGTCCGCAACGTCGAAAAAGCCCTGCCCCGGATTGCTGGGTAGCTCTCCATAGAGAAACCGCGTGTTCTTATCAATCTTGGAGGCCCATTCATCAATGTTCGTTGGGTCCTGGATCCAGCGGCATTCGATGTCGCGCTCCTCCATCAGACGGATGCTGAACTGCTGGAACGTCCCACCATAGCATTGCGCGGTGGCGAGGAAATTCCGCGGCTCGTGCACATGGCGTTTCTTGTGCACCAGAAACGGTTGGACGGCCGTCATGATCGCCGCCATGCCCGAAGAGGTCGAGCAGCATGACGTCTCACCGTCGAAACCGTAGGCCTCCATAAGCGCAAGGGTCCATTCGTAGTAGTACGTGGACGGGTTGGCGATCCGCGAATAGCACCAGGTCGGGATGAGATACCCCAGCGCCGCCGCCATTTCGTCAGAATCGCGGTAGGCCTGCGAGGCGCTCATGAAGATGGGCTCGATGATGGCCCCTTGATAGTCCTCGATCGCCTCCTGGACCGAATAGAGCCCGTGCACGGCGATTGTGTCAAACTTCCACTTCTTGACGACGTCCCGAATGTATTTTGCCCGCTTGGCCAGGTACTCGTTGTTGCTGTCGATGTACCGCTGCATTCCGGGTGTCACGTGGACCTTCTCGCTACCAAACATATCTGCTCTCCTGTCGATGAACCATCCCGCACCCCTCTCCGGAAACCGGCCAGTATACGCTCTCCAACGGACATGGGCCACCCGCCCCATGCAGGCGAAGAAGAACGGGTGCGGGCATCTTTTGGCACCTCGGCCTGCGTGCTCAGCGGCGTGGTGCCGTCCCGGGTAGGTGCCTGGCCTCGTGCTCCTCGTCCCGGAGGGACGATGCGAGAGTAGCCCAGCGATTTATCGCTGGGTGGACGAGGTTGCAGGGAATGATGGAGTCCCGTAGGGACGACTGAGAGTCACGTGGTGGGCATTGCCCATCCTACCCGTTTCATTCGTCCCTCCGGGACTGATCGGCGAAACAGGATCGGGTAGGAGGCGGGGTTGCCCCCGCCGTCCTCCCACACCACCGTGCGAACG
>CBDUZO010000045.1:0-32959 GCA_965371725.1 uncultured Phycisphaerales bacterium
GCAAACTGAAGTCCGTGTACCCGAACATTAAGCTGTGACAAAGCACTAGTACCGTATCCAGACTAAGGTAATGGTGTTTCTTCCTCCCCTCCTTGATAAGGAGAGGTTGGGGGAGGTTTTTCTTCGTCTGCATGAGCCCCCTCCGCAGCACTCCCCCGAAAGCCCTCCTCTCCTGCGACCCGTTCTGCCCGTTCGCTCATCGATTCAGGCAACCGGGTGCGTGCCCGGATTCGTGGGTGTATTATGGGCACGGCGGTGCGTCTCGGTGTTCCGATGCAACCGGGGCACCGGTTTTCCACGAGCGCCCCACGTGGATCGATCGGCCGATGTCCGATACGAATGCGGTCAAATGGCTTAAGGCGCAGGACGTTCCTTTCGAGGTCCTAACCTACACGTTCACCGAGATTGGCGCGGATCATGCCGCCGAGGCGGTTGGCCGTCCGCTGGAAGCCGTGTGCAAGACGTTAATCGTCGAGGCGAGCGGGCAGTCCTACTGGGTGGCCATCGTGCCTGGTGATCAAAGGTTCGATGCACGCATGATGGCTTCCGCCATCGGCGCCGAGCACTGCGACCTCGCCCAACAGGCCGCAGCCGAGAAGAACACAGGTTACAGGGTCGGTGGCATCTCACCATTCGCCATGCGTCGCCACCTTCCGGTCATCATTGAGGAAACGTTGCTGGCACTGGACAGAATCGCGGTCAATGGTGGTCATCGCGGGGTGCTCGTGGAGTTGGCAACGGAGGACCTCGTGCGCCTGCTCGACGCCAAGCCCGCACCGATCTGCAGGTGATCCAAGCCTGGGACAGGCTAAAGCACCTTGTCTCCGACGGGCAGTGCTGTTACAATCTGAAGGTGTCTTGTTGTGGCTTCTTGCCCTATTGCCATGGGTTTCCTTCCGATAACGCGAGGATCGCACACAATGGTACATTCGATTCTCAGTAGTCCCGGGTGCCGAGCACTGGGCTTGTGCGCCGTCCTGGCGGTGGGCGGGAATCTCACCGCGTTCGCGGAAGGCGCGGTTCCAGCCGCACCTGCCGCGGTTTTCTCTGAGGGCGATAGCGCGTCTTCCCCTCGTGAGAGCGAGCTTGTCTACGCCAATAGCTATGCGAACGCCCTGTTTCCGCCCGGCCCCGGTTGGCGCATCGCCGACGACCTCTGGACGACCGCCATGTGCGGGTGTGCGCTTGATGCCTATGAGCTCACCGTCGGCGGTGGTGGTGATGGGACGGGTCCCGGTTTCTCGGTCGAGTTCGCGTTGTACGACGCCTGTCCGAACGGTGGCGGTGCGATCCTGCCGGGGACAGCCGACTCGCGGACGTTCGATGACGATGGCATCCACGTAATCACGTTCAACTATGAGGGTGATCCGCTTGAGCTCCCCGGGATGGTGTGGCTTGCCGCCGAGTTTGACCGCTACGGCGCGGGCTGGTTCACAGGGACTCCGGCTGACGTCGGCTTTACGACCGATGACTATGACTATCCGACAATACACTGCGTAGCGAACTTCTTCGGAACCGGGCTTTGGGCCGGTTTCGCTGCAAAGGTCTTCTGCACGCCCGCACCACCACCCCAAGTCGCCGATCCGACTCCGCCCGACGGCGCCGAGAATCTTTCTACCAGAACGACGCTGACATGGAACGGGCTGCGAGGCTCACGGGAAGGTGATTCGGACGAGGACACGGGCGGTCCGCTCTCGATATCTTCCGGCGCCGCTCAACCGGGTGACGGCCAACGCTCGATGGCAGAGGAGGGTAATTGACATGCACCGTGCAATTGCCTTTTTGATCGCACTTGGCCTTGCGTTCTCAGCCATCCCACAGGCAAGGGCGGAGCGCGCGACCGAGGCGGAGATGGAACTCGTCTGTCGGAACTGGCTGTCCTACATGGTTGACCAACAGGGCGGCTGGGCCGGTGAGATGGAGCCGAAAATCGTTGGCTCGCAAGCCATTATTGTGGATGGCACAACCGTGGCTCTGGCTTTCTCGATCGCACCGCGCGGCTATGTCGTGGTCCCGGTGCTCAAGGATCTTCCACCGATCAAGGCCTACTCCGACGACTCCGAGCTTGATCTCGATGCGGACGTCGGCTTCCCCCAACTCCTACGGAAGTTGCTGGGAGATCGGATCGAGCGGTTCATTGCGGAGTACGGCAGCCTTGACGCCAGGCAACCGGCGGATGGCGATGTCCTGCTGGGTCGGGCGCATCGGCAACAGTGGGACAGGTTCTCAGTCCCCGAGGCTGAGTTCCATACCGGACCTCGGGAGGAGGGTGCGCCGCGCTTCGACGAGGTGGGGCCGCTCCTGACCTCCAACTGGCATCAGAGGGGGCCTTACAACGACTACTGTCCCCTCGGATATGAAGGGTATCAAACGGTCGTTGGGTGCGTGGCGACGGCCGCAGCCCAGCTCATGCACTATCACCGGTTCCCACCGCAGGGCATCGGCGACCACACCTATTTCTGGCCGGGGGATAACTCCTGCGAACCGGGGAACGATGGTGCCGGCGAGCTCTACGCGGACTTCTCCGATCCTTATGATTGGGCGAACATGCCCGATGACTGCTCCGGCGGTTGTTCAGCCGCTCAGCAAGCCGCACTGGCCGAGCTCAACTATGAGGTCGGTGTCGCCTATGAAATGGACTACGGTGCCTGCGGCTCCGGGGCCTACACCTGGGACGCCGTATGGCTCCTCCCCATGTACTTCGGCTATGACGATGTGGTCGTGTGGGAGGAGCGCCACCACCACTCCGCGGACTCGTGGTTCTGGATCATCCAGTGGGAGATCAACTCCCGGCGCCCCATGCTCTACACGTTCTGGGGTAGTGGTTGGGGCCACGCGATCGTGTGTGACGGCTGGCGAGTTGCCGGCGGTTTGAACCAATACCATATGAATTACGGATGGGCGGATTCGCACACGGCGTGGTACACGATTGATCAGATCGCTTATACCAACGACCCACTGCAGGAGAACCTCGTTCGGAATATCCAGGCCAACGCCTGCGCGACGCGGTACGATGTGTACTTTGGCACGGATGATCCACCGACGACTACAATCTGCGCGGGCATCATGACCCCGGATTGCGACCCCGGCCCGCTCGAACCGGAAACCACCTATTACTGGCAGGTGTTCGCGGACGGTCCCACGGCCTCGACGATGGGGCCGGTCTGGTCATTCACCACCGGTCCGGACTGCAACGGAAACACCGTGCCGGATTCCGTCGATCTGGACGAGGGCACAAGTCAGGATTGCAATGGGAACCTCATTCCCGATGAATGTGATATCGCCGATTGTGCGGGCGATCCCGCGTGCGATGACTGCAACGGCAATGGCTCGCCCGACGGATGTGATATCAGCAGCGGTATAAGCCTTGACTGCCACGGCAATGGCATTCCCGACAGTTGCGAGCTACCGGGTGACGATGACGGCGACGGGGATGTCGACCTGATCGACTTCGTGGCCTGTGTCGAGTGCATGACCGCTCCCTGTGCGGAGTCGCCGTGTAGCGCACCGAGATACACCGACCCGTGTTGCGCAATTCCCGATCTCGACCACGATGGTGACGTCGACCTGGTCGATGTGGCGGGTTTTCAGCGGATTTGCTGCCAGTAGCGGTCCGGGATCGGCGCTGCGCCGCCTTCGGACTGTTCCACCACCCCGGATGCGACCGCCCCTCGTTTTGCGTGTATAATTCAGGTTATGGAATCCGCAACATCCGACAGCAATCATCGTGTGTGTGGCGACATCGTTCCGGTTCTCCACGCGGCTGCGGAGCGTGAAGCCTCGGACGTACACCTTGTCCCAGGCTACCCTCTGACCTATCGCATCCATGGGCGCCTAAAGCCCATCGGTGACGCCGTGGTGGACGAGGGCGCGGTCCGGGCCATGGTCGAGTCCATCCTTCCGGAACGGCTCAAGGGTCGCTTGGGCGAGGGCAAGAACTTCGACTGCTCGGTCGCCATCGAGCACGAGGGCCGGCCTTGCCGCTTTCGGGCGAATGTCTTTCTTGCCCAGGGGAAGTGGAGCGCGTGCCTACGCCACGTGCCGAACGAGATTCCCACGTTCGAGTGGATGGGGTTCCCCAAGGCGCTGGCGGAGCGGCTCATTGCCTACACCAACGGCTTGGTCATCATCACGGGGGTCACGGGATCCGGCAAATCCACAACGCTGGCGGCCCTGATCAACCTGCTCAACGAGCGCGGCGGTTGTCGTGTCATTACAATCGAGGAGCCGATCGAGTACGTCCACAGGCGAAGCAGCTCGAGCATGATCACACAGCGTGAAGTCGGCCGGGACGTGGACTCATTCTATGACGGTCTGAAGTACGGCCTGCGCCAGGACCCGGACGTCGTGTTGGTGGGTGAAATCCGTGACCGTGACACGGCCCAGATGGCGCTGAGTGCCGCCGAGACCGGTCACCTCATCTTTTCCACGCTGCACACAAAGGACGCCAAAGGCGCCGTCACTCGCCTTGTCGATCTGTTCCCGCACGGGGCACAGGACGACGTCCGGACGCAGCTTGCCCTCAGCCTTCGTTCGGTGATCAGCCAACATCTTCTACCGCCCGCCCGTGAGGGTGAGAAGCGCGTGCTGGCCATCGAGGTGCTGCACGTCAATCAACCCGTGCGCAGCGCGATCAAGTTCGGTAAGATCGAGTCGATCGAGTCGGCCATTCAAACCGGCAAGCGTGACGGCATGATGACGCTTGACGAAGATTTGCAACGCCTGGCCACCGCCCGGAAGATTACGCCGGAGACCGCCCGTCACTTCGCCAAGGACCCCTCCGGAATTGTCGTTCTTGGGTGACAGCGCATCGACACTGTAACCTCCGTACCATCCCCGAACACAAGAAGCGGCGTACGCGCGCACCTGAGGACGGATCACCGACAACGGATAGCCGGCCGCTGAGCACCCGGCGGTTGAGGGCCTCTTCTACAGCGGCTCTTCCACCTCGGCGCGGCGGGTGATCTTCACGGCGAGGTTGTCCTTGTGCCGACCGATCCGCCCGGCGAACTGGTTCTCGCCGTGGATCTGAAGGATGACGTCGCTGTCCACGAGCTTGGGGGTTTGGAGAATATCGCCGGGTTGAAGAGTGAGAAGCTCGCGCACCGTAATGGTAGTCTCAGCCAGATAGGCATCGATGTCGACGTGCGTGACTCCGAGCCCACGCGCGATGTCCTCGGTCTTGTCATCCGATGCGGTCTGGCGCTGATAGGCAAGCCAGCCCTGCGTGACGAGCTTGTCCATTACGGGCTCGATCATCTTAAACGGCACGCACAGGCTCATCGTGCCCGCGCGCCCGCTCATCTTGATCTCGAAACCCACGACGATCACGATCTCGTTCGGGGCGACGATCTGAACCAGGTGCGGATTGCTCTCCACCTCGATGATGGCGAATTTCACGTCGACCAAATCGGCCCAGGTCTCGGTCAGACCGCTCAGCGCACGGTCCGTGATCCGCCCAATGAGACGTTGCTCGATCATCGTCAGCGGTCGTTGCGGGATGAACAGCTCCGAGTTTGAACCGCCGAGAAGTCGGTCAATGATCGGATAAATGATCAGCGGGCTGATCTCCAGGCAAAGCTGTCCTTCGAGCGGTTCTGCCGACAGCAGGTTGAAGTTCGTTGGGTTGGGAAGTGAATAGATGAACTCGCTGTAGGTCAATTGCTCCGTCGTGGCGACGCGGATCTCAACGATTGTGCGCAGGAACCCCGACAGGCTCGCTCCGAGGTTCCGGGCGAATACCTCATGGATGCCCTGGATCGCCCGCATCTGCTCCTTGCTGACACGCTCCGGGCGTTTGAAGTCGTAGCTATGAACCTCCTTGGTCAACCGGTTGGCACGCGTGCCGAACTCGTCGGTGGCCGCCTCGACGCCACCCGAATTGACGGCTGCCAGTAGGGCATCAACCTCACTTTGATCCAATACGTCCGCCAAGGTCGTTCATCCTCCCAGACCGCAAACAGCGCAACGCGTCCGCCTTGTTTATCGGGAGTCGGACGGAAGGAACTTGAGGCGGGAGCAGGCGGGCAAACCGCCGTGATAACCCTGCTACGCGTGCACGAGCGGGCGGGCTCCCGGCCACGGATCGAACGTCAAGCGGTTGCGCTCGCCATCCGCTCGAACTGCTCGAAGAAGCCGGGGAAGGTTTTCCCACAGCACTGTGGGTCGTTGATCACAATCCCCTCGCACCCCAGCCCCGCCACGGCGAAGCTCATGGCCATCCGATGGTCGCCGTACGTGTCGATCGTGGCCGGTGGGATCCGCTCGGGCGGCTCGATCCGCAGACCGTCGTCCGACTCATCGACTCGGGCTCCAAGCTTGCCGAGCTCGCGGTGGAGGGCGTCAAGGCGGTCGGTCTCCTTCACACGCAGGTTCCCGGCGTTGCGGATCGTAGTCGCCCCGTCGGCGAAGAGCGCAAGGACGGCGAGGGTTTGAGCGGTGTCGGGCATGTCATTCAGGTCCACATCGACCCCGTGGAGGCGCCGCCCCTCGGCGGGACCCGTCACGGTGAGTCGCATCGGCTCGCGCGTGACCGTGCAGCCCATCCGCTCCAGGATGTCGACGAAACGGACATCTCCCTGAATGCTTCCGGTGCCGAGGCCCTCGACCGTGACCCGACCACCGGCGACCGCCGGGGCTGCCAGGAAATAGGTAGCGTTGGAGGCGTCCGGTTCGACCGCGTACGTCGTCCCGGCGTAGCGCTGTGGAGCCGCAATGATGAGCTTGGCGTTTCTCTCGGCGTACTGCTCGATCACGCTGACGCCGAAGTGGTCCATGACCGACGTGGTCATCTTCAAATACGTCGCGCTGGTCACGGTCCCCGTAATGTCGATGAGCACGTCGCGCATGGCGTAGGGCGATGCAAGCATCAGGCCGCTGACGGATTGGCTGGACTGCGGCGATTCGAACGCGACATGGCCGCCGCCAAGACCCCGCGCATGCACGATGATCGGAGGGTAACCCTCTCGGTCCGGGCATTCCACACCTGCACCGAGCGCCCGCAACACATCGGCCAACTCGCCGATTGGGCGCCGGCGCATGCGCTCGATGCCGTCGAGCTGAAACCGCCCGTGCCCAAGTGCCGTCAGAGCCGTGCAAAAGCGGATCGTCGTGCCTGAATTGCCGCAAAACAGGTTCGCCCTATCGGCTGGAAGCTGACCGCGGCAACCGGTGACCTCGGCCACGCGGTTCTGCTCGTCCACGGTGATCGTGATGCCCAGTGCCCGAAGCGCCTCGATCATCCGTCGCGTGTCTTCCGCCAGGAGCATCCCTTTAATCAGACTCGTCCCATCCGCCAGCGCGGAGACGACCAGCGCACGGTTCGTGATGCTCTTCGAGCCGGGCAAGGTGACCACGGCGTCAAGCGGTTGCGTCGCGGGTTGGCAGTGGTACGTGGACACGACTGAACGATAGCCTTCTGTCCAGCAGGAGGCAACTCCTCGCAGCGCCCTGGAGCCGGGTCTCTGCCCAGTGCTACGTCTCGTGAATGGTGCGACGATGCGCCGAATGGAGCCGCAGGCTTCAGCCTGCGCGGACCTCCGCGAACTGAAACCGGATGGGTGCCCCGCCTTTTTAGAGGTGGGGGATACGCACGGCGCGCATCGTTACGCATGGGTGATGGATCATCGCGTCCCCCACGGCTAAAGCCATGGGGCACCCGCAGATCATTGCGCGACGCGCATTCTACAACTTGTTCGAGGAATCACGTAGGATACCGCCATGGCTACGTTTGCCGATTCCGCGGTCGCGCTCAGGCGGCTCGACTACTCCGAGACGTCACAGATCATCGTGCTGTTCACGCGCGAGCACGGAAAGGTGCGGGTAATCGCGAAGGGGATCAAACGAGGAACGAGGAAACGCTTTGCCGTCGGGATCGACTTGCTCGATGTCGGGCAACTCGTCGCCAGCGCCAGGCAGGAGCGCGGCGAAGGCCTGGCCACATTGACCGAATGGAAACAGGAACACAGCCTCTGGGGCCTTCGGGAGAAGTTACACCGCATCCACGGCGGGCAGTATGCAGCCGAGATCACCGCGCATCTGACCGAGGACTGGGACCCGCACGTTGATCTCTTTGACGCCTTGATCGACACGTTGGTCGCGCTCTCGGAGGCGAACGAGCCCTTCGCGGCGCTGGCTGCGTACCAGCGAAGACTGCTCAAGGCGATCGGTTCGCTGCCAAGGTTCGATGCGTGCGTCCTGTGCGAACGGACGGAGGGTCTGACGCACTTCTCATCCTTCGAAGGCGGGATGGTGTGCAAGCACTGTGAACCGGCCCGGATGGAGAAGCATGCGGTATCACCAGCCACGCGCAATGCGCTCGGCGGCGAAGCTGAGACGCGAACCTTCATTGGCCCCTTCAGCTTGCTCAACTACCACATCTCGCACCTCATGGGTAAGCAGCCACTACTGGCCGGGAAGCTTGTGCAGCGAGATCGCGGGCCCATCTCCGAGTAAGGCGATGGAGGCCGTCGGGCACCTGCGCTGCGAGCCTTGGCGCACGGTGGGAAATCGGCGATGCTCTTGGGCGGGAACTTTAGCGCTTTCAGTGGTCTCGTAGTGTCCGACCGCCGAGAGACTTCGGGATTCGGACGCTACATCAAAACGGAACTTGTTCTAGCCACAGCTCGAGTCGTCGTGTGGCTTGGGGATGAATCGGGATCGAACCCCCGGAACAAGTACCATCAAGGCTGATGAGGAGATAGGCAATGCATCGTAGACTCAGTATTGGATCGTTGGCGTCCGCGGCCTGCCTGGCGGCGTTGCTGATCGCCGGAACCGCGACGGCATCGGGTGACAAACCCGCCCAAGACAAGAAGATCAAGATTGCCAAGCTGGATGACCTGCCACAGCACACCTACCCGATCTCCGGGAAGGTCGCCGATCTGATCCTGTCCAGGCAGAAGATCATGGAGCTGGCTGCGAAGGTCCGAACGAACATCGAGTCCGACCTGGCCACTTACGAAATCAACGATCCGACGACGCTGAAGGACATGTACTCGACGCTGCTGTCCATTGACCTGATCGAGGAGCGGGACGAAGCCGCGTTGAAGCTCATCGAGCGGATTCGGGAGCTCGAGAGCAAAGAAGCCGCAAAGCTCACGATCGGTCTTACCACAACGGCCATGATTGCGGCGAAACGAGAGGCCGGTCCGGACGTGAAGAAAACCGCGTACAAACAGGCCTTCCGTCGACACCTGGCCGAGCAGGCGGGCAAGCTCCCCTGGAACATCGTCGAGGACGCCATCCAGGAGAGCAAAGGCCGGTGCGAGATCATCAGTGAGAACCTGCTGATGGGCATCGTTCAGGCGCGGATGGAACCGGTCGTCGAGAAGACCGGTGAGCTCAGCGCGGACGATGCTGCCGGCGCGATCGGCATGCACATCACATTGACCAAGCGGCTTGCGCTGAAGGACGACATGATCGCCGTGTATCAAGAACTGATCGATGCCAACAGGACGATCAAACCCGACATCTGGTCTGCCCGGTCAGTGGCGCTGGCAGCCGATCAAGACTTGACGCCGGTGCTCATGGCCGTCTGGGACTCGGGGACCGATCCCGCCGTCTTCAAGGATCAACTCTTTGTCAATGCGAAGGAGAAGATCAACGGGAAGGATGACGACGGCAACGGCTATATCGATGACATACACGGCATCGCGTACGACATTCACGCCAGGCGCACCACGCCGCTGTTGTACCCGCTGGGCGACGACGCCGGCCGCATCCCACAGACCATGGATCACCTGAAGGGGTTCATGGACCTCCAGGCGGCCGTCGACAGTCCTGAGGCGAGCGCTCTTAAGAGGTACCTGGCCGGCCTCGAACCCGCGAGCGTCCAAGGGTTCATCGAGGATCTGGGCCTGGCGGGCAACTATGCTCACGGCACCCACGTGGCCGGACTGATGGTCGAGGGCAATCCCTTCGCCACGCTGATGATCGCCCGGTTGAGCTATGACCATCGCATGACCCCCGTTGCGCGGACGGTCGAGTGGGGCTATCGTGACGGGGCCAAGTGCCGCGACACGGTCGCGTACTTCAAGCAGCACGGCGTGCGCGTGGTCAACATGAGCTGGGGCGAGGCCCAGGAAGATGCCGAGGTCTCGCTGGAGCGTAACGGAATCGGAGAGGACGCCGAGCAGCGCAGGGAGATCGCCCGTCAGGTGTTCGGTCTCCAGAAGGAAGGACTCTATGAGGCCATCAAGAACGCACCGGACATCCTGTTCGTCTGTGCGGCCGGTAACGCGGACAACGATGTTGAGTTCGATGAGTACATCGCCTCGTCGTTCGACCTTCCGAACCTGCTTGTCTCCGGCGCCGTCGACCAGGCCGGCGATCCCACCTCGTTCACGAGCTTCGGCAGGACCGTTCAGGTGTACGCGAGCGGGTTTGAGGTGGACAGTTACATCCCGGGCGGTGAGCGGATGAAGATGTCGGGAACTTCGATGGCTTCGCCCAACGTTGCCAACCTCGCGGGTAAGATACTGGCGGCCAAGTCCTCCCTGGCCCCGCCGGAGGTCATTGCCCTTATCAAGAAGGGCGCCGACCGCAAGACGGCGGGCGACGTGTCGTTCCTGTTGATGAACCCCAAAAAGACGATGGCACTGCTGAAGCGGTAGCACGGCTGTCGGGGTTTGTCGCCAAGGCAGGACGGAGTTGATTCTCGGACCGTCGTTGCGGAACGACACGCAGTCCGTACCGCGGGCAATGGGGAATCCATCCCAGCGCACGAAGGATCAGTCCCGGCTGCCGTTAGCCGCTGTATACGAGGCAAATTGTTACGTTCGATTGGCGCACACCGGCGGAAGGCTGTTATCAGTCGCCCCATCGAGAAAGATAGGGGCTCGATCAGCTTGGTCTCCGCGCTTCGGTAGAGGGCATGGATCATGGTAGAGGCACATAGATGGGTTTACTTCTTTGGCGGTGGTGAGGCGGACGGACGGCGCGAGCAGCGAGCGCTTCTCGGCGGCAAGGGCGCGGGCCTTGCCGAGATGACGCGCATCGGCATTCCCGTACCGCCCGGGTTTACCATCACGACGGAGGCCTGCGCAGCGTTCAACAGGCGGGGGCACGAATGGCCCAAGGGTCTCGAAAGGGAGGTCCGGTCGAACATTGCCAGGCTCGAACGGCTGAGCAGAAGGAAGCTCGGTGGCATCAAGAACCCACTGTTGGTCTCCGTGCGTTCCGGTGCCGCCCACTCCATGCCGGGCATGATGGAGACGATCCTCAACCTCGGGCTCAACGATGAATCCGTCGAGGGGTTGGCCCGCGCGGCGAACAACCGGCGCTTCGCGTTCGACACCTACCGCAGGCTCATCATGATGTATGGGACAACGGCCAAGGGGATCGACCGCGAGCTCTTCGAGGAGGCCTTCGACTCGATCAAGGACTCGCGCACACGCGTTCGACTTGGCAAAGGCCTGCACGAAAAGATCGCCGATACCGACGTCAACGCGGATGAACTCGAGGAGCTTGTCGGCGATTTCAAGCGAATCTACCACGAAAACTGCCACGAGGAGTTCCCACAGGACCCCTTCGAGCAGCTCCGCGGCGCCATCGATGCCGTCTTTGACAGTTGGATGGGGGAGCGTGCCGTAACCTATAGGCGGGTCGAGCACATCACCGGCCTGGGCGGGACAGCCGTCAACATCTGCCAGATGGTTTTCGGAAACATGGGGGACGATTGCGGCACCGGTGTGTGCTTCACGCGCGACCCGAGCACCGGCGAGCATACTTTCTACGGCGACGCCCTGATCAACGCGCAAGGCGAGGACGTCGTGGCCGGAGTGCGCACGCCGATCCGGCTTGACGAACTCAAAAGGACCATGCCGGAGGTCTACGATCAGCTCGAGGCGATGCGCGTCGTGCTCGAAGTCCATTTCAAGGACATGCAGGACCTCGAGTTCACCGTCGAACGCGGCAGGCTGTACATGCTGCAGTGCCGGTGGGGGAAACGATCACCGACAGCCGCCTTCAAGATCGCCGTTGATCTGGCAACGAAGGGGCTGATGTCAGCTGCCGATGCCCAACGCCTGGTCAAGAAGGGATACCTCCCGAAGCGCTACGCGAAGGCCGCCACCACACCGGTAATCACAAAGGATGAAGCCATCCTGTGCGTGTACGCGGCTGACATCGAGCGGTTGTTCCTTCCCGTGATTGATCCGAACACGCCCGCCGCCGAACTGGAGGTTCGACGGATGGGTGAGGGTATCGGCGCCGTGCCGGGTGCCGCCTGTGGCCAGGTTGTCTTCTCGGCTGCGCAGGCTGAGGAACGCGCGAACGAAGGAACAGCGGCCATTCTCGTCCGAAAGGAAACCTCACCCGAGGACATCGGCGGAATGTACGCCGCCGTGGGAATCCTGACCGCCACCGGCGGCAAGACATCGCACGCAGCCGTCGTGGCCCGCGGGTGGGGCAAGTGCTGCATCGTCGGGTGCGACGCGCTCACCGTGGACTACGATACCGAGGAATTGAGGATCAACGGGAAGGCCCTTCACAAAGGAGATTGGATCACGCTGGACGGCGGGACCGGCAGCATCTACGAGGGCGAGGTCCCGCTCGAGCGACCGGACCCACCGCCCGAGTACAAAACGCTCTTAAGCTGGTGTGACAAGCGGCGGCGACTCAAGGTCCGTGCCAACGCCGACACGCCTGCTGACACCGCAAAGGCCGTCGAGTTCGGAGCGGAGGGTATCGGTCTGTGCCGGACCGAGCACATGTTCTTCGATCCGAAGGAGCCCGAGCGCATCCGTGCGATGCGCGAGATGATCCTCGCGGTACACCCTCAACGACGCGCTCGTGCGCTGAGCAAGCTGCTGCCTTATCAGCGGGCCGACTTCGAAGGTGTCTTCGCAGCCATGGACGGCAAGCCCGTCAACATTCGACTGCTCGATCCGCCGCTGCACGAGTTCCTGCCACAGGATGATAACCCTGAAGCGCAGCGGGCTGTCGCCGAGGCGCTGAGCGAGCCACACCACGATGATGAGGATGAGTGGGATGGCGAGGCGCCCGATGATGCGCCCGACGTGACGCTGGACGACATTCGTCGGCGCGTCGAGCAGCTTCGTGAAGCCAACCCCATGCTCGGGCATCGTGGTTGTCGCGTGTGCATCACCTATCCCGAGATCCTCGAGATGCAGGTCCGCGCGATCATCGAGGCCGCCGCGAACTGTCAGCAGCGCGGCATCAAGGTCTTTCCGGAGATCATGATCCCGCTGACCATCGACCCCAAGGAGTTGTCCATCCTTGTCGAGCACACGCAAGCCGTGGCGGATTCGGTCCTCAGGGAGCGCGGCACCAGGGTCAAATACCTGTTCGGTACGATGGTCGAGACGCCGCGAGCCGCGCTATTGGCCGACGAGATGGCCGAGGTGGCTGAGTTCTTCAGCTTTGGCACCAACGACCTGACGCAACTGACATTGGCCCTCTCGCGCGACGATGCACGCCGCTTCCTGCCCGACTACGCCAGGGAGGGAATCCTCGAGGATCACCCCTTCCAGACACTCGATGTTCACGGTGTCGGCATGCTCCTGGAGATGGCGTGTCAGATGGGCCGGGCGACTCGACCCAAACTCAAGCTCGGCATCTGCGGCGAGCATGGTGGGGACCCCGCATCAATCATGTTCTGCGAGCAGATCGGCCTGGACTATGTGTCGTGCAGCCCCTTCCGCGTTCCGGTGGCACGGCTCGCCGCCGCTCAGGCTTCGATCAGGATGGCGCAAGAGAGAAAGAGCACGTCCAGACCCAAGTCAAAACCGAAAGCTGCTGCCAAGTCGAAGGCCAAGAAAAAAACGAGATCGAAACGACGGGCAAGGGTCAAACGCACAACCGGGCCGTCGACGCGCAGACGCTCAACCGCCCAAAAGACCGGAAAACCCGCCCGAAAGAAAAAGTCACGGTAGGGAAGGCCTCATCTACGGAGGGGCAACATCCCCCGCCAAGGGCGAATCCGTTGGGAAGTGTAAACGCAAAGCGACTCGCCAAGTCAAAGTAGACCTGACGAGTCGCCTCGAAATCTGATCGTGAATGCAGTTACTGCAAACCCGTGAGCGGCGCGACTACGCCGGGAACATGTAGAAGTACCCGAAGATCCCCGCAAACGCTGCTCCCGTCGCCATCAAGAATGTCCAAAGCCAGTTCATGTGCATTTCTCCGTGCAACTAACGTTTCCACTCGCGATTCCGCTGCCAACGCGGCTAGCGACCTTGCCAAAACGGCATTATCTTGTGTCGGTAATCCCTGTCAATGAAATCCAGCAAATATTCGCGCGGGCTTTCAGGAAAGCACGACTGTCCAAAAAATACGGCGGGGCTGTACGCAATCAGGTGGCGGTGGCTGACGTCGATGTGTCATCCCGCCAGGCCCCGCAGGTTGTAGCCGCAGCCCGTGCAAAGAGGATCCTCGGCAACCGACTCTGAATGGCTGGAATCGGGCGGTGCGTCGGATGGACCGGCAGGATCGGTCATTCGTTCCTCGCGCCCCCTTCCTCGGGCGGGGCGGGGTATCGCGGTGGCTCACCGTTGAGCACACGGATCACGTCCTCCACCACCGCGTCCATCCGCTGAAGCGACGCCGGCGTCCTGGCGCCGATGTGAGGTGTGAGGATCGTGTTCGGAGCGGTCAACAGTGGATGATCGGGCGGTGGAGGCTCAGGATCAAAGACATCAAGGCCCGCTCCCAACAGCGAACCGGATTCCAACGCGCGCGCCAACGCCGCCCCGTCCACCACCGCGCCGCGCGAAGTGTTGATGAGGATTGCGCCGGGGTTGAACGTTGCCAGCGTCTCTTCCTGGATGAGCCCACGCGTTCGCGGCGTCAGTGGAACATGGAGACTGACCACGTCAGCCTCACGAAAGAGCCGTTCCTTGGAGACGGACGTCGCGGCAAAGTCGACGTGCCCCGGTTCGACGATGTCATTGTACAGGACCCGCATTCCGAACCCGTTTCGGCATCTCCCGGCGACGGCCCGGCCGATCCGCCCCAGGCCCACGATACCGAGTGTCAACTCATGAAGCTCCGGACCGGTGATCCTCCTTCGCGCGGTGCCGAAATCGCCGCGTCGAATGGCCGTATCGCCATCGACCAGACGCCTTGCCAGGGCGATCATCAGCCCGACCGTCAGGTCGGCCACGGCTTCCGTGCTGGCAGCCGGTGTGTGTACCACGGTGATACCCCGATCGCGGGCGGCGGCAAGATCAATGTTCTCAATCCCAACACCGCCGCGGCCGATGACGCGCAACCGTCGGGCGCGTTCGAGAACGCTTCGTGTCACTCGAGCGGAACTGCGGATGAGCAGGGCATGACAATCGCGCACAGCCTTCCCCAGCGCGTCTTCGTTGCAGCTGTCAAGCACCGTGACCTCGCCGACATCGCGCATGCGTTGCACGACCTCCGGGTCGTAGGGTTCAGCGAAAACGATGTGCCAGCGATCTTTCGTCACGAGCGATGATGATCGTAGGCGGCCTCGGCGGCGTCAACCGCTCGGCGCGTGCCTGTGGAGAATGGGTCCGGTTCAGCGGCGTGGGAAAACGTGGAACGCCGGCCGTCAACCCGCGGGCCGGGTCCAGAGAACCACCAACAAGAAGGCGATTACGGCGGCAAGAAGCTCCCACAGCCGATGACGCAAGCCTGTGCGATGATGATCGTCGTGGAAAACAAGGGCCATCGAGACCGTTCCTCTTCAATGCGGGGCCTGTTCTGCACACCGCCAGCGCGGATTCCGCCCACCGGTGTGGGTCCGCCGCCCACCGGCGGGGCATGCCCTACCCCAAGCATACATCACGATCGGCTCGCGTGGCGGACCGGGTGACCCAAAAACCGATTGCGGCGCGGTCCTCCCGCTGGCCAATCCCGGTGGCGGGACTATGATCGGGCCCATGAACGGTTCGGAATCGGACAATTTCCTGGACCTGGCGAAGCATCTCGCCGCGGATGCCGCCCGGATAGGCACGGCGAGTCGGGCGTCGCCGGAGGTACGGATCAAGGCCGATGACAGCGTTGTGACCGAGACGGATCACGCCATCCAGGCCCACATCCTCGATGCGATCGCCCACGCCTACCCGGATCACGCCGTCCTGGCGGAGGAGACAGTGCCGCGACCGGACGCGCACGCTGATCGGGCATCGGCCCGTTACTGCTGGGTGATTGATCCGCTCGACGGTACGAGGAATTACGCGAGTGGCCTGCCCTGTTTCTCCACGTCGATCGCCGTGCTGGATCGCGCCGAGCCCATGGTGGCTGTCGTGGCTGAGCACAACGTGAATCACGTGTACACAGCCACACGTGGCGGCGGTGCAAGGCTCAACGGTGAGGTTATCCGCGCGACCGCGCGACCGGCCCAGAAGGACCTGCTGATTGGCATCCCATCCAGCAAGGATGACCTGACGGTCCGCGTGTTGCGGGCGTGGGTGGCCACCGATGGCTTCGTCCTTCGCAACCTCGGCTCGACGGCGATGCATCTGGCCCTGGTCGCTTCGGGCGCGCTTGATGCCGCCTTCGCAAAGCGCTGCAAGATATGGGATATCGCCGCCGGCGTCCTGTTGATCAGTGAAGCCGGTGGCGTCGTCACCGATCCGTGGGGCGCCGCTCTGTGTCCCTTCGATCTTACAGCCGATCCGGGCGAGGATATCCCTTACCTGGCAGCTTCACCCGCTCATCACAAGCGTCTGCTGCGATCGATTGAGGAAGCACTGGCGGATTGAGCGGAAGAACCGGCAACGGTGCGGCGGGATGATCGACCGGTGGTGAAGGCGCATGCCCATGCCACGAGGGTGTCGCAACCATCATTCCCCGCCCGCGCGGCGCTCGTTCTCGCGGAGGAGCTTCTCGAACTCATCGGCCAGACGCGGTCCACCGAGTTCGGGGAACAGGTACTTCTGCTGCTCGATAACCTTGATCACGTCCCGCGGAGGTTGATCCAGCGCCGTGCGGCATTGGAGGTCGCGCAAGAGGGCCTTCCACCGAAGCGGATCCGTCTCCGGTAGTCTCATGGCCATCGCGTTGAACTCGGGCAAGGCCTTGCCGAATTCGCCGAGTTGATAAAGGGATTCCGCGTAGCCGAGCAGTACGGATACGTTGGAGGATGGTGCGTCGCCGCCGGTCCGCAATTCCTCGAACAGCTCGCGTGCGCGTTCATATCGCTCCGCCAGCAGGTTCGCTTCGGCAAGCTGTTCCTTGAGCATGAGACGCTCGGCGGACGCCGTGGCGCTTGTATGGGTCCGCGCCCAGGTGTCGACCTGTTGTGCGAGCAGTAAGACGATCTCCGCCTTCTGCCCGGCCGCTTCCTCATCACCAGCGGCGCGCAGGCGCTTGACGTCCTCTGATAGGCTGAAATAGAGGGATTGCATGGCGGGACCGGCGTTCTCCGGGTCCGCAGCGACGTAGGCGGGGATGGCCCGGGCTGCCTCGTCGAGCCTGCCAAGCCTCTCGTAGGCCAGCAATCGGACGCGCCACACGCGACCGGTCAGACCGGCGAGATCGGGGTAGGTCGCCTCAAAACCCTCAACACCCTCCAGCGCCGGGGCGGGACGGTCCACCTGGGGAAGGACCCGGACCTCGGCGGCAACAAGCTTGCCCCGACCGACCAGGCCCCGCAGCAGAGCAGTCCGCGCCGGAGACGGCTCGCGGTTCAGTTCGCCCGACGCCCGTGAGATGAACTCGCGGTGCACTGTGAAGAAGTCGTTCACGCGGCGCTGAATCCCGAGCAGGTCTTCCGGATGTTTGGCGCAAGACTCCTGCAAGCCCAGCGCCGTCGATCGCGTGCGGAGGAACGCGCTCTCGATGAAGTGTTCGTGTTCCGGGTCGACCAGGGCGAACTGTGTCGCGGCGGCGTCATAGCGCCCGAGTTCATCCAGCAACTGCGCGTAATGGAACCGCCAGTAACGTGACGCCGGTATGTGCGTGTACTTCGTCAGGAGGACTTCCAGCGCGTCAAGGTACAGGTGTTGAATGTCCTGATTGCCCACCTCCCGCGCGTCTTCGTACACCGAAGACGCAAGCTGAACGGCAAACGTGGCTGCATCCGATGCCCTGCTGAAGGTCGGGTGATGTCGTGCGACTTCGAGGAACCGCTCGGCGGCCCGGACCTGCTGCCCTTGCCGATAGTGGGCCACCGCCACGTTGTAGAGCATCGCGGGCACGAGTGACCGGGCGGCGTCCGGAGCCGCCGCGATGAACCGTTCACCGACCCGGATGGCCCGCTCCTGCAGGTGGGCGGATTGCGCGGGGTCGCGCTGTGCATCAAGCAACAACCCCGCCACCAGCGCACATTGATCGAACGGGTCAATCGCGGTGGGGTCCGCGTCCTGCCCGATCAGCTCGTAGACCGTGGCGTATACCTCGTCACAGCGACCCGGAGCACCGCTAATGAGGCCTTCGAGTGGTTTCCAGGCCCGGTCGCGGTACCGTCGTGCCTCGGCGACTTGACCGTTTCGCTCCGCATCGTTCGCGCGTGCCCGATGGATGGAACGCTCGAGCAGGGCCGCGACGATCTGCAGACCGAAATCGGACGCATCATCGGATGCATCGCCCCCCGCCGGCGACTTGCGAAACCGGTCAACGCCTTTGATCGCGTCGTCGAATCGGCTGTCGTCGCGATCGTTCCGTATGCGTTCGATGCATGCGAGCGTGATCGCCCAACGGATCCGCTCCTGTTCCGCGGGGTCGCTTGAGCGTTGGGCCACGTACAGCGCGCGATCAAGATGCCGGCGGGCGTCCGCGTGATCGTTCAGCAACCGAGACGTCACACCGGCGAGCAACATCGCCTGCACCTGCACCCGGCTGATCTCGTGCGGCAGGTTGAGCAAGGCCCGATTCTCCGCCAGCGAAGCGCGTATCCGGTTGAGTCGGCTCGCCCGCGTCGGATCGGTGTCATCACGTGACAGTGAATCATAGAGCAATGCCCAGAGCAAAAGGTACTCTGCCTGCGGGGCGAGACGATCCAGCTCATCCACATACCCCGCGCGTTCGAGCCGCTCGAACTTCGCGATCGGCAGGTTGTCGAGAATCTCGTACTCGGATGCGAACTGTTCCGTGAGGGCCGTAAGGGTAGCCACAGCCCGTGTCGTGAGGGGACGGAGCCTCCGCCGATCCGCCGGACCGCCGCCCCGATACAGAATGTTCGTGAAGAAGGACTCGGCTTCGTCGTAGAGAAGAGAATGGCCGAGCGCAAACTGCCAGTCAAACCGACGGCGGTCCTTGGGGTTCTCCGTGATCAGTTGCCCGAGAAGCCGGTTTGCCTCGGCGACGGACGCCATCCGCTCCTCGCGCGGGCGGCTTGCATCATGGAACTCGGCAAGCTTCAAGTCGCGCCGCATCAGCAACGTAGCCGTCTTGCCGGAGGGTGGGAACTCCTTGAGGTGCAGATCGAGGAACTCGAAGAGCCCCCGCTTCCTCAGCCCCGCGCGAAAGGCCGCGGAACTGAACCGCTCCTCCTCGGCCGGTTTGGGCTTCTTGTCATTGGCTGTGGCCGTCACGCCGCAGAGGAGCACCACAAGCGCAACCGCGATTCCCCCGCACCGAACCCTCCGGTGACTGTACGCAATCGCACTGACAGCAGGCCTCAACATGGCAATCACACGCATTGTCTCACGGCTTCACGAGACGATCGTCCGCAAGGGATCGCCCGGGGCGGCTGAACGTCGTCCCCGCCGCGCTCGCACGAACATCACTTATTGCTCACCGAATGCGATCCTCGCACACCCCGCGCGAAGAGCGGCGTTCCAGCAGCCCACCACGTGATCCCATCGCACCTCATCCTCGGCCACGATCACCACCGGCGTCTCCCTGTCAAAACCCGGACGGCGCTGAATGTCACGCAGAATGGATGCAAGCTCGTCCGCGTTTTTCGGTGCGGACGCGAACCTTTCGATGCGAATGCTGACATCCTCGAAGGCAGGTCCGGTCTGAGACAGATGGACAAGGATCGGGCTGAGCGGGAGTCCCACAGCCGGCGCACCGGTGTCCGTCGGCATCTCGGACGCGAGCAACCCCTCCGGCCGCTCGAACCGCGTGGTCACCAGAAAGAAGATCAGCAGCAGAAACGTCACGTCGATCATCGGAGCAAGATGGACGGCAAACGGCGCGCCGGGGCGCTCGAACCGGTGTCGACGGGGCCCGTGCGCGCCGGCGCGCGGGCCTCTCGCACTGCCCCGCCTTCCACGCTTCTCCGCTACCGCCGCCACGCTACTCCTCCTCCGCCACATGGGCCACTACGTTAAGCATCTTGATCCCGTTGTGCGCGATGACGCGCATGACCGATCGCACTTCGTCATAGTGGAGTCGGCGATCCGCCCGCACCACGACCTTGATGTCCGGTCGCTCGCGCTTCATGCCCGCCAAACGCCCGGCGATGATATCGAGGGGCTCGGGACGGTTCGGTCCGATGCTGTAGAGCACAGGGTCCCCGTCCGCATCGGGCACGCCCGAGAGACGGCAGTTGATGACCACGCGATCGGGAAGCTTGGCCACTTTGGCCTGGCTTTGATCGGGTTCCGGGAGCTTCATCGGTATCTGCTCCGCGGAGGAGAAACGGCTTACCAACATGAAGAAGATGGTGAGCAGGAAGATCACGTCGACCATGGGCACGGCGTTGAAATCCATACCCGATAATGCTCGCCGATGATCGCGGCTATAGCGCATGGGTCACGCACCCTCCGCCGCTTGGGTCGCTGCCGGGATGGACGTGGAAGTCGAGGACGTCGCAGCCGGTTTGAAGACGGCGAGAATCCGTTCGGCTGCCAGCGCGCACTCAGACGCCAGCACATCGATCCGGTTTCTGAACACGGCGTGGATGCTCAGCGCCGGAATGGCGACAGCCAGACCCCAGAACGTCGTGATCAGTGCGACGGCGATCTTGGTGGCGACGACCCGCGCCCCGGGAAACGCGTCGCTGGCATGGATCTCGGCGAACAGCATGATCATTCCGGTTACCGTCCCGAGCAGACCGATCATCGGCGAGATGTTGCCGATGATGTGCAAGTACTCGGTCTTCCGGAACAACTTGGCTGCCCGCTCGTCCAACGATTCCTCCAAGGCCCGCTCCATGGCGACGTAACCGTTGGAGGCCTCGACCAACCCCGCATTGACCACGTAGCCGAGCATGCTCGGGTCTTCCGCGGTGAACTGTACCGCCTCGACGTACTTCTTCTGATCGATCAAAGTCTTGGTGCGTTCGAGGGCTTCGAGGGGAATGATGCTCGCCCGGCGAATCGAGAGACAGTGCTCAATCGTCAACGCGATCGTGACAACGGAGAGCATGATCAGACCGAAGGCGATGTAACCACCCTTCACCACGAAGAAATCGAAGTAGTTTATGTTCGTTTCGGCGGCAGCCTCGGCGCCGGTGCCCGGCTGGGCGGTCGCCGGCAGAGCCATCACAAAGACCACGACAAGGACCAGCATCGCCGCGAGAAAGAAGATTCGCATCAAGTGTGCATCCTCCTATTGGATGGCCGACAGAGTCGTCGGCGCGTGTTCCTACCGGTTCAAGGCTTCAGCCCGGCCGCCTTCCGCTCGGATCGCGCCTACGCGCGGATCGGCAGCCTGCTTCAGTCGTTCCCGCGCGGCCTGAGCCATCTTGCGGGTTTTGTCACTAATTCGCTTGTGCGCCATGCACTCATCGAGCAGGACGAGGGCCTTGTCGGCAATGCCGATGCGTTCAAGCGCGACAGCGGCGCCATAAAGCCCGTCGGCCGCTCGCGGGTCGTCCGGCATATGGATCGCCACGTGCATGAACGGCCAACTCGCCCGAATGATCTCTTCCCGCGTTTCGGCCCGCTCGAGGAGCGTTCGCCCCTTCAGCAGTAGAAAGGCCGGCACGATCTCCTCGGGGGCCCATCGGATTGCCCGATCGAGACCATCCCACACCGCTTTGGTGGGCCGATCCTTCAGTACTTGCTGCAAGGCTGTCAATTGAATCGCGTAGGCACGTCTTGACCGCGCGGAAGCCGGGATGACGAGTGTTGCCACCTGCTCCATCGCGCCGGCCGTCCGCCTGTCGGAAATGTGTTGGAGAATCGCATACCGAAGAAGTTGCAGGACCGCACGGCGCTCATCGTCGGGCGCTTTGGCGATCGCGGTGTCAAGCTCCTCGATCGCGGCCGACGTTGCCTTGTCACGCCTAGTGGGAAACGTGTCCGGGATGAGCCTGGCAGCCAGAGCGGGGCCCGTCGTCTCGGCGCCGGTGACCAGGATGAAGGCACGAGCCGCGCCGTCGATTTGCCCGGCGCGCGTGCAGACCATCAGCAGCCTGGCTGTGACCAGGTCCCGCCAGAAGCCCTCGCTCAGTCGCAACGAGCGGCGATACCGCTCGATCGCTTTGCCGGGCTCGCCGCCGGCGAGCAGCCGCTCAGCCTGGTTGAAGTCGGTCATCGCACCGCCGCGATCGACAATCACAAGATCGACATCGCTGATCCATGCGGCCTCCATCTCGCCTTCCACCGTGCGAAATTCAATCCTGCCGGCGTGCAGACCGGTAACCACCGCGTCAACGTAGTCCATGCCTTGCACGACGATGTGGTCCGCGCGGGCCACGGGCGTCACCCACGTCGGAAGACACAGGATGAGTGTCACAACGATGGCACACTGTATCCTCTTACGGGACATCATCTTCACAGACGAACTTGAACTCACCGCCATGTTCCCTCGCGATCCGTTCGAGCAACTCCGCGCCGGCCTGGTCAAAGAACGCAATCGTGAAAATCCGGACGCGCCGGCTTCTGTTCCACTTGTCGAGCTCGTCCCCGAGGCTCGGATGAAACTCGCCGTCCGTCAGAAAGTAGATCAGATCGGGCTCGAGGGACAGGGCCCGGCGCATGGCCCGCTCCGGATGCGTGCTGCCCTCGGGAAACACCTTGTCAAGGAACTGGAAGAACCGCTCCTTTTGTGCCCGAATCGCGCTGACGGGGCGTTTCGGGGGATTCTCGAGCGGCTCGCCGGCATTGAAAAAGATTACGTGGAACTTCTGGCTTCGCCGCAGCTCATCAATGGACTGCTTGAGCTCCTCACGCACGTGAACGAACGTGTCGAGCATGGACCCGCTCCGATCGACCACGTACACGATCTTCCTCGCGCCGCGGGCGGACGTTCCCAAACCAAAGAAGTCCGGGCCCGGTCCACCGCCGGCGGTCAGACCGTAATCGGAGAAATCTCCTCCGCCGGACCCGATCCCGATGATGGACAACTCCGGCTTCTTCGTCAGGCCCAGATCCTCGAGTTCGTCGAACTTCTCGGCGGCGACGCGCACCGCCAAGGGGTCAAGACTCGCCGATTGACTTGTCAGGTCCGGGTTTCGCGGAGGCACGAACGACACCGGCTCGACCGGTCCGACAAGGTCCACGTGAACCAGCGGTACGTCCGGAGGCTCGCGCGCGGTGAACGGAAACACGACCCAAAACATGGCAGCCAGCCCGCCGCCGTGCAACGCGACCGACGCCACCCAGGCGATCAACACCGCGACTCCCGTGAGATTCGTCGAGGCGGAGCCTCTGTGCGGCAACGTCTCCTGCACCGACGCGTCCGGGCTACTGATGTCAGCAAGTGCCATTGGATCGGTCCGGGACGGTTGACTGAACCACCTTCATGAAGCGGGGCAAAAAAGGAGGGACTCACACCACCACACGAGCGTCATATTCGACGCGCGTCGGTCACACACTGCACACCCGCGTAAAGTGTAGGCGTGCGCTGACACCGAGTCAACGGGCCACACCACACGGGTCCTGTCAGCCGCCGCCCCCGAAAAGCCTCGAATAAGATCCCGGCAGTGGTACCGGACATGGCTCGCAGAAGGTAGATTGGTGGCCGGTCCTTCCGGAGCGTGACATGAACGTCAATCGAATAGCACTCGCCGTTGCTGCTGCCATGTTCTTGGGGCAGTGTCCGTTATTGTGTGACGCATCACTCCCCTGCGTCCCCCCTTTATACCAGATCCAGTTCAAGAATGCCGATTCCCCACCACCAAGCCGTGGGCTTCAGCCGGCGTCACCCAAGATCCCCACGGTGCGCCTCGCCACCATGGAAGGGTTCGACGATGACGCCGCCTATGTCCAATCCATGGCTGATCGCGCGGCGGACCTG
Organism: uncultured Phycisphaerales bacterium; assembly: GCA_965371725.1. Lineage (GTDB taxonomy): Bacteria > Planctomycetota > Phycisphaerae > UBA1845 > UBA1845 > CBDUZO01. The sequence continues at coordinate 24,067 of CBDUZO010000045.1, forward strand.
GCGGAACAAGCAGAGCAGTCCACCGATCCGTCGACGCGCGCCTCGCTCCTGATGGCTGCGGCCAACGTGACCCTCGCCCATGAGCTCGAGCCGATCTGCTCAGCCGAACTCCTTCACTTACCAGACAGCCCCGATGATCGAGAGGAAGCACGTGTATCCGCCGCGCTCGATCGCGCGGACGATTGGATTGGCCGTGCGAAGAAGATCATCGAGGGAATCGATCACGACCCGGAAAAGGAAAAAACCTCGCGGCGTGAACTCCAGCGCCGCCGGGAGATACTCGATGCCTTTGCGCAGGCGTTTCGTGCCTACCTGATACCGGGTGATGCCCGCGAGGCGGCCGGTGCCGATCGCCGGGCGACCTCTCGCCTGTCGGTCTTGCTCGAGGATGACGATCCGCAGGTGGTAACCGCCGCTACCTTGTGGCAGGCGTGCCTCCGAGCCCGCCAGCCGAATCTCGATCGTGCCCTGGCGATGCTTGACCGGGCACTCGCTGATCCGCCCGGACGGTCGTTGCCTTATGCGTTCTTCGAGCGGCTGCTTCGCTGCCGTCTGCTCGCGCGACGTGGCGGACACGCCACGGCGCTCGCGCTGCTCGCGCAGATCGAAGACCTGTCAACCGAGTGGATGGGCAACGACGCCGATCGGGCCGACGCGCTTCGGACCCTGGCACTTCTGAACACACAGATTCTGGCCGACTGGCACGACCGAATGTCGCAGGCCGATCAGTCCGCCGAGCGCGCCTGGTGTTCGAGGCGTATTGAGGCAATCCGCGCGGAGCACTTCGGCGACGAGAACAACACCGTACTCAGACTTTCCCCGGCAGTCCCCCTCGTGGCACCAGCGCCGGAGGGTTTCGGCCAACCCGCTGAACCGGCCCTGCCCACCCCGTGACGATTGCCTTATCCGCGAGCAACCTTATACCAAGGGCAGTTTGATAGTGCCGATTCGTCGCATCAGGTTTGCTGGCGTCTTCCCGCAGTTTCGGGTCCGCGCGGGCGCGGCAGAGCCGCCTTGCGGCAGCCCGCGGCTCGCTGGCGGGGAGTCGGCACTCTGGAACTGGATCTTGTATTAGGCGTGAGATGGGCCTACGCGGCGATGCCCGCGGAGTTGCCCTGCCCGGGTCGACGCCCCGGCGCGGCTGAGCCCGCCGTTGGGGCGAATCATCAGCCATCCTGCCTTCGCCGGTCGATCTCTTCCCGCAGAGCCGGTGTCAAATAAAGCCCGTCCACCTCCGGCAGCGTTGCCAGCGCCGCCAGGCAGCGTTCCATCCTCGTCGCCACGTCGGCGTCCAGGTCGATAAAGAAGACGGGTTTGCCGCGCAATACGCACGGGCCACCACCGCCGCCGCCGAGTCGCTCGGCTCGCACATCCATACCCAGACGGCCAAACACCTCGACCACTTCGTCAAACTGGGATGCCATGTCGGTCATACGTCAGCCGCTTCAAGGATCGGGCTCACCCATGCCGATATCTCACAACCGGAGGGTTTGGACAAGGGCTTCCCCCGGATTCTACTGAATATGCATCGACAACCACCGGCGACCGCCGAGACAACCGATATCGCTACTTCCGCTCTCGAGACACACCTGGCGAACCTCGAGGAGCAGCTAAACCTCCTGCGGGCCCAGGTCCGCCAGGCCCAACAGCTTGCCAGCCTCGGGACCGCCGCAGCGACGATCGCCCATGAGGTCAACAACCTTCTCACGCCGATCCTCTCCTACGCCCAGGCCGCCCTCGACACCGGCGATCTCGACCTCCAGAAGAAGGCACTGTCCGTCACGGTCAAGAACGTCCGGATGCTCGTGGCGATGGCCGATCGCGTGCTCCAGATCAACGCAGCCAAACCGATCAAGCCCGAGATCACGCTCCTGCAAGAAGCCGCCACCGACGCCGTCGACAGTCTCTGCCGCGATCTGTCCAAGGATGGGATCACACTCTCCATTCGAATCGATGAGGGCCTGACCGCCTGGGTCGACCCGCTGCATCTTCGACAAGTGCTGTTCAACCTGCTCCTGAATGCCCGACAGGCCTTGCTGTCCTCCCACTCGGGACGCATCACCATCACCGGCCGGCGAGAGGGAAAGCAGACCGTCCTCGAGGTGATTGACACCGGTGCGGGCATCGCGCCTGAATTGCTCCCGCACATCTTCGATCCGTTGAACTCGTCAAAAGTGCCCGACGCGGACGAGAAGGAACGCTGCAAGGGTCTGGGCCTGGCCCTCTGCCGTGACCTGGTTGACGAGAACGGCGGAACCCTCAACGTCACCAGTAAGCCCGGCGCCGGCACGACGTTCACGATCGCCCTGCCGATTCAGAAGTCCCACAGGGAATGACAGGCTTCTGGGCTCGCACGCCCCGCCGATACTCAGCCCGATCCGGCGTGTTGTACGTCCGGCGTCCCAATCGTCGGATCGCAGGTACTCGGTTCGAGCGGTGCCCGGCCTCTCGCTTGCAACGCTCGTTCCCGGCGTCTAAGCTGTGCCGCTTTGGTAAGGTGTGAATTTGTCCAAATGGGGGCTGGGTTGGGATCGTGGACCTCGATCAGCTTGGCAAACGACTAGCCGAAATCGAAGCGGCCACAGCCGCGAAGCTGGGCAATCTGGCCTCGGTCGACGCCGTTCGCAGCCTCGAAACCGCCGTTCTCGGAAAGAAGGGCGAACTCGGCTCGCTCATCTCGTCCGTCAAGGACTACCCTCCCGAGCAGCGGGGCGAGGTCGGCAAGACGGTCAACGCCGCCAAGGGCCGGGTCAAGACGTTGTTTCAAGATCGGCTCAACAAGCTCCAGGTCGCCGCGGAGCAGGCCGAGGTAGCTGCCGCCGAGGCGTTCGACCCGACCCTGCCGGGCCTGCGTGAGCCCATGGGCGCCGTCCACCCCGTCACGGCTGTCCAGTGGGAAATCGAGCGGGTTTTCGAGCGGATGGGTTTCACCGTTGAAGCCGGCCCGGAGATGGAAACCGAGTACGCCAACTTCGAGGCCCTCAATATCCCGCCGACGCATCCCGCCCGCGATATGCAGGACACGTTCTGGGTCAAGAACGGGATGGTGCTGCGGACCCACACGTCGCCGGTTCAGTATCGGGCGATGCGTAAGTTCGGGGCCCCGCTTCGCGTGATCGTGCCCGGCCGATGTTTTCGGTACGAGACCATCGACGCGTCACACGAGACCACGTTCCATCAGGTCGAAGGATTGATGATCGATCATGACATCTCGATTCCCAACCTGATCGCGATGGCCCAGACCCTTCTGGCGGAGGTGATGAAGCGCGATGTCGAGGTCCGTGTGCGGCCGGGGTACTTCCCCTTCGTCGAGCCCGGCCTCGAGATTGACATGAACTGTCAGATCTGCGGCGGGGCGGGCTGTCCGACCTGCAAGCAATCGGGATGGCTCGAGATTCTCCCAGCCGGAATGGTTCACCCAAACGTCCTTCGGGCGGGCGGGATCGACCCTGATGAATACACGGGTTTCGCCTTCGGGTTGGGTCTGACCCGTCTGGCCATGATGAAGTATGGAATCCGCGACATCCGCGTTCTCAACGCCGGCGACATCCGTCCGATCGTGTCGCCCGAAAGGCTTGGCGGACCCATCATCGACCGATCGACGGAGGCTGTAACCACGACGGGCAAGGCGTGAACAAGTAAGCACATGCTGATCTCACTGAACTGGATTCGGGATTACGTTGACCTGCCGGCCGACCTTGATCCGCGCGATCTCGCCGAGCGATTCACGCGGACGACGGCCGAGGTCGAGGAGGTCAAACAGGTTGCCATTCGACCGCGCGGGTTGATCGCGGCGGGTGTCAAGGCTGTGACACCTGTTTCGGGTCGGCACAACCTGCGCCACGTCGCATTGGACGTCGGCAGTGGGCAGACGGTGGAGACCGTGACGGCCGCACCGGCGCTGCCCGTCGGCTCGAACGTGGTCTACGCTCCCTCCGGTTCCTCCCTCGCCACGCTTGGCGAGATCGGTGCAGCCGAGGTGGCGGGCGTCACCAGCGCCGGGATGATCCTTCCCGGCGATGCGGTCGGAATCGCCATGGCTGCCCAGGAGGCGGTCTTCCTCAACCCGGCCGCCGCGCCGGGTGAGCCGCTTGCGCCCGACCTGTTTGACGATTGGCTGATCGAAATCGACAACAAGTCCATCACGAACCGCCCCGACCTGTGGGGTCACTATGGGATTGCCCGGGAGGTCGCGGCCATCTTCGGGCTATCGCTCAAGCCCTACCCGGTCGTCCCGCTCGAGGAGCTTACCGGCGCGTCGCTCCCGGAGGTTCCCATCGAGATTGCGGACGGCCGTGCCTGTCGGCGTTACAGCGGGATCGTGCTCGAAGGCGTCCCAACGCAGCCCGGACCGCTTTGGATGCAGTTGCGGTTGGGGCGCGTGGGCTCAAGGCCGATCAGCGGGCTCGTCGATCTGACCAACTACATCATGGCTGATCTTGGCCAACCGATGCACGCCTTCGACGCAGCCAAGGTGCCGCGCATCGAGGTCGCTTGGGCGAAGGAGGGCGGTCTCTTCCGCACGCTCGACGGTGTCGAGCGCAAGCTCACCTCCGACGAGCTGATGATTCAGTGCAACGGAGAATCGATTGCCCTAGCCGGCGTGATGGGAGGCCTGCTCACCGAGGTGTCCGAGACGACAACGTCGCTCCTGCTCGAATCGGCCAACTTCGCTCCCACGACGATCCGTCGGACCGCCACCCGACTTGGCCTGCGAACCGATGCGAGCGCCAGATTCGAGAAGTCGCTCGACCCGTCCAACACGGTGCTGTCGATCCAACGCTTCATACATCTTGCCCGGCAGATCTACCCGGATATGAAGACCACGGGTCGTTTGTCGGATGCCTTCCCCTCGCCGCCCGAACCGCTGGCTGTCAAGGTGAATCCCCGGCATGTCGTGCGGACGATTGGACGTGATGTGCCTTTTGAGGAAGCATTTCGCATCTTGTCGGGGATCGGTCTTGAAGTGACGGATGGTGACACCGCCTGGACGGTCAACGTTCCGTCGTTCCGCGCGACGGGAGATATCTCCATCGAGGAAGACGTGATCGAGGAGATCGCGCGTTACATCGGCTACGACAACATCCCGCCGGCCCTGCCGCGCGTCTCGATGCGTCGCTTCGAGCCCAACGCGATTCACGAGCTCGAGCAGCGGACGCTCGAACACTTTACGTCCAACCATCGTTTCATCGAGATTCAGGGGTACTTATGGTATGACTCGGCCTGGTTGGATCAGCTTGGGATTGATCCCGGGCCGTGTGTCGAGCTGAGGAACCCGTCTGCGGAGGGGCTGCACCGGTTCCGACGCTCGCTCGTGCCGGGTCTGCTTGGTGCCGTCGAGCGCAATCGGTTTCACTTCCCGGCCTTCTCCCTGATCGAGTTGGGCGGCGTCTTTGAGAAGGGTAGTGACGCGGATCACGAATACCGGCACGTCGGTCTTATTTGCGCTGCTCGCGGAAAGAAGAAGGAGGACTTGCTCCTTGGCCGGTTGAAAGGCGCAATCGAGACATGGGCCTGGCAGCGGTTCTCCCGCCGTGTCACGTTCTCCCACGCCGCCGCCGGGGCCGATCGCCCCTGGGAGCACCCGCGCCGAACGGCCACAGTCAGCATCGGTGATATGACGGCCGGGAGCGTAAGTGTCATAGATATGGCACTGCGACGCAAGATGAGCGACCATTTGTCCGCCTGGGTGGTGGCGTGGGCGGAGCTGCGGCTTACCGGGCTCGAAACGCTCGAACATACGGCGGAACCTCTCGGACAGATCCCCGCGCATCCGCTGGTCGAAATGGATTTCTCGATCCTCGTTCCCCAGGCGACGCCCTACACCGACGTGGCGCGAAACTTCTCCCGATTTGACCATGCGCTGCTCAAACAGATTCGTTACGTTGGAAGCTATGAAGGCCAGTCCGTCGGCCCCGGCTGGCGAAGCCTGACGTTCCGCACCGTTGTGGGAGACGACACGCGCACGCTCGGCGATCGGGACACCGGTGACTTTCGCCACCGGTTCGAGCAGTACCTCAAGGACTGCGGCTATGAGGTTCGCGGTTGACGACTCATCGGGAAGGATGAAGGCGGAAGGATGTGGGATGAAGAGGCTGGGTGGCCCACCTCCAGGTACGTGTTTCGCGTCGTGCTCCCCGTCCCGGAGGGACGATGCGAGAGTCGCCCAGCGATGAATCACTGGGCTATTGCCGGATGCCCCTCCGTGGCAAGAAGACCATGACGTCGGGCGATGTGGGGTCGACGCGCGCGGGGATTGCTAAACAGGTGCAAGGACACGGGCCACCCGACGAGGCGCGCCGCTACGGGAAACGGCGAAATGTTCCGGACCCATGAATCATCACTGGATTAAGCTATGACGATGTATGGCACTCGAATCCGCGTGACCGGGCTTTGGGGGCTGCTGATCGTTCTTGCCGCTTCCGGATGTTCACAGCTCATCGACCCTGACGTCCCCGCACCCCTTCGCCCGTGTGTCGAACCGCAACACGGCAGGGACTACCTGCTGTATCGACCGTCCGGCTACGATCAGGCGTTCGCCTGGCCGCTTGTCGTCGTCTGTCATTCCTCCCCGATGGATTCACCCAACCGCCAGATTCGTAATTGGACCGAACTGGCCGAGTCGAGGGGCTTCCTTGTTGTCGCCCCGAAGCTTAGGGGCATCAAAGGCAAATTCCCGCCCAAGGCTGCCAAGCAACTTGTCCGGCAGCGCAATGACGAAGAGCACATTCTCTCCACAGTCCGACACGTCCGGGCCGGTCATAACATCTCCGCGGATCGCGTGTTCATACACGGTTGGTCCGGTGGGGCTTTGGCTGCGTTGCACACGGGGCTGAAACACCCACGGGTCTTCCGCGCCGTCAGCGCGATTGCCCCCAAGTTCAACAGCGGCTTTCTCACCGATGTAAAGGATCGGATCGATCCGTATCAACCCATCTACGTCAACTGCGGTGTCGCCGACGTGATCAAGGGCAGGCACGGCCGGGACTGCATCGAGTGGCTCCGATCGAAAGGTGCGAACCTCGACGAGAACCCGATGGGCTCCGCAAAGGCGGAAGACACCCAGCACGTCATCGAGTTCTACGAGGAAGTCACTCGCCATAACGCCTGGATCCACATCCGGGCTTTTCCCGCCGACCCGAGCAATGCAATGGCTATGAGGTTCAAGCTTCAGTCTTCCTATGTGCCCAACCGCTACCGATGGGAGTTCGGCGATGGCGACGAGTCCTCCGTGGCGGAGCCCATTCACATCTATGCAACGGCTGGGACGTACCCCATCACGGTCACGACCGACGGCCCCCGCGACCGCCACGACATCCGCAAGATCCGCCTCAAAGTCCCTCAAGCGACGATCAAACAGGCAGGCGAGTGAGGGGCTGGGCTGGGCCATTTCCTCTGGACATGGGCCACCCGACTCGCTCGCAGCTGGTGCCCCATCCTTTTCGTCAGAAAAGGGTGGGGAATGGATTGATCCTTAACCTCCAGCGGGCGGGACAACGGGTGTCGAGATGTCCCCCACCCTTGCTTCGCAAGAATGGGGCACCTCGCCGTTGTTTCCTCGGCCCTCGCGGAGTACAATCCCCGCATCAATTGGATCAGCTTGCTCCTCTTGCAGGCGACGTGGAACGCCGCAGGAATGCTGGTGGGCCACATGACTTGGTTTGATCAGGTACGACAGCGGGAGGCACTGTTATGCAACTCATCGATCGACTGAAAGCAATCGCCGATCGGATTCCTACAATCCGTGATCAACTTGAGACGGAGGAGGCTACGAAGAACGCCCTAATCATGCCGTTTATCCAGGCGCTGGGATACAACGTCTTTGACCCAAACGAGGTTGTGCCCGAGTTCACAGCCGACGTGGGCATTAAGCGCGGAGAGAAGGTCGACTACGCCATCCTCGTGTCCGGTGTTCCGGCGATCCTGGTCGAATGCAAGCGGTGTGGTGCCAGCCTCGATAGCTACAGCTCACAGCTTTTTCGCTACTTCACGACGACGCAGGCCAGAATCGCGATTCTGACCGATGGGATTCAGTATCGTTTCTACACCGATCTGCGACATCCCAACAAGATGGATGATAAGCCGTTCATGGAACTGAACATGCTCGAGATGCGGGAGCCAATCGTCCAGGAACTCGGTAGGCTTGCCAAGGAGACGCTGAACCTCGAGGAGATGCTCGACTCGGCCAGCGACCTGAAGTACAGCAGCGAGATCAAGCAACTTCTCGCTGCCGAGATGGATGCGCCGTCTGATGGTTTCGTTCGGTTCATCGCCGACAAGGTATATGATGGACGCCTGATGCAGAACGTCATTGACCGATTCCGCCCTGTTGTGAAGAAGTCTCTTTCCGAATTCGTCACCAACCTCGTGGATCGCCGTCTGAAAGCGGCGTTGCTCACCAACAAGGCGGAAGAAGAGCCCGACGAAGACGAGGCGGGGGCAGGTGATCAGTGGGCAGACGCACCGGACATCGAAACCACCGCACAGGAGTTTTCGAGTCTTTATATCGTCAAGGCGATCCTCGGCGACGCGGTCCCAGCCGAGCGCGTTGTCGGCAGGGATGTCCGGACCTACTTCGGAATCCTCCTGGACGACAACAACCGTAAACCGATTTGCCGCCTTTGGCTCAACGGCTCGCGGAAGTACCTGGGCCTCTTCGATGAGAACAAAACGGAGAACAAGGTTCCCATCGAGGTTCCGGAAGACATCTTCGCTCACGCGGATGCCCTTCACCGATCTCTGGAGCACGCACTCGCCCGGAGTTGAATCGGGCAAACATGGCTGGGTGTCGAGATGTCCCCCACCCTTGCTTCGCAAGAATGGGGCACCTCCAGGAATGCTGGTGCCCCATCCTTTTCGTCAGAAAAGGGTGGGGAATGGATTGATCCTTAAC
>CBDUZO010000046.1:0-32631 GCA_965371725.1 uncultured Phycisphaerales bacterium
CGATGTCCTTGTCTTTCAAGGGGTTACGTCAGTAACTTTTTGGGAGGAGAACCTTCCAGAAAGGCAATGGTGTTTTCGCCTCCCCTCCTTAACAAGGAGGGGCTGGGGGAGGTTCTTCTCCGTCTGCATGAACCCCCCTCAATCCCCCCTTGGTAAGGGGGGAAGAAAAACAGCAGTACGTTTCTGGAAGCGGCACCAGTAAGGCCACTTTGTGGTTAGTAGGGCCACTCTGTGGCTAGTCGCCGATGCCGAGGCGTTTGCGGGCGTCGAGAACCAGCTCGACGGTCTGGGTCGTGGAGAAGACAGCCGTGTTCACAACGAGGTCGTGGCGTAGTGGATCGTAGGGGTCCGCGTTGAAGTGCTTGCGAATGAAGTCCGTCCGCTCTTGCTCGATGCGCTCGACGTCCTCTCTCGCCTGTTTCAGGGGAATCTGATTCACCGAGGCAAAACGGCTGACGCACTTGTCACGTGGGGCGACCAGCCTCACACGAAAGCCGATGCTCCTGGGAAGGATCAGATTGATCCCCCGCCCGAGGAAGACGGCGTGTCCCTGACGGGCGATCGAGAGCACGGTCTCGCTGAGGCGGTGGAAGTAATCGTTCTTGACGAACTCCGGGTGCATGAGGGGGCGAAGCGTCTCCTCGCACCAGCTTATGTCGCGCTCGTCCATCGATTCGTAGACCTCGCGGCGGACCGTATCATCACCGGCCATCACGTGCAGGATGCCTCGATCGAAGATGGGCCAGCCAAGGGCCTCCCCGAGTTGGGCAGCCACGTCTCTGCCCCCAGCGCCGACAGCCCGTGAGACGGCGACGAAATCTTCGACTTCGGGTCGGTCGGGCTCCGGAACGCTGATCCGCTGCGCCTTGGCGAGCTCCCAGTTTCGCATTTGCCTTTCCACCATCTTGGCGACGGCGGCGTCGACCGAGCCTGCTTTGCGAGCCATGATACACCTCCGAAAGGAGCCCTGCGGGCAACGATTCGAGTGGGAACGGAGCCGATCTTATGCCACTTTCATCAATGTGCAAGGTGGCTGATCGGCGTGTTCTGTTTCAGGGCGCGCGACGGCAGCACGATGATACTCGTGCAAGCCCTACAACTCGCGTTGCCTTTCGGTGCCTGCTGCGGTCGGCGTCTGGAGGCAGCCTGTGTCTTCAGCGATTCCAGTGGTCTCGTGGCGTTCGACGGCCAAGAATCTCCGGGAAACTTCGGGATTCGGGCGCTACGGCAGAATAGAACGTGTTCTATTCGTAGGGTTGCGAGCGCCGTGCGTAGTCCTCGTAACGAGCGGTCGCCGCCTGTTGGGCCTCCTCGAGCAGTTTGGCTGCCCGCTCCGGTTGGCTCTTGGCCAGAATCTTGAACCGGTTTTCCGAATCGACGTACTCCTTGAGCGGGATCTTCGGAGCGCGGGAGTCGAGCTGGAGAGGGTTGAGGCCCTCGGCCTTTCGGCGGGGGTCAAAACGGTAGAGCGGCCAGTGGCCCGACTCGACGGCGGCCTTGTGATGGCTCAAACCGGTCAACATATCGATGCCGTGCGCGATGCAATGGGAGTAGGCAATGATCATCGAGGGGCCGGCGTAGCTTTCCGCCTCGAGCATGGCCTTGACCGTGTGTGCGTCGTTGGCCCCGAGGGCAACCTGAGCCACATAGACGTTGCCATAACCCATGGCCATCAGGCCCAGGTCCTTCTTCCCGGTGGGCTTACCAGCCGCGGCGAACTTGGCCACGGCGCCTTGCGGGGTGGCTTTGGACATCTGCCCGCCGGTGTTGGAGTAGACCTCGGTGTCGAGGACGATGACGTTGACGTTGTGCCCCGATGCGAGCACATGGTCGAGCCCGCCGTATCCGATGTCGTACGCCCACCCGTCCCCGCCGCAGGCCCAGATGCTCCGGTGTTGAAGGGCATCGGCCACGCTTAGCAGATGTTTGGCCTCCGGCGTGTCGATGGTTTCGAGCTTCTTTTTCAGTTCGCTGACGCGCTTGCGCTGCGCGGCGATACCGGCTTCGTTGGATTGGTCCGCGCCCAGGATTCCATCCGCCAGATCACGACCCACGGTATCAGCCAGCTTTTCCACCAATTCACGGGCGAACTCGTTGTGTTTGTCGATGGTCAAACGGAAACCAAGGGCGAACTCGGCGCAATCTTCGAACAATGAGTTGGACCAGGTCGGTCCGCGGCCCTCGCTGTCTTGTGTCCACGGCGTCGTGGGAAGGTTGCCGCCGTAGATCGAGGAGCAGCCGGTGGCGTTGCCGATGATCGCCCGATCTCCAAAGAGCTGGCTGATCAGCTTCACATACGCTGTCTCGCCGCAACCCGCACAAGCGCCGGAATACTCGAACAGCGGCCGGAGGAACTGACAGCCCTTGACCGTATTGAGCTTGAGCTTTGCGCGATCGAATTCGGGCAAATCGAGGAAAAAGTTGTAGTTGTCTCGCTCCTGTTCGCGCAGGGGCGGTTGCGGTGCCATATTGATTGCCTTGCGCGTGGCGTCCTGCTTGTTCTTGGCGGGGCAGACCTCGACACACGTACCGCACCCGGTGCAGTCCTCGGGGGCCACCTGCAACGTGAAGCGCAGCCCTTTGAACTCGGGGCCGCGGGCATCGGCTGATCGGAACGCCGCGGGCGCCTTTTCCAGGCAGGCCGCGTCATACGCCTTCGGCCTGATCGCCGCGTGTGGGCAGACCAATGAGCACTTGTTGCACTGGATACAAACGTCGGGGTCCCACACGGGGATCTCCATCGCAAGGTTTCGTTTCTCCCACTGGGTGGTACCGGTCGGGAACGTGCCATCCACCGGCATGGCGCTTACGGGCAGATCGTCGCCGTAGCCTTCGATAATCTTGGCGGTCACGTTGCGCACGAAGTCGGGAGCCTCGTCGGGAACAACGGGCGGTCGCTGCCGCGTGGCTGTCACCTTCTCGGGCACCTTCACCTCGAACAGGTTCTCGAGCGCCTTGTCGACGGCTGCGAAGTTCTTCCGGACGACGGCTTCGCCCTTCTTGCCGTACGTCTTGCGAATGGAGCCCTTGATCTTCTCGATGGCCTCATCCCGCGGGAGCACACCGGAAATGGCGAAGAAGCAGGTCTGCATGATCGTGTTGTGGCGAGCGCCCATACCGGTTTCAGCCGCCACCTTGTACCCGTCGATCACGTAAAACTTCATGCCCTTGTCGATGATCTGCTGTTGCACCTCGCGCGGGAGCGTGTCCCAGACCGCATCCGGCGGCGCCTGCGTGTTGAGCAGGAAGATGGCGCCGGGCTCGGCGTTGGCGAGCATCTCGATCTTGTCGACGAAGACCCACTGATGGCACGCGATGAAGTTGGCCTTTTGGACCAGGTAGGTCGAGCGGATCGGCTTTTTGCCGAAACGCAGGTGAGAAACCGTGATCGCGCCGGCCTTTTTTGAGTCATAAACGAAATAGCCTTGGGCGTAGTTGTCGGTTCCCTCGCCGATGATCTTGACGGAGTTTTTGTTTGCCCCAACGGTCCCGTCAGCCCCAAGCCCGAAGAACAGAGCGCGAACCGAGTCCTTGTCCTCGATGACCCAGTTCCGATCGTAGTCGAGCGATGTATAGGTGACGTCGTCCTCGATTCCGACGGTGAAGTGGATCTTGGGCTTGTCCTTGGCGGCCTCGTCCAGGACGGACTTGGCCATTGCGGGAGTGAACTCCTTGCAGGACAGGCCGTATCGACCGCCGATGACGCGCGGCGAAGCAGCGAACCGATCGCCGACGTAGGTGGCGTGCTCGGCCAGGGCGGTAACGACGTCCTGGTACAGCGGCTCACCAACGGCGCCGGGTTCCTTCGTCCGATCGAGCACGGCGATCGTCTTGACGGTCGCCGGAAGCGTTTTGATAAAAGCATCGCTCGCGAAGGGGCGGTAGAGACGAACCTTGATCAGGCCGACCTTCTCGCCGCCCGCAGTCAGATGCTCGATGGTTTCGTGCGCGGTCTCGGCAGCGGAGCCCATCATAACGATGACGCGATCGGCATCATCGGCACCGATGTAGTCAAACAGGTGATACGAGCGTCCGGTCAGCTTGGCAAACCGGTCCATCATCTTCTGCACGATGTTCGGGCAGGCCGTGTAATAGGGGTTGATCGCCTCGCGGGCCTGGAAGAAGACGTCCGGGTTCTGCGCGGTGCCACGAAGGACCGGACGGTCGGGGTTCATACTGCGGGCGCGGTGCTCGAATACGAGCTTGTCGTCGATCATGGCCCGCATGTCATCCTCGGCGATCTGCTCAATCTTCAGCACCTCGTGCGAGGTCCGGAACCCGTCGAAGAAATGCACGAAGGGGACGCGGGCCCCCAGGGTGGCTGCGTGCGCGATCAGGGCGTTGTCCATGACCTCCTGCATGGAACCCGAAGCCAGCAACGCGAACCCGGTCGAGCGAGCGGCCATCACGTCGCTGTGATCGCCGAAGATGGAAAGCGCGTGCGTCGCCAGTGTTCGCGCACTGACGTGAAACACCGTCGGAGTCAACTCGCCTGCGATCTTGAACATGTTGGGGATCATCAGGAGCAGCCCCTGCGACGCGGTAAAGGTTGTCGACATGGCCCCGGTCTGCAAGGCGCCGTGGATGGCGCCGGAGGCTCCGCCCTCGCTTTGCATCTCGGTGACACTCGGGATCGTTCCCCAGATGTTGGGGATGTTCATGGCACTCCATTCGTCGGCCCACTCGCCCATGTTAGAACTGGGCGTGATCGGGTAAATCGCGATAACCTCACTGAGGCGATGGGCCACGTAGGAGGCGGCTTCGTTGCCGTCGATCGTAACTTTCGTTCTTGTCATGATTGAAACATCCTCAGGAGGCGGCCAAAGGCCGTTGTCAGATTACCTACACCGGACGACGGATCCAGGGTATTGACCCGGAAACCGCCGATCCTGCAGCACGGTACGCGGAACGCTGATCGTCAGGCGCGTTCCTGCTCCGCCAGTGGTGCAGCAAGCCGCGTTCCAGACCCGCAGAGCCATCCTACTTCAACGCAGATCGAGCCGTTCGGCAAGGGTGCGAGAGGACAAACCCGGCCTCTGTAGCCCAACCTCCGCGGGGCCGGTTCTTCAGCCGGTTCCACAGGTGCCGAGGACCGCCGTTGCCGGGCAGGAAACCCCGTCTCCCCCTCGCTCGGTCCCACGGTGTGCTACAGCAACCCAAACCTCTCGAGGCGGAACCGGAAGGCGTCGCGGCTCAGGTGCAGAAGCCTGGCTGACTTGGTGTGGTTGTTGTTCGTCCTGGCCAAGGCCTGGCGGATCAGGGAGTTCTCCAGCTCGCGAAGGTTGATCCCACCGGGCGCTAACACGATTCCCGTCTCGCCCTCCGGGCCCGCAGCCTCCCGGTCGTGACCCAGGACAATATCCTTCGGGCCGATCGTGTCACCCTTTGACAAGAGGACGGCGCGCTCGATGACGTTGCGCAGCTCGCGGACGTTGCCGGGCCACGAGTACCCTTGGAGCTTGGCGTAAGCCTCCTCATCGATCCCGGTCACCGGTTTGCGGAACTCCTTGGCGAAGTCCGTCACGAAGTGCTGCGTCAGCAACTTCACGTCATCATCCCGGTCGCGCAGCGGCGGCAAGTGGATCGGGATGACGTTGAGGCGATAGACCAGGTCGGTGCGGAACTGCCCCTCCTCGACAGCCTGTTCGATATCCCGGTTCGTGGCTGCGATCACGCGGACGTCGACCGAGATCTCCTGCGTTCCGCCCACGCGTCGGAACGTACGCTCCTCGATAAATCGCAGAAGCTTGGCCTGAAGGCCCATCGGCATGTCGCCGACCTCATCCAGGAAGATCGTTCCACCGTCCGCCAACTCGAACAGCCCCTTCTTCGTACTCTTTGCGTCAGTGAATGCACCCTTCTCGTGGCCGAACAGCTCGCTCTCCAGCAGGGTTTCGGAAAGCGCCGTGCAGGTGATGTTCATGAAAGGCCGTGGGGCACGCTCCGAGTTGTAGTGGATCACGCGAGCGACAAGGTCCTTCCCCGTGCCCGAGTCACCCCGCAGGAAGACGGTCGAGGCGCCGCTCTTGGCCACCTGGTTAATGACCTCGAAGAGCTCCAACATGCAGGTCGCTTTGCCGATGATGCGGTCGGTTCCGTATTCATGCTGAATGTGCCTGCGAAGCTCGCGGACCTCGCGGCGAAGCTTGGTGGTCTCCAGCGCCTTGTCGGTGGCCCGCAGGAGCTGGTCCATGTCGAACGGTTTGGTCACATAGTCGTACGCCCCGAGCTTGATCGCATCGACGGCGCTTTCGATGCTCGAGAAAGCGGTCATCATGATCACGACCACGTCGCCGTCGGTCTCGCGGAGCTTGCGCAGGACGTCAAGACCGGTCATGTCCGGCAGCTTGTAATCAAGCATAATCAGATCGTAGGTGCCGGTCTCGAGGGCATCGAGCCCTTCCTGTCCCGTCTCCACGTCGGTCACCTGATGATTGCGTGCCTCGAACTTCTGGCGCAGCGACCACCGGATCAGCTTCTCGTCCTCGATGATCAGGACCCTAACCGTCATCGTCGCGCATTCTCCCGGGACCGTCCCAGTGACGGGGAAGATGAATCGTAACCGTAGTACCCTTGCCTACCTCGCTATCGAGCTCAATGGTGCCGCCGTGGGCCTCCACGATTCTTCGGCAGATGGACAGGCCCAGCCCCGTCCCTTTCGCCTTCGTGGTGAAGAACGGCTCGAAGGCCCGCCCGCGCACATCCGGTGCCATACCCGCTCCGGCGTCCTTGATGCCCAACCGGAACCCGTCACCGACGGCGGTAATTCCAAGCTGAATCTTCCCCCCGTCATCGGACGCGTGCGCGGCGTTGAGCAACAGGTTGATCATCAACTGCTCGATCTGACGTCCGTCCGCATGAATCATGCTGTCGGCCGGGGGCTCATTGTACTCCACCCGCACATTCTGCAGGGCCGGTTCCTCACGCAACACGTTCAGAACCCGCGTGACAAGCGCGGCGAGCGGAACCTCCGTTCGCCGCGGCGGCGTCGGACGAGCATACAGCAGCAGGTCCTTGACCGTGGCGTCAAGGCGATCGATCTGACCGAGTATTTCCACAATGATCGGGTGGTGCGGATCGTCCGGCGGCATCGTCTCGCGTATCACCTGGATGGCGCCGCTGATACCCGCCAGGGGGTTCTTGATCTCATGAGCGAGCGAGGCGGCGAGCTGTCCGATCTTGGCCAGGTGTTGAGCCTGGGTCAGCTTCTCCTCGACGGCACTGCGCTCGGATTGGCGGATGTCCTTGGCGTAGCTCTCCTTGTAGCTCTCCAAGACAACCGACAGCTCCAGCGTCAGGAGCTTGTGGGCAGAGCGGAGCGCGGCGTTGGGGTCGGGAATCGCGGACGCGCGCGTGATACGCTCCAACTCCTGCCAGATTAACTCGATACCGCAAAAAATAAGGTGTTGCTGAGTCTTAGCGCGCGTATGAGCAGCTCCGATCCGCGCGTGTCGGCTGAAATACGCCTCGTCATAAGTCCCGTCGAACAGCTCGGCGAGCCAGACAGCCAGCACCTCGCGCTGGCGCTCGGTTTGCTCCTCACCGCCGCTGAGCACGGTTCGGGCGGATGGGTCAGCGCGCAGTACGGTGTGAAAGCGGCCCACGATCTCGTGAATCTTGGGGCCGATATGGGACGCCAGCGCACGGAGGTTGGCGTGGTCCTGCTCGTCGAACCCTATGTACTGCTTGATGTTCTCAAGGAACGTCTCCGGCATCCCAACATTATAAACGCCCAGCGCGTTGAGCGACACGCCTCAACGCGCCTCGCATCGAAACGCACAGACGTGTGGCACGCGGACTGCTGGTCGGATGGCGATGCGGGTGGATACGCCGGCAAACCGATGGACAAGCACGAATGGCGACGACCGACAGGCAACCGAACGGACCCCCGGACAAGACGCTCCTGGTCGTGGACGCCGACCCCCTATTGCAGTGGTCGCTGGCGGCGTACCTGGGGCGATGGTTCGAGGTGATTTCGACCGATTCCGAGGCGGACGCCTGCCGCGTGATTGAGGATCGTCCGGTCGACGCCGTGGTAGTCTCGGACGATCTTGACGGCGGGGCTGCCGATAAGATCGAAGCCCGTGCGTTTCAGCGTAATCCGTCAACAAGGATTGTGCGGACGATCACGAACCCATCCTCTGGTGGGTCGAGCCCGTGTGAGACGAGACGCATCGAGAAGCCGTTTCGGCTGTCACAACTGGCGGAGCTGCTCGGCGTCTGCGTTCGCCCGAATGTGGACGAGACGCGACGTGTTGAGGCGGGGCCCGGCCACGAGTAGAAGCAACCCCGGGCCTGCTCGATTGCCGGTGGCTGACGCGGGATCAGGATTTATGACGACCGGCCCACACGAGACATCCGGTTTCATCCGAGCCGCGACCACCGAGTTGCACCTGGGGGCCGCGCTGCCCGTCGACGTGGTGGCGCTGGGTGGTGAGCTGAAAAACACGGTGTGTGTGGCGACAGGGGATCGCGCCTGGTTGAGTGAACCGCATGGCGATCTTGGGGAGGCCGCTGCCTACCGTGCATTTGTCAAGACGGTCGACATGGTGCGCTCGGACCTGCCGGGTGACGATTATGTGATCGCGCACGATCTGCACCCGACATACGCGTCAACGCTGTATGCCCGGAACCTTCCTCATCCGAAGGTGGCGGTTCAACATCATCACGCGCACGGGGTCAGCTGTGCCGTCGACGCCGGTGTGGCGCTTCCCGTGATCGGCGTGGTCTGCGATGGAACGGGGTACGGCAGCGACGGGGCGATCTGGGGTGGCGAGGTGCTGCTCTGTCGGGCGGATTCCTTTGAGCGAATCGGTCACCTTGATTACTTCAGGCTTCCCGGGGGTGACGCAGCCGCCCGCGCGACGTGGCGGCCTGCGATGTCGCTTCTGCGCGAGGCGTTCCCGGATACGTGGCAGTCGCTCGATCTGCCGGCGCTTGGGCGAATCCACCCGAAGGAGCGCACGTTGGTGGAGCGGCAGCTGGACGTGGAGCTTAACGCGCCGAACACGTCGAGCCTCGGGCGGCTGTTCGATGCGGTCGCGTTCTTGACCGATATCTGTGCGTGGAACGAGCGCGAGGGACAGGCGGCGATTGCCCTCCAGCAGGCGGCCGGCGATGGAAGTGGATCGGTCTACGCCTTCCGATCGATTCCATTCGAGGGGTCGTCGCGGTTGGACTGGCGACCTATGATTCGCCGGATCGTAAGCGATGCGCGGGCCGGAGTGGACGTTGCCGTCATCAGCGCCCGGTTTCACGAGACGATCGCAGCCATGTTCGCGTCGGCGGTCGAGACGGCGATGCGGACGTTCAGTGTGGACCGCGTGGCTCTGTCGGGCGGGTGCTTCTTGAACGACCGGTTGCGCGGCGCTTTAACAGCGCGTTTGACGGGTCTCGGCGCTTCGGTGGCCGTGCATCAACGGGTCTCCACGGGTGACGCCGGATTGTCACTCGGGCAGGCGGTGATTGCCTCCGCCGTGGCGGCGAAGCGTAGGGTGTGACGGGAGTGAGCGAAACCTATGTGTTTGGCTGTTCCGGGCAGGATCATCAAGACGAGCGGTGACGTGGTAACGGTTGACTTTCAGGGCAACCGGATGGACGTGTCGCGCGTGCTGACACCCGACGCCGGACCGGACGACTGGGTGCTGGTCCACGCCGGGTTCGCCATCGCCGTGATCGACGAGGCCCAGGCCAGAGAGACCTGGTCCTACCTGAACCAGATGAGCGCGATGAAGGCTTCCGACGCGGGCGAGGACGTGGAGAACACCGGTGGCTGATCGGACGCGTGATCTGGTTCAGCAGTTGCGCGGGCGGGCGGAATCCGCGAATCGGCGCGTCCAGTTCATGGAGGTGTGTGGGACGCACACCGTATCGATCTTCCGCAACGGGATTCGCTCGCTCCTGCCCGACAACGTGCGGTTGGTAAGCGGGCCGGGGTGCCCCGTTTGTGTGACGGCGCAGCGACACATTGACGCCGCCATCGAGTTGAGCAACCGACCCGACGTGATTATCACGACGTACGGTGACATGGTCCGGGTCCCGGGGCGACGGGGAAGTCTGGAGCAGCGACGGGCCGCCGGAGCCGACGTACGCGTGATCCACTCGACGCGCAGCGCGCTCGAGCTGGCCAAGCGCCATCCGGATCGGGAGGTGGTTTTCATCGCGGTCGGGTTCGAGACGACCGCACCAGCGACGGCCGCCGCCCTCGACGAGGCCCATCGGAGTGATATCGAGAACTTCTCGATCCTCCCGGCGCACAAGCTGGTCGTACCGGCCATGTTGGCGCTGCTCGAAGCGGGCGACGTTCCGCTCGACGGGTTCCTCTGTCCGGGGCATGTCAGTGTCATCATCGGCTCCGAGGCGTATCGGGCTGTGGTCGAGCGGTATCACGTACCGTGCGTGGTGGCGGGGTTTGAGCCGGTCAACATTCTCCAGGGATTGATCGCACTGTTGTCGCAGGTCGACGAGGGGCAGGCGCGCCTTGAAAACGTCTACGGACTAGCGGTCACAGAGCACGGCAACCCGGTGGCATTGCGGTTGTTGGAGCAGGTGTTCGAGGTGTCGGATACTCCGTGGCGGGCGTTGGGTGTCATTCCGCGGAGCGGTCTGGACCTGCGACCGACCTATGAGCGATTCGACGCATTGAAGCGTTTCGACATCGAACTCGGCGAGGACGAGGACCACCCGGACTGTCGCTGCGGCGAGGTCATTCAGGGAAAGGTCACGCCCGATGAATGTGATCTGTTCGGTTCGGGCTGCACGCCGATGAACCCGGTCGGCCCTTGCATGGTCAGCAGCGAGGGCACGTGCAGCGCGTGGTACAAATACGGCCCGCGATCCGCGGACATGGGGACGGTCAGGGTTGGGGATTAATGTATGGCCTCGCAATCAACCGCAGCTTCGGGAGAAGAATACATCGTTCAGGCCCACGGCGGCGGCGGGCAGATGATGGGGCTGTTGATCCAGGATCATATTGTGGCTGCGCTGGGCAACCGCACGCTGAACGAGCTGACCGACGGGGCGATCCTGAGCACCGACAGCTCGAAAGTCGTGCTCACGACCGACTCGTTCGTGGTTCAACCGCTCGAGTTTCCCGGCGGTGATATCGGGAGATTGGCCGTCTGCGGTACGGTCAACGATCTGGCGGTGATGGGCGGCCGACCGCTCGGTCTAAGCCTCGGGTTGATCATCGAGGAGGGCTTTGCGATCAGCCGGTTGGATCGGATTCTCGAATCCGTGGCGGCGGCGGCCGGGGAGGCGTCCGTCGATATCGTGACCGGTGATACCAAAGTGATCGAACGCGGAAGCGGTAGTGGGAGCGGACTTTTCATCAACACAGCCGGTGTGGCATCACTCGATGAGCGAATCAACGTCGGCTTCGATCGGATCAAGCCCGGCGACGTGATTCTTGTCAACGGAACGATCGGCGATCATGGAATGGCGATCATGTCGGTGCGCAACGGTTTGGAGTTTGACACGGACCTTGTCTCCGACGCCGCCCCACTCAACGGATTGATCGGGGAGTTGGCTGCGGCCGGTGTCGATCTCCATTTCATGCGTGACGCGACGCGCGGCGGCGTTGCCGGCGTGCTGACGGATATTGCCGAGCGGATGCGGGCGGGCGTCGAGGTACACGAGAAGGACCTGCCGCAAAACCCGACGGTACGGGCTGCGGCGGAGATGCTCGGGTTCGATCTGCTGACGCTGGCCAATGAGGGGAAGATCGTGATCGTGGTCTCACAGGATGACGCCGACCGTTGCCTCTCGGTGATGCAAAGGCACCGGTGGGGCAAAGGGGCCGCCGTAATCGGGCGGGTGGTTCCAAGCGATCCGCCGCTGGTGGAACTTCTGACCGAGGCGGGCGGACGGCGCGTGGTGCAAAGGCCCTACGGCGAGGAGCTTCCGAGGATCTGTTGACGGCGCGCGCCTGGGGATGCATGCACAGCCCGGCGCTCAAGCCGCGCGGAACTCCGCGCAAGCTGAAGCTTGCGGCTCGCTGGCTCATGCGAATGGTGTGAAAGCGTGCACGAACTATCGATCGTTCAATCGATCCTCGATGCGGCTGATACCGAAGCACGGCGACATAGCGCGGTGCGGATCAAGCGGATCGATTGCCGGATCGGTGTGATGCGTCAGGTGGATCGAACGCTTCTGACGGAGGCGTTCGAGCTTGCTCGAGAAGGGACAGTCGCATCGACGGCGTCGCTCGAAGTGACCACCGTCGGAATGAACCTGACCTGCCGGGAGTGTCGTAGCACAAGTGAGCTTCCAGGCTGGCAATTCGAGTGCCCGAAGTGCGGCTCATCGAAGATCGAGCTGAGCGGCGGGGATGAGCTGGAGTTGACATCGATGGAGTTGGAGGTGCCCGATGGCGATTGAAGTGCTAAGGAGGAGCATCTTCGAGAAGAATGAACGGGCGGCTGAGGAGAACCGGAGCCTGTTGAAGGAGCACCACGTCGTCGCCGTCAACATGATGGGTAGCGCGGGCAGCGGCAAGACGACATTGCTCGAAGCGGTCATCCCCAAGCTTCGTGACACCGTGAAGGTGGCGGTGTTGGAAGGGGACCTGGCCACGACGAAGGACGCCGCTCGGATCGAGAAGCTCGGTGTCCCGGTGGTGCAACTGCTCACCGAGGGCGGGTGTCATCTGACCGCCACGCTTACGCACGAGGGATTGAAACGCCTGCCACTTGATCAGATTGACATGGTGCTCATCGAAAACGTGGGGAATCCGATTTGTCCGGTCAATTTCGATCTGGGTGAGCATCACCGTATCGCGGTGCTCAGCGTGGCGGAGGGAGACGACAAGCCGGCGAAGTACCCGTTTCTATTCAAGGTGGCTGATCTGGTAATCATCACGAAGACGGACTGGCTAGGCGCGACCGATTTCGATGTCCGCAGCGCGTCGAGTGATATTCACGCGCTGGACCCGAAGAAGGTGATCATGTTGACGACGGCCCGGGACGAAACGACGATGCAGCCTGTGGCGGACTGGCTTGCGTCGAAGTGCGGTGTGGCGGACGGGAAAGAACCTCCCCCAGCCCCTCCTTGTTAAGGAGGGGAGGAAGAAACGCCATTGTCTTCCTGGAAGCGGCTCTTGAGTCACCGGCGCAGAGTTTGGAGGCAGATGCGATGAGCTGGGGATGGATCGTGATCCTGGTCGTGGCGGCGATGGCCGTCTATTCCGTAATCACAGGGCGCGGCGGGTGAGGGCCGAGCAAAGGTTGCTAGGCGGTGCCCGGCAAGATAATACTTCCTACGAGCCGATCGCTTTGGATCGGCTGGTCGAACGCTTTTTCCACTTCGGTTTCATGTCCTCGGGGCGCTCGAAGAGAAAGGCACAGTCTTCGAGGCGGTTTCGCCCGTCGGCGTAGACGGCATACTCTGCATCCGACCAGATGGAGGCGGCCCCATGACGGCCGTCCTTCGAGACGGCGTAGAACTTGACGTCGAACTTGGGGCGTCCATCCTTGCGCAGCAGGTGCGGCGGTCCGGTCGTTGTCTCGATGATTCTCTGCAGTGCGTGGAGGCATGCCTTTTGCGGCGACATGCCATGGCGCATGGCCTCGACGATGGTGTGGGCGCCGCACACGTTGATGACGGCCTCTCCTCGTCCGGTGCTGCCCGCCGCGCCGACGTTGTTGTCCACGTAAAGCCCGGCGCCGATGATGGGCGAGTCCCCGACACGACCGGGAAGCTTGTAACTCAGACCGCTCGTTGTCGTGACGCCGCTGATGTGCCCGTTCGGAGCGAGCGCGCAGCAGGTGATTGTGCCCTGCGTGAAGGGGACGTCGGTCTCGGCTCCCGATTCGTCCTCCTCCCAGGCGCCGGGCGGGGCGATCCAGTCATCCTTGTCGGAATGCGTCTCCTTCCATTTGAGCCAGGCCCTCCGTGCCTCATCGGTAAGGAGATTTGTCTCCTGGAAACCCTGGGCCCTGGCGAATCGCAGCGCTCCTTCTCCCACCAGCAAGACATGATCCGTCCGCTCCATGACGAGCTTTGCGACCTTGGAGGGTGTTTTGATGTTCCGCAGGGCGGCCACCGCGCCACAGCGGTGCGTGGGGCCGTGCATGATGCACGAGTCAAGCTCGACGATACCATCCTCATTCGGCAGGCCGCCGTAACCGACCGACATGTCCTTCGGGTCCTCCTCGACGATGTTCACACCGGCGATGACGGCATCGAGTGTGTCGGCACCGCGCTGGATCATGGCGGCTGCTCTCTCGGTGGCGCGCAGACCGTTACCGCTCGAGATCACAACAGGCATTGAAAGGTCGGCGGACGGGGCGGTCTGTCCTCTGGCCATTGCCGGCGTCAAGGTGCCGGCGGCGGCGGCCAGGGCGGCGGACTGAATGAAGTCTCTTCTGGACAGGTCGGTCATGGGAAGATGTCCATCAAGATAAGGGAACAAGTTCCAGCGCTACCGTGCGCGGCGTGTACCTCGTCGCACCGTGCGAACCTTCGACCGCGGGCCCGGTTTGCAGACCGCCTCGGCGCATTCCAAGCTCAGCAATCGCTTCTTCTCACGGATACCTCCCGGTGAGGAAAACCCGCCGAACGATCCGTCGGTGCGCAGCACGCGGTGGCATGGGATCACGATCGGCAGCGGGTTGTTCGCCATGGCACCGCCGACGGCCCTGGCGGCGGATGGGTTGCCCACCGACCGCGCGAGGTCCGCGTAGGACGCCGTCTTTCCGTGCGGGATTCGATGGCAGGCTTGGAGCACCTTACGGCGAAACGATGGAACGTCGGCAAAGTCAAGCTTGGCCGAGAACTTGACCGGCTTGCCCTTGAAGTAATCGGCTATCTGACGGCGGAATCGCGGCAGGACGGTGGGGTCCTCGATCGCATCAGGCCAGTCGGCGCGAATCGCCTCTCGCTGGCGCCGCACGGGCTGCGGCAGGTAGGTCGCAACGAGCCGGCCACCCCTTGTCACGAATGCAAACGAGCCCCACGCTGTACTGACCATCGTGAAACGCATCGGAAGGCCTCCATCGTGCCTGCTTTGCGGAGGGAGGGGGCGGGCGTCTGTTCATCGGTGCCAGGCGCCGACCGGTCCCAAGCCCTCGCAGGATGCGTTGTTATACAGCCAAATGGTGCCTGACGACACCCAAGGCCCGTCGGCCGCGACCCGATTCCGCGACAACCTCGGGTGGCGGAGGAAAATACGAAGAGCCGGCAGGCCCGTGGCAGAACTCGTTTCCGTGCGGGATCGGCTTTCCAGCCGGTCCCCTACGGACTGCTCGGGTGGCTGTCTGCGGTGGTGCGGTACAAACAGTTGCTCCACACTCTACTACGATGGTGCGCGGTCATTTAGACCGGCCGACGCCGTGTGTATACCAGCGTACCGGTAGCGAGCACGAGCAGCGCCATCACAACCATGCCCCATTCCGAAACGGTGGGGATGGATCGCTCGCATTCGTCGGGAATGCCATTATCGTTTACATCTTCGCTGGTACCACCGGCGATGTCGCAGCTATCCACCGTGCCATTTGCGTTGCAATCGAGCAAGCCGTCGACCACGTACGCCGATCCGGAGGAATCGCCGTTGTCGTCGGTCTTGTAGGCTGAGACCACCGCGGTACTATCGGAGACGTCCACGGAATAGCCAAACAGGTCCGACGGCCCGCCGTCAGAGGCCAGCAGTTTCCCTCCCTCGACCCAGCCCGAACCGTTGTGCAGGAATACATACGCCGAACCGGAAGCGGAGCCGTTGTCATCGTTCCGGTGTGCCCCGATCAAAGCAACGTTTGCGGAGGCCGCCACGGAAATGCCGAAGTAGTCCTCCGCTGCACCATCAGAGGGTAGCAACTTGGCGGTCTGCGTCATGTTTTCCCAGCCGCCCGGCGGCTTTTCGAAGACGTATGCCGAGCCGGATTCGGAACCGCTGTCGTCATCGTACCACGCCCCGATCACGACGACGTCGCCGCTGACGGAGACCGAATAGCCAAACTCGTCGTCCAACGCGCCGTCAGATGGCCGCAGCTTGGCCTGCTCAACCCAACTCGAGTCGTCGAAGCGAAACACGTACGCAGAGCCGGACTTGGACCCGTTGTCGTCATCGTACTTCGCCCCGACCACAATGATGTCATCGCAGATGGCCACGGAATAGCCGAAGAAGTCATTTGCCGCCCCGTCGGAGGCGGATAGCTTGGCTTCCTCGACCCACGCGCTGCCGGTGTAACGGTAGACCCACACCGACCCGGCCTCCCAGTCGTCCCAGGGAGCGCCAATGACGGCCACATCACCGCTCACGGAAACCGAACGTCCGAACCGGTCATTCGTTGCGCCAGTCGAAGCGTGGAGCTTGGCCTCCTCAATCCACGCGCTGCCGCTGAAGCGGTAAACGTACGCTGAGCCGGACATCTCCCCCAGGTCGTCATCGCCGTATGCTCCGACGACAGCCACGTCGCCGCTAACGGAGACGGACGCACCGAACCAATCCGACTCGGCGGCGTCCGAAGCGGTGAGCTTGGCCTCCTCAATCCACGCGCTGCCGATAAGGCGGTACACGTATGCTGAACCGGAAGCCGACCCCGCATCGTCGTCATACTCCGCCCCGATCAGGGTCACGTCACCGCTCAGCGAAACGGAGTACCCGAAGTTGTCCCCCTCCGCTCCGTCCGAGGCGAGAACCTTGGCAGACTCATAAACCAGGCATTGCCCACGAACCGTATCCACCGGGCCGGCAAGCAGCAGGCTTCCGCTGGTCAGACCCAATGCGCAAATCGCTTTCTTGAAGTGATGCACTATTATTCCCCCAGTGGCCTGTGTCGGCGTCGTATCGCCTATCGGAAGGCCAACAAGGTCCACCCTAGCGATTTGCTTACCAACAAGTCAAGCTTTCCTGGCATTTGCCCGGATGTGGGAATGTCGGGGTGTGGCCAAGTTCTGTGGCAGCTTGACTCCAAATCAGCCCCCGGGGCGGCTGAAACCCGCCTTGGGCGGTGAAGAAGGCGAACAAAGCCCGCCCCACCTTTGAGGGGCGTCACAAACTTCGACCACACCCAAAAAGCCACGGAATTCGACGAGCCCTGGCCGAATACTATGTTGTGAAGCTAGACTACGCGTGTGCCGGTGGGACGAGGGCCTTCGAGGCCCGGTGCAAGGCGCGAAGCAGACAACGATAAGGACGGTGAAACCATGGACGTGCTCGCCTTCTATCTGTTTGATCCGATGTACTTCGTCTACGTCGGACCGGCCATCCTGCTGGCGCTCTGGGCGCAGTGGAAGGTCAAGACGGCTTATGCCATGGCCGGCCGACACCGCGCGCGAAGCGGACTGAGCGGGGCGGAGACGGCGCAGCGGATTCTCAATGCCAACGGGATCACGGACGTGGCGATCGAGCCGGTCCGATCGTTCCTGGGCGATCATTATGATCCGAAACATCGGGTGCTTCGGCTCAGCCCGGACGTCTACCAAGGTCGCTCACTGGCATCGCTCGGTATCGCCGCGCACGAGGCGGGCCATGCGATCCAGGACGCACGGTCCTACGGGCCGCTTGCGATTCGCAACGGGCTCGTACCGATGGCGTCGATCGGGAGCAACATCTCGATCTGGTTGATCATTCTCGGCGTGGTTCTCTCCAACTGGATGGACTTCCCGTTCGGTCGGACCCTGGCGGTCGTCGGGCTCGGGTTGTTCGGAGTGGTGGTTGTGTTCCAGCTTGTGAACCTTCCGGTCGAGTTCAACGCGTCGAGCCGCGCCCGGGAAGTTCTCCTGTCGCAGGGCATGGTGACAACCGAGGAGGACAAGATCGTCGGGAAGGTGCTCAGCGCGGCGGCAATGACCTACGTGGCGGCGACCGTCACAGCCATTCTAACGCTTCTGTACTACGCGTCGATTGTCTTTGGTCGGCGTCACTGACCCTGTCCAACGATGACCTGCTGAAAGGCCGGTCCCGCATTCCGAGCCATTCACCGGCGTCTTTGGCTGGCCCGACAGCCCCGTCGTGTTAAGATCAACGGGCCATGGTCGACGGAGAGTTGGAGTTCGTGAAGTGGTTGCGGGGGCGGCAACGCCCCGCGCCCGGTGTGCCGCTTGGCATCGGGGACGATATGGCCGTTGTGGACGGTCCGTCGGGGCGCGTGTTGCTCTCGTCGGACATGCTTCTTGACGGTGTACACTTCGATACGTCCCGCCACGATCTGGAGCTGATCGGTCGCAAGGCCGTCGCGTGCAGCGTGAGCGATTGTGCCGCAATGGCGGTGTGCCCCGTAGCTGTCACCGTATCCTTGGCACTTCCGAAAGAATGGTCGCTGGATAGGGCGCAACGACTTTCGGAGGGGATCTTCGCGGCGGCTGATGAGTTCAAGGTAGCTGTCGTCGGCGGTGACACGACGCGTTGGGACCGGACGCTTGTACTCGACGTGGCAATCATGGGGCAGTGTTTTGAAGGGATCGAGCCCGTACCACGTTCCGGCGCGTCGGTCGGAGACCGTATCTGCGTGACCGGTCCGTTGGGCGGAAGCTCGCTCGGGCGTCATTTCACGTTCACGCCTCGGGTGAATGAGGCCCGCGCGCTGGCCGGATGTCTGGCTGAACGACTCCACGCGATGATCGACATCAGCGACGGGCTGTTGCTGGACCTCTGGCGGATCTGCGAGGCGTCCGAGGTTGGTGCACTGCTGGAGGAAGCCCGGCTCGAGACGCTCATCGGCGACGACGCGAAGCGGGCAGCCGAGATCGACGGCCGGTCGGCGATGGAGCATGTGCTGAGTGACGGCGAGGACTTCGAGCTGTTGCTGGCTGCTTCGGGTGCGCTGTCCGGTAGCGGCGTTCCACTCCTTCCGATCGGGGAGGTCACAGCCAAGGGTGCCGGGCTCGGCTTGCGCCGGCGTGACGGAGGAATCGAACCACTCGAACCGAAGGGCTACGTTCATTGAGCGCACGCGATGATCGGGACAAGTGGCAGACGACGTCTCCCGAAGCCACGCTCGCGCTTGGCGAAACGCTGGGGCGGGCACTGGTCGGCGGGTTGACGATCGGGTTGGTCGGGCCGTTGGGCTCGGGAAAAACGCACCTGGTCAAGGGTATCGCCACGGGGAACGGTATGGACGACGCGCGAAAGGTCACCAGCCCGACGTTCACGCTCGTTCACGAGTACCCCGGCAGGTTGACACTGATTCACGTGGACGCCTATCGCCTTTCGGGCGCGGCCGAGCTCGATGCGCTTGGGTTTGAGGAGTTCGCTCGGGAGGATGCAGCCGTCGTCATCGAATGGGCGGATCGTGTCCGGTCGACCCTTCCGGCGGATGCGCTCTGGATCGAAATCTCGCCGACGGGCGAGACGAGCCGGGATTTCCGGATGACGGCGACAGGAGCGATGTCTGCTCGCTATTTCGACGTGCTGCGCGCGGCGACGCGTTGACATCATTCCCGCGCGGTCCTATGGTTCCGTCCGTGCGGCGGGTCCGTGCGGCGCTCGCCTTATCCCGACAAGTTCAACCCCGAAGCGAGAATACATCTTGGCAAGGCAGGACGGTCGACGCGCGGATGAGCTTCGCCCCGTAGAGATAACCCGCGGATATACGAAAAACGCGCCCGGGTCCGTCTTGATCCGGATGGGTGGTACGGTTGTGTTGTGCACGGCCTGTTGGGAGACGGGCGTGCCGCGATGGCGATTGGGGCAAGGGAGCGGATGGGTGACGGCTGAGTATGACATGCTGCCCGCCTCGACCAGTGAGCGGCGCCAGCGCAATCGCATGAGAATCGACGGGCGAACGCAGGAGATTCAGCGCCTGATCGGGCGATCCCTTCGCGCCGTGGTGGACCTCGATGTTCTCGGTGAGAACTCGATCCTGATCGACTGTGACGTGCTCCAGGCGGACGGCGGAACCAGAACGGCCGGCATTACCGGCGCCTACGTCGCCATGTGCGATGCGATCCGCGTGGCGCGCCGCGAGAAACGGATCAAGGAGTCACCGGTCCTTGACGAGGTGGCTGCGATCAGCGTGGGTCTCGTGGGCGGCCGCGCGCTTCTGGACCTTGACTATGCCGAGGATTCAGGGGCCGGGGTCGACATGAACGTGGTGGCTACCGGGTCCGGGCGATTCATCGAGGTTCAGGGCACGGGTGAGGGAACGACGTTCACGCGGCCGGAACTGGACAAGCTGCTGAAGCTGGCGACACGTGGGATCAAACGTCTTGTCGAGATGCAGCGCAAGGCGTTGCGCAGGCGTCTGCGATGACAGAGGTTACGCCGTTCATGTCGGACATTCGGTTCCGATATGCGTGCATTGTCGGTGCAATGCTTCTTGTCGCGTGCGGTTGTGCGACGGCGCCGCGCAGTGATTCCGGCTTTCGCGTGAAACCGGCGGGCTCGGTGTTCGGCCCCAAGGGATCACCGTGGACCATTCTGTGCATGGAAGTCCGCGGGCCTGAGCGTCTGGATCGCATAGGACAGATCACCGGAACATTGAGGCGGACGCCGAGCATTCGATCGGACGACATCGTGCTCATGGATGATCCGGACGACGTCGCGCGTCTGTACTATGGCGTCTACTACCGTCGCACCGATCCGAAGACGGGCAAGCGATCCATCCCGAAGCGGCTGCGGGCGAACATCGATACCATCAAGCAACTCGGCAACCGGCAGTCGGGTCAGTACTACTTCCTCACAGCCCGAATTGTCCGCGTTCCCACGCCGGACGCGGGTCATCCGGACTGGATGCTCTCCAAGGTGGACGCGGTCTATTCGCTGCAGGTGGCGGCGTTCGAGCCGACGAATGAGTTCTGGGATTTTAAGCTGGCAGCGGCTGAGTACTGCAAGGAGCTGCGCAAGAAAGGCTACGAGGCGTATTACCACCATGGTCCGGGCTGTAGCGTGGTGACCGTTGGTGCGTTCGGCGCGGACGCGGTGATCCAAGTGGCCGATGGCAGGCGGTATTACAGTGGCGAAGTGACGGCCATGCAGCGCGATGAGCTACTGAAGTACAACCGCCTGAACGGTCGGATCTATCGCGCGAGGAACAAGACGTACGACCGCCTGAACGGTCGGATCTATCGCGCGAGGAGCGACAGGGGCGAGATGGTGCGCGTCCCGTCCCGACTTGTGGAAACCCCTTCGGATCGAGATTGGGACACCTGGTGGCAAGACCGCGAACCCTACTGATAGCGACGACAAACCGCGACAAGTTGCGAGAGGTTCGTGCGATCCTGGCCGGGTTGCCGGTCGGGCTGACGACGCTCGAGGGCTATCCTGATTTGCCGGAAGCGATCGAGAACGCCGACACGTTCGAGGGCAACGCCGATCTCAAAGCGCTGCACTATGCCCGACTGACGGGAGAGTGGACGCTCGCGGACGATTCGGGGTTGGCGGTTGACGCACTCGACGGAGGACCGGGCGTATACTCAGCCCGTTATGCAGGCCCTGAGGCGAACCCGGAGGCGAACAATGCTCGGTTGATCGCCGACCTGACCGGTGTACCGCCGGACAAGCGCACAGCCCACTACTGCTGCGCGGTCACGCTGGCCGCTCCGTCGGGTGTGCTCGGCAGGACGTTCGGAACGTGGGAGGGCCTGATTGTCGATGAGCCGCGTGGCACGAACGGGTTCGGGTACGATCCGTACTTCTTCGTGCCGACGCACGGAGTCAGAGCCGCGGAGCTGAGTCCGGACACAAAGAACCGCCTCAGTCATCGTGGGAAGGCGTTTCGGGCGATTCGACCCCACATCGAGCATCTTCTGGCCGTGGGCGAATCTGATTAGCGCGGCGGTTCGGCTTCGAGGGGGGCACAGATTTCCTTTGACGCCCCCGATCGGCTGTTTGCGTTGGGCTATTCTCGCATCGTCCCTCCGGGACGGCACCACGCCGCTGAGCATGCAGACCAAAGTGCCAAAAGATGCCTGCACCCCTCTGAAAGGCCCGTTGGGGTGCCCGCTTGAGTCCGGCCGAAGAATCGTTATAATCCCGCTCCCGTTTTCCTTGGCGCCATTCGGGAGTTCGTGCGTTGCAAGAACCACTCGTACCGAAGCAGATGTTCTTTACCAAAGGGCTGGGCAAGCACCTCCAGAAGCTCCAGTCGTTCGAGGAGGCACTCCGCGATGCGGGGATTGCCGGTTTCAACCTCGTGCGGGTCAGCAGTATCTACCCGCCACACTGCAAGATCATCTCCCGCGCGAGGGGGATCGCTCACCTCGTTCCGGGAGAGATTGTCTTTTGCGTCCTTGCGGACTCCCAGACGAATGAGCCGAACCGGCTGGTCTGTGCGGGAATCGGTCTGGCCATTCCCGCGAGCAAGGACCAGTACGGCTACATCTCCGAGCATCACGGCTTCGGTATGACCCGGCGCGCCTGCGCGGACTACGTCGAGGACATGGCCGCCAGCATGTTGGCCACAACGCTCGGGATCGACCTTGACCCCGACCGGGCGTACAACGAGCAGAAGGAGATCTATCAGACCAAAGGTCTGATCGTCCGAACCCGCGCGAGTGTGCAAACCGTGGAGGGTAACAAGAACGGCCTGTGGACGACAGCCGTGGCCGCGGCTGTCCTTATTCCCTGACGATCGAGTGGATCGGGCAACGCCATGCACGAGCATGATCATCGTAGTACGTGTCCCGGACGGAGGGATTGGCTCGATGCGCCGATGATTGAGCCGCTGCAGCTTGCGGGCAGCGAAGCCGTGGCGGACATGATCGACAATGTTTTCGCCGGAAGCGGGTTCAACGCGAGGAACCTGGCTGAGGGTGCTCATCTTTACGCCCGCATGCTCGATGAGGGCGCCACCGTGGGGATTACACTGGCCGGCGCGATGACGCCGATCGGCATGAGCGGCGTACTGGTATCCTTGATTGAGAATGGGTTCGTCGATTTCATCATCTCGACCGGAGCCAACCTCTATCACGACCTGCATCGCCCGTTCGAGTTCCCCATGGTTCAGGGAAGTCCGGACGTTGACGACAACGCTTTGGCGGATGAGGGCGTCGCGCGGATTTATGACGTCTTCATCGCCGACGACGATACGTTGATGGCCACCGACAAGGTGATCCTCGATGCGGTCGCGCAGTTGGACAAGTCCTGCCCGTTCTCGACGGCTACGTTGCATCACAGCCTGGGCCGGGCGATTCAAGAGACCGCGCCGCATCCGAGGAAGTCGATGCTGGCCGCCGCGGCGAAGTATGAGGTACCGATCTACACTTCGGCACCGGGCGACTCGTCCATCGGGATGAACCTGGTCATACCGCATCTGTTCGACGAGCCTATTCCTCTGAACCCGATTCTGGACGTGATCGAGACGGCTGCCATCGTTCGTGACGCGGACCTCAACGGTGTGGTCGGGGTTGGCGGCGGGTCGCCGAAGAACTTCTACATGCAAACGCAGCCGATGCTTCACCAGATGCTTCTCGATAAGTCCAAAGGTGGGCACGACTACTTCCTGCAACTGACGACCGACTCGCCGCAATGGGGCGGGCTTTCGGGCGCGACGCCGTCGGAGGCCCGTAGTTGGGGAAAGCTGAAGGATGCGCATAAGAACAACGTCGTCGTCTACTCCTGCGCGTCGCTGACGTTCCCGTTGGTCGCACAATACGCGTTGGTTCGGGCGAAGAAACGGCCTCATCGGCGTCTGCTGAGACGGATTGATGAGATGGTGAAGGTGTTGAAGGAGACGGCGGCTGCGAACCCGAAGCTGCGCGCGCAACATCCGGAGTACTTCTGCGAGAAGTGATGCTGGTTTGACCAACGATCGCCAGCCCACACGTGGATCCTGTCGGGGCCGACCGAGGAGAGCGACGCAAGCGAGCCGCGGACGGAACCTGTCCCGACTTTGTCGGGAGTCCGCGCGGCTTCCAGAGATGTGAAGGTGTTTCTTCCTCCTCTCCTTGACAAGGAGGGGTTGGGTGAGGTTCTTCTCCGTCTGCATGAACCCCCCTCTATCCCCCCTTGGTAAGGGGGGAAGGTAGTCTGTGCAGTATCGGCCCCTGCGTATCGTCTCCGGGGTCACATGTAATACCAAGGGCAGTTTGATAGTGCCGATTCGTCGCATCAGGTTTGCTGGCGTCTTCCCGCAGTTTCGGGTCCGCGCGGGCTGAAGCCCGCGGCTCGCTGGCGGGGAGTCGGCATTCTGGAACTGGATCTTGTATAAGAACACACGACATGAACACGGCTGCGAACAACTTCCTGGGCCTCGAACCCGAGTGGAGCACGTACAAGACGTCGCGGTTCGCGGTTCTGCCGGTTCCCTATGACGCGACAGCCACGTATCAGTCCGGTTCTCGCCGCGGTCCGGCGGCGATCATCGAGGCGTCACAGCAGGTGGAACTGTTCGATGAGGAGCTCGAAGCGGAGTGCTACCGGGCCGGGATCGCCACGCTCGATCCTGTCGAACCCGCGGCGAGCGGGCCTGAGGCGATGCACGAGAGCCTGTTCAAGCGCGCCCGGCGCATCGTCCGTGATGGAAAGTTCCTCCTCGCTCTCGGCGGCGAGCACTCGATCAGCTCGGCGCTGGTCCGGGCTGTGATGACCCAGCACAAGAAGCTCTCGGTTCTTCAAATCGACGCCCACTGCGATTTGAGAAACCGCTATCAGGGAAGCCGCTATTCCCATGCGTGCGTGATGCGGCGGATCATCGAGCTCGGCGCGTCGGTAACACCGGTCGGGATTCGCAACGTTTCGCTTGAAGAGCATCGCTTCATGAAGCGGGCGAAGATCAAGCCCATCACAGCCCGCGACTGCATGATGGAGGATGATTGGGTCGATCGGGTGCTCGATGGCCTGGGCGACACCGTTTACGTCACGATCGACATTGACGGTTTCGACCCGGCGTACGCACCGGGAACCGGCACGCCCGAGCCCGGCGGGCTGGACTGGTATCAAGTGACAGGCCTGTTGCACCTCATCGCAGGCGAGAAGCGGATTGTGGCGGCTGACGTCGTGGAGGTCATGCCCATCCCCGGCCAGGTCGTCACCGAGTTTATGGCCGCCCGATTGGCGTATAAGTTGATGGGGTATGTTCAGGCGTAGCGTGGGCAATTCCCACCGACGGCGGATGGATGATAACCTGGTGGGCAATGCCCACCCTACCGACCTGTCGTGAAAAACAGCGGTGGGTGCCCCATTCTTCACCGAAGGTGAAGGGTGGGGAATGGACCTGTCGTGAAAAACAGCGGTGGGTGCCCCATTCTTCACCGAAGGTGAAGGGTGGGGAATGGACGGTTGTTCGAGACGTCTTCGGCTGTTCAATCCGTCCCCCACCCTTCGCTACGCGAAGAATGGGGCACCCGCAGGCGTAGCGTGGGCAATTCCCACCGACGGCGGATGGATGATAACCTGGTGGGCAATGCCCACCCTACCGACCTTCACCTGTCGTGAGGAATGGGACACCAACTCCGCGCGGACTGAAGTCCGCGGCTCGGTTTCTTCTCACACTCCGCGGCTCGGTTTTTTCTCATGCTCCGCCGCCGAACTGCGTTTCGCAGAGGGTACGGTAGAGCAGGCAGCGGGCGAAGAGGTCTTTGTGGTGGCCGATGTCGATGATCCGCCCGGCGTCCATGACGACGATCTTTTTGGCGAACTGGATCGTGCTCAACCGGTGGGCGATGATCAACGTCGTTCGGTCCTTCGAGAACTCGCGCAGGACGTTTTGGATCTTCCGTTCCGATTCCGTGTCCACCTGGCTTGTCGCCTCGTCGAAGATCAGAATCGGCGCATCGCGGAAGATGGCACGAGCGATGGCGAGCCGCTGCCGTTGACCGCCCGAGAGCGTCGAGCCGCGCTCGCCAAGATCGGCTTGGTAGCCGCCGGGGATGTTTCGGATGAACTCATCGGCGAAGGCTCGTCGCGCGGCGTCCTCCGCCGCGGCCTGCTCGAAATCCGCCTGGCCGTAGGCGATGTTCTCCGTCGGCGTGCCCGCAAAGACAATCGCCTCCTGGCTCACCAGACCGATCTGCGTGCGAAGACTTTTGAGCGATGCTCCGCGGATGTCGACGCCGTCGTACAGAATCCTTCCGGAATCGGGCGAGAAGAACCTCGGCAACATGCTGACCAAGGTGGTCTTTCCGCACCCGTTCGGCCCGACAATCGCAAGCGTCTCGCCCTTTTGGATCGATAGTGTGACGTCCCTCAGCGCCGGGGTCTCCGCGCCGGGATAGGTGAAGGTGACGTCGATCAACTCGATGCTCTTTTCGAGCGGTTTGATCTCGGTCTGCGACGTGGAAAGGTCGCTCTCGACCGGATGATCGGTGACTTGGAAGATGCGTTCGGCTCCGGCTGTCGATCGCTGCAGGCGGACGTAGACGTCCGTCAGCTTGCGCAGCGGATCAAACAGCACAGCCAGTATCCCGCCGAGGTAGGCGAACTTGGACACTTCGAGCTCATGGTTGAGGACGCGGCCGGCAAGCCAGACGGTCACGAAACTGCCGGCCACAATGGCCAGGGTTTCGATCATCGGGCTGACAAAGGCCTGGAGCCTGGCGAGCTTGTACTGCTGTTTGAGCACCTTCAGATCGACACGTCGAAGGCGCTCGCGCTCATGATCCTCGGCGGTGTAGGCCTTGACGACGCGAAGGTTCTGAAGGCTGGCTGTCAACGCGCCGATCATCGCACCGTATGCTTGCAGCAACTTGCGGTTGGCCTTCTTCACGCTGCGCCCAACGAGCATGAAGATCGTGACGGCGATCGGCACAACGACGATCATCGTCAGGGTGATGCGCCAGTCGGTGATCAGGGCGAGCGCCAGGATGGACAGGGCCTTGAGCGGTTCACGGATGAACTTGCCGAACAGCGTCAACAACCCGCGCTGAATCTCCTGAATATCCTGGACGAAGCGCGTGACGATATCCGCCGTCGGCTGACCGGCGAAGAAGGACATCGGAAGCTGAAGCGTGTGCTGGTAAAGTTGCGTTCTCAGGCCCATCACCGCCAGGAGGACGCATCGGGCGATCAGCACTTCGCCGATGTAGCGGAACACGTTGGCTACGATGACCAACAGGACAAGCCCGACCAGAATGCAACCAAGCGTGTGCAGCTTGCCTGAGGGCGTGTCGGCGTCGGGCGGGATGAACGACGACGCCCAGCGAAGCATCCGGTACGGAGCGTCAAGGTCGCCCGGTGCGATCTCGATGGTTCGACGGTTGTTCTGCGAGTCGGTTGCGACAATCGTTACGGTCTGACCGGGATCGGCATCAGCGAGATCGTGCAACAGGGCATGGATTGGGCGGTCTGCCGGATCGGCGATCGTGTCATCCAGGCAAACGCCGCCGGCAGCAGCCGCAGACGCATCATCGATAGCAGTGACGCGAACGACCTCGCCGCCTCCGGAAAGCCCGAGCGTGGCCCCGACGCGATCACCGGCGATGGTCCGGTCCGCCCAGCCGCCCAGGCCCTCCTGCTCCAGGAGAATCCTGAAGACGGGAAACGCACCGCCGAGGCTGGCCATGTGCAGGAACACGAAGACAACCGTGGCGAGCAGCCCGAGCGTCAGCACGGCGCGATGAGGCCACACCAGCGCGACGAGACGTTTGAACTCCCGCGCATGGAAGGATCGATCCTTCGGCCGGTCGCGGGCGTCAACGGAGATGAGCTTTGGGTCCATCCGGTTCTTCTACACGACAGCTTCGTAAAGGCTTGTATACCGGGACAGAAACGACGTCGAGAGCGAATCGTAGATCGTGCGCCCCGTCTCGCGAGCTTGTTCCGCGATCGCAGTCCGCTCATCATCGGATAGCTTGACCATCGATCGCAACGCCTCTTTGATCTCAAAGCGACTCGGGCCGCACACTCGGATAACGCCGTCCACCAACGGCGGTGCGACCAGGTCCGTGGCCAACACCGGAACGCCGGAGGCAATCGCCTGGATGATGGAGGCGGACAGGCCGAGATGCAACCTCGGGACTGCCACAATCGACGCGCGTTTCAACCAGGCCCGCTGCGTGGGAATGTCGGGTGCCTCGGCGAACATGACGCGGTCCGTACCACCCTTTCGCCGAACAGCCGCTTCGAGCATGTGACGGTACGCGCCCGTTTCATGCCCTGCCAGTACGACGTGCCACCCGTCGGTGTCCCTTCCAAGCTCGGCGAACGCCTTGAGCAGCACAACGCAGCCTTCGATGGGATGGATCGGTCCGAGCATGAGAAGGCAACGGCCGTCAAGCGGATCGGGCAACAAGACGAATTCGTCGGGGTCCTTCCGGTACTCGGCGAAGTCCACGCCGTACCAGGATTGGCCGCGTATTCTCTGGACACCGTCATTCCGGAGTGCTCCTCGCTCGCGTTCATTCACAGCCGTGACGTCCGAGGCCGAGCGGACCAGGGCCTTCTCTCCGAAGGTCCAGCGCAACCTGTCCTTGAATGTACGCCTGCGGTAGGGCCCGTAGGTCAGTGATCCGAGCGGTGAGATGATGTAGGGCTTGCCCCGTTTGCGGGACAGTGTGGCCATGTCCCGCGTCAGGTCCGTGCCCCAACCGTGTATGTGTACGACGTCGAATCGGTCAAGGTCGTGAAGTGTGCCGGGCGAAAGGCCATCCGTTCCGCTCCCGTCGGCTGTGACGGTTTCCGACTCGATCGTCGGGCGCAATACCTTCGGGAGCTCGCGCAGGCAGACGGCGACGGACCCCGCCCGGGGCTCAAGCGACTCGACTACGTGCAGCGCGCGTATCGGCATATCGGGCGAGAATTCTACGCGACAAGTGCGTTTGCTGAAAGCGTGGTCCGTAAGTCGGCAAACTCACAGCCTCGGGCGCGTTACGGGCTGCCGTCGTAACCGTCCAGCTTGTGTCGTTTGCGCTGACGGGCACGGCGAACGTAATCCGTGGCCCTAACGCTTAGTCTGCGGAAATGGCGTTTCCATTCCGCGGCGGGGACCCCGATTCGTGCGAGCCAAAGCCTGAGGAAGCGGGCGTGGTCGGTACGGGTGATGACGGAGTAACCCGCCAGGCTGGCGGCAAGTCGCATCAGCGGTTGCCAACTCGCTCGACCGGTCGTCCTTCGCCGCAGGCGCAGGCCGTCCAGATCGACGATCCAGACGCGCGGCTGAACATCATGACCTTCCCAGTCCGTGATGAGGAAGTTCGACGCCTTCAGATCGCGGTGGTGCAAGTGGTGCGTCCGTATTCGGTGGAGAGTGTCGACCAGTGTGGAAATCAGCGCGCTTTTCAGCTTGCGCCGGCCCACGGTATCGAGCGTGGGCAAGTGCATCAGCACAAGTCGATCGAGGTCAACGGCGTTGGGAATGGTCTCCGTGACAAGCCAGGCGTCCTGCGGCGAGCCTGGTCTCTCGATCAGCGCCAAGGGCAGCGCGGTGCCGATACCGGCGCTCATGAGCTTGAAGGCACGGTTCATGTTCCGGCGTGCCCGTGATCCGGCAAGTCGACACGCCCACCGATCGAGCGTGCGCGATGCTATCGTTCTTTTGCAGATGACGTCCACAACGCCGGACTGGAACGTTAGGCGCGAGCGGAGAACCTGCGTCGTGTTTGAGTGCTTGAGCACCTCGCACTCGGGCAAGGTGTCCGGGTTGGTGATCAGTTTCGTCAGCGGCTCACGCCATTCCCCTGCGGAAGGAAGCGTCGCGGGTGATCCGTCAATCCGACAGATAAGCTCTCCTCCGGTCAGCACGGTCGCCTTGAAACCATCGGGAAGGTCGATGGTCTCCTGCCGGTAGTGCGCTTGCGTGTTCCCGGTCGGTTCCGTCGTCATTCCCATATCCACACGTTTCTTCCCGGTCCGTTCCCCATGCTTTTATAGCAAAGTCTGTTTTTGTGTGGCGACCGACCCCCCTCTTTCCCCCCTTGTCAAGGGGGGATGAAAGGGGGGTTCCGCTACACAATTCCCGAAAACGCTCTAGTAAAAGTCCTTGGTCGGTTCTGCGCGGGTGAACAGGTCTCGAAAGTCGTTGTTCGATGATCGTGTGCCCCGCTTGTTGACGTAGTCGTCGAGGAAGCCCGCTTTGATCCGGTCCTTCAGATCCTCGTCCAGGATGCTCGCCGCCAGAGTGGCCAGATCGGCGGCGGCCAGGTTGTCGCTGACCCTTCCCAGGCGTGCTCGCTCGACGTCGATCAGGCGGAACGTCCAGCCGGTTGATCCTCGTCCGGCAAGTATGTGTCGCTCGGAGAAGTCGGTGTGGGTGAAACCCGCATCGTGCAACTTGGCTGCGAACGTGGCCAGATCAGCCAGGATCGCGTCAGCATCCTCGGGAGATTTTCGCCAGGCGGTTTCGAGAGGAAGCTCATCGGGCACCTCTTCCATGAGAAAGAAAAGTCGCGTGGCCAGCGGACCGATACCCGCGTGCCCCCGACGGACGATCTTCGGCCCTGCGAACCCATTCCCGTTAAGCCAATCGATCATGCGCAATTCGTGAAACCCGCGCGCGACGTGACGCTTGAACAGTTGAGACGGTGTAAGCCAGAAGCGTTTGAGATAATGCGTTCGCTCATCGACACTTACAGCGATGACGCTCCGCCCCTTGTGCACGCGCATCTCGTCGCCGATGATGGCGAAGGCATCATCAACGTTTTGACATTTTGCCATTTTGCCGTTTGGACGTTTCGACGCTTTGACGCCTTGCTGTTTTGCCGTTTTGCTGTTTCGACATTTTGACTTTTCGACTTTTTGACGTTTCATGTTATTGGTTGTCGACGCGTTCCTGCCAGGCGGTATCGACGTCAGCCAGCTCCCGCTCCGTCGCCTCCACGTCCTCCTTCAACTCAGCCAGACGATCGGGGTCCTTGTAGATCTGCGGATCGCCGAATCGCATGTGCAGCTCGCCCAATCGTTCCTCGAGCTCGATCACCAGGACCTCGAGATCATCGACGGAGAGGCGGTCGTAGGGTGACGGTCCCGACTTCGGCCGGTCCTTCTTGCGCCCCGCCCGCCGGGCCTTTCGCCGCGCGGTGGCCGTCTGCTCCCTGTCGACGGCCCGCCGTCGCTCCACCTGTTCGACATAGGTCGAGTAGTTGCCGTCGATCAGCGTATGTCCCTCACGTCGAATGACCAGCAGGCGATCGACAATGCGATCGAGGAAATACCTGTCGTGGCTTACGACGATGATCGCGCCCTGAAACTCCTCGAGCGCTGCTTCCAGGGCCTCGCGCGACGGGATATCCAGGTGATTCGTCGGCTCATCGAGGATCAGCAAATCGGGTTGCTGGAGGATCAGCGTGATCAACCGGATGCGCGACCGTTCGCCGCCGGAAAGCTGACCGAGTGTCTTAAGCGCGTCATCGCCGCTGAACAGAAAACGGCCGAGGTAGGACCGGGCATCCTGCTCGGAGAATTCCGAGCGGGCCGCCCGGACCTCGTCAACGATCGCCCGGTCGGGATCCCATTCGCCCTCCTCCTGTGCGTAGTAACCGATGCGAAGCCTCGGGTCGAGCGACCAGGTTCCGCCGGTGGGATTCACCTCACCCAGGATGATCCGCAGCAGCGTGGTCTTGCCGGTTCCGTTCGGACCCGTAATGCCCTGCCGCAGGCCCGGTGGGACCTGGAGGCTCAGGTCGGTGAACAACGGTCTGGCGTCAAACGCCATACAGAGTCCGTCGCAGCGAAGCACGGTATTGGAAGTCGTCTCGGCTTTGTGGAAGCGGATCTTGGCTGTGCGGCGGGCGGTGGGCGTCTCGGTAACGAACTCTCCGGCTTTCAGCCGTCGATCGAGCCTCTTGCGGCGGCCCTGCGCCTCCTTTGTCCTCTGCGTGGCGAGGTGCTTGGCGATGAACGCCCTCTCCTTGGCGATGAACTCCGCATCCTTCCTGTATTGACGCTGCTGAGTGAGAAGGCGAATCTCCCTGGCCTGGGCATAGTTGCTGTAGTTGCCGGGGTAGCTTGCCACGCGGCATCGCTCCAGCTCGATGATCCGATCGCAGAGACGATCGAGCAGGTAACGGTCGTGCGAGACGATGAGGGCTGAGCCGTGATGACCCGCGAGAAACTTCTCGAGCCACCGCACCGCGTCGATATCAAGGTGGTTGGTGGGCTCATCGAGCAGAAGCAGTCGGTGATCGCGCAGGAGCAGCTTCGCCAGGGCAGCCCGACATTTCTCCCCGCCGGAGAGCTGGGCCATGGGCTTGACCCGATCCGCCTCGTGAAACCCGAGCCCGCCGAGAATCTCGTTGAGCCTGGTTTCGAACGTGTGCCCGCCGGCTGTAATGAAGCGGGCGTTGACGCGCTCGTACTGCTCCATCAACTTGGAGAGTTCGACGCCGTTGCCCGAGGCGGCGGCCATTTGATCCGAAAGGTCGTGCAGCTTCCCCTC
This sequence comes from uncultured Phycisphaerales bacterium, assembly GCA_965371725.1. Classification (GTDB taxonomy): domain Bacteria; phylum Planctomycetota; class Phycisphaerae; order UBA1845; family UBA1845; genus CBDUZO01. The sequence continues at coordinate 32,187 of CBDUZO010000046.1, forward strand.
GAGCTCGAGCAGATCGCTGAAAACGCTGCCGACCTCGTCGTGGAGGGTTCGGTCGAGGGCGATGTCGGGTTCCTGCTTGAGGAATCCGACACCGAGTCCCTTGGCTGTCGTAACCGTACCGGTGTCGGGGGGCAGTTCACCGGCGATCACCCGGAAGAGGGTCGTCTTTCCCACGCCGTTCGCGCCGATCAGCCCGACGGTCTCGCCGGGATGCATCTCGAACGACACATCCTGGAGCACCATCTGGGTGGCGAACTGCTTGGTCACATTTTGTACGGTCACCAGCGCCATGCAGCCATGATAGGGAATGTAGCGCGGGGCACAAAGTATACGGGCCGGACCTGGCTTGCCGGTGCATGGCCCGGCCCACGAACGCGACGCCCTCTGGAGGGAATCGGGTAGGAGGCGGGGTTGCCCCCGCCGTCCTCCCACACCACCGTGCGAA
>CBDUZO010000047.1:0-32427 GCA_965371725.1 uncultured Phycisphaerales bacterium
CAACGACGAAAAACACTGCGATTATAGAACGATCAGGCTTTTTCAGGGGCGACTATCTTAGCGAGCCGCAGACTTCAGTCTGCGCGGTGGTTCGAGTATTGGTGACGTCTGTTCGGAAGTCGGGCGTCCGCGCGGGCGGCGGCAAAGCCGCCTTGCGGCAGCCCGCGGCACGGACTGACCAGACTGCAACGAGGAGAACTGCAATGACACGGTGGTTGTTCATCGCGATACTTGCCCTTGCGATATATGCGTGTCCACCTCGGGTGGATGGTCAAACATCCGACTCCGCTGTCGACAAACCAGGTTGTCTCCCCTGCCATCTGGGCATCGAGCCGATTCGAGATCCCGAAAGCGACATGATGCGACAGATCGTGGCCATGGGACGCGGGCTGGGTGACCCTGCCGGGTGCGTTGTCTGCCATGGCGGCGACCCGACGGCGACAACAAAGGAAGTCGCTCACGGAGGAGAGGATTTCTATCCCGACCCCGGCAGCCCATGGATCAATGAGTTCACCTGCGGCCCGTGTCATGTCGACCACGTCGAGACACAATGGAATGGCCTGATGATGACGGAGGGGGGTAAGATTCAGGGAACGGCGTGGGCATTCGGTTCACTCGAAGGATACGAACACCGTTGGGGAAACTACGACGCTGAGAATCCGGATGACCCGAGTGAACGCTTGGGCACGGAGGCGTATCGGGCCTACATGGAGCGTCTCAAGGCGGCGGAGCCCGGCGCGTTTCCGGATTCCCAGGCAACGATGCCGCAAGCACCCACCGACCTGGCCTTGCTGGCCGATCATCCCGAACAGGCAGGCTTCACGTACCATCGTAGCGAGTGCCAGCGCTGCCACTTGGCCGTGAAAGGTCGGCAAGAGCGAGGTGACTATCGTGGCATGGGTTGCTCCGCCTGCCATATCCCTTACGGAAACGAGGGGCTGTACGAAGGTGGCGATCCCTCAATCCCCAAGAGTGAACCGGGACACCCGCTGGTTCACTCTATCCAGTCCAGTCGAGAAGCGAAGGTCATTGTGCATGGCAAGACCTACAGCGGGATTCCCGTGGAGACCTGCACGACATGCCACGACCGCGGGAAGCGCATCGGCGTCTCATTCCAGGGCCTGATGGAAAGCGCCTACACATCCCCCTACACCGAAGGCGGCGGCGGACAACTTGCCCTGCATACCAAGCACTACATTGCGATGCAGGAGGACATCCACTACCAGAAGGGCATGATATGCCAGGATTGCCATACCTCGATCGACGTTCACGGCGACGGCTTCTTGGCCGGGGCGAATCTCGCCCAGGTTGAGATCGAGTGCACCGATTGTCATGGCACGCCCGACGCGTACCCTTGGGAGTTGCCGCTGGGCTTCATGGACGAGTTTGGCCCGCCCCCCAAGACGGGCGAGCCACGCGGGGTTGCTCGCGGGCTCCCTTCACCCTTGGCCGAAGGCACGGAATACGCTTCGGATGAGGGTTACCTGATTTCGGCCCGGGGGAATCCGTTCCCGGAGGTGGTTCGCAAGGGCAACCACGTCGTCGTTCACACTGCGGGCGGCAAGGACCTCGAGCTGAAGCCGTTGAAGCTCCTGAAGTCCGAGGATCTGCTTGCGACTGAGCCCCGAGTGGCTATGTGCGCCATTGGCCTACACATGGACACCATGGAGTGCTACGCGTGTCATGCAACGTGGGCGCCACAGTGTTACGGCTGCCACGTCAAGATAGACTACTCCGAAGGGGCCAGGTCTTTTGACTGGGTGGCCGCGGGACACAAGCATAAAGATGAAGAGCACGCTGCCGATGATGGTGAATCGGGATACGACACGTTCATCCCAGGGCGCGTCAAGGAGCAGCGTTCCTATCTTCGTTGGGAGGACCCGCCCCTGGCCGTCAATGGCGAGCACAGGGTTACGCCGGCCATACCCGGATGCCAGGTGTCTACGACCGTGATCGGTCCTGACGGCGAGACAATCGTCAAGAACCACATCTTCCGCACCGCACCGGGAACGGAGGGAGCCGACGCGGAGGGACAACTCGGGATCGATATGAGTCCCGCTCAACCTCACACGATTGGACATGCCCGCTCCTGTGAGTCCTGCCACATGTCGGAAAAGGCACTGGGGTACGGAATCGGCGGTGGCAGGCTCAATCGCCCGTGGGATGAGCCCCTCACGGTTGATCTCATGACCGCGGACGGCGAGGTGTTGCCGCAAAGTGCGCGAGCGCAAATCGAGCCGATCGAAGGATTGGGGGCGGACTGGTCGCGCTTCGTCACCGAGGACGGAAGGCAACTACAAACCGTCGGTCATCACTTCAGTGGCTCGCGGCCGCTGAATGACAAAGAGCGGAACAACATGGATCGGAAAGGCCTCTGCCTGTCCTGTCATCAGGAGATCCCGACGGAGTCACTGGCAGTAAGCTTGCTGCATCACGCAGCCGAGTACGCCGACGCGCTTCCGAAGACGAACGAGCAACATGCCGGGCTGATCAACAAGATTCTCCTGTTCTCCGCCTGGGGGCAAGCGGGTGGCGCCGTCGCCGCCCCGCTGGTAGCGATCGCCGCTGTAGTGTGGTTCATTGTCCGCCGCAGGCGTATGAGACAAACTGCCAAAGCACAAGAATCTGCCACCGCAGAAGACGCGCCCGAAGAGCAGGAAGTGGACTAGTGTGCAGGCAATCCTCAATCTGCGGGTTGGTGTGGCACTGCTCTCGAGCAGTGTCAATCCACAGGTCGAAGTTCCGCACTGCTCAAGAGCAGTGGCACACTCTTCGGCTCCACCCATCCCGCGAATTCATGCGTGGTCAAACACTGGAGCGCTTTCACTCAACATGTAGCGTCGGGGCTTGCCCCCGACGCCGGACGTCAATGGCCATCGGGCGCCGCCCACAAGGGGCGACGCTACACTTGAATTGAGACTGCTGTAGATGTGATTGGTGATTCCTTGCCGAGTCTTTGGCCGGAGTTGGATTCCAGAGTGTATTATCATCGGAGGCCGACATGCCACGGGAATTTGTGCTGACCCGACGGGTTCATTTTTCGGAGACCGATCGCGCCGGCGTGCTCTACTTCGCCCACTACTATCGATTCATGGAGGAGACGGAGCACGCGTTCTGGCGCTCGTTGGGCGTTCGCGTGGTCATGGGCGTCGGCCGGGGAGAGATCAGTTGGCCCCGCGTCGCCACGAGCTGCGAGCACTTCGCCACGGTGCGTTTCGACGACGAGCTGGAGTTGGCCCTTCGCGTTGTGAAAGTCGGACGGAAATCAGTCACCTACGAAGTGGAGTTTCGGTGCACGGGAAAGCGAATCGCCCTTGGGCGAATGACCGCAGTGTACTGCATGATCGCCGACGACCAGTTTCAACCCCGGTCTATTCCGGACTCGATCCGAGGCAAGCTGGAGGAACGGCTCGATTAGACCCCAACGTTGCATAAATCTGACCGATTTGCATCACGCCGCGGGGCGTAGGCGGTCGAGCATGCCGAACAGTTTCTCTTTCACCATGCTCCCTCCGCTGATGGTCAGCGTGAGCTTACCGCTCGGGCGTGTCGGGCGCCCGGCTTTCGCCAAGTGAATACCGGGAGATCAGCCGAGCCAGGCTCATCGATCCGACGCGCGACCAATACCCCTCCCGTCGGGGTGGCGTGGTGTGGTCTCACCCGGCCTTTGCTGACAGACATGTTTACGCTCGGAACGGCAAGGAGTTCGTCTGCGCCAATCTCGCGGCCCAGTGACGCCGAAGGCGAAATCACCGAGGTGAAACGGGCCGGGCTGAAGTCGCGACACCCCTGTGGCTCCCGAATACACCATCCGGGCCAGTCTTCAAGCTTGACTGTCGGTCGGCACTGGAACAGCTGAGGTTGTCAGGACGAACGCTGTCGGACGCTCTCGTGCAGACCGGTGGCTTTCTCATTTCCCGCCGCATCCGTTCGCACGGCATCGCTCCGGCCTTTGTTTGATAGGGGTTTGCGCGCTGTGGCGGAGTGATCGGTCGATGCCGTCTCATGGCGTCGATCTCACGCCCTCCGGGCAAGAGACAGGAGTCGCTCGACCGACAGATCAGCCAGGCGCCCCACGACCAGGTCCGGACCGTCGAACGCCTCGGCAGGATGGTGAAGCATGACAGCCACGGTTTTCGTCCCGGCTGACCTGGCAGCCTGCACGCCGGCCGGCGCGTCCTCGATCACAACGCACCGCGCCGGTAACAAGCCAAGTCGCCCGCAGGCAAGCGCGAACACTTGCGGATCGGGTTTCCCTCGTGTCACGTCGTCACCCGTGACAACGGCCGACATCAGATCAGCCACACCCATCGCGTTGAGCACCAGCTCGATGTTGGCCGGCGGGCCGGATGATCCGACCGCCAGGTGCGCCCCGGCCTGGCTCAACCCGCGAACAAGTTCGATCGCGCCGGGAACGATCGGAGGATCGTCGCGGACGAGTTCCCGGTAGAGTTCCTCCTTGCGATCGGAGAGCGCAGAGAGCCGTTCCCCGGGCATCTCGCCGAACAGGATGGGGACGATATCACGGTTCTGCCGGCCGAATGTGGCGGCAAACAGCTCGCGCGTGACCTCGCATCCGCACTCCCGCCCCAAAAGCCGCCAGCTTTGATAGTGCGGTTCGGCTGAGTCAATCAGCACGCCGTCCATGTCGAAGATCACACCAACGCGCGAAGGGTCATCCATTAGATGTTGATCCCCATGCCGTACGTCCAGTCGGAGCCTTGGCCCCCATCGCCACGGACAAACACGGTTTCGCCCACGTTGCCAGTGTCGCAGGCGTTCCTGTTTCCATCAAGTCATCGCCCGGTATCAGGGCTCTCGCTTGTGTTCTCTGAGCAACCTGCGTAGGGTGTGCGGGTGATGGTGTATCTGCTTGGTGGCAGAGGGACGGACCCCTGATGCAGCAGAGCCGGACCACATCAGATGAACGGGTGAACCGAAGCGGACGACCGCACACGCTTCGATTCTGGCTTGCGGTATTCCTCACCGCGTTTGTGGTCTACGCTCTCACCGCCAACCGCGGCGCCCAATGGCAGGATTCCGGCCATCACATCCTTCGCATCGTGACCGGTGAATCGGTCAACCCGCTCGGGCTGGCCCTGAGCCACCCACTCCACCACTGGCTCGGGCGACTGCTCGTGGCCTTGACTCCGGTCGGGCCGTGTTTTGTCGTCACGCTCATCAGTTCGCTGGCCGGTGCGGTGGCTGTGGCCAACACCTTCGGATGCGTAAGCGCGCTGACGCGGAACCGGTTTGCCTCGCTCCTGGCAGCCGCCTCACTTGGTGTGGCACATACGTTCTGGCAGATGGCCACGGTCGCGGAGACGTACACGCTCACAGCCGCTCTGCTCTCGGCGGAGTGCTGGTGCCTGGTGTCGTATGCCAATTCTCGTCGCCCCGTTCACCTGTTGCTGATGTGTCTGTTCAACGGGCTCGGTGTCGCCAACCACAACCTCGCGATGCTCACAACCCCGGTGATCGCCATCGTGGCGATCCACGCCATGTTGGGCAAACGTGTAGGCATGAGGCACGCCGTCGGCGCCGTCGTATTGTGGCTGATCGGGTCGGTTCCCTATGCGAGCATGGTGGTGATCGAGCTGTTTCGGACCGGGCAGATCGGCGACGTGCTCCGCTCGGCCCTGTTCGGTCACGCTTACGCCGATGAAGTGCTGAACATCGTGCCATCGCTACGGGCCCTGGTTGTCAGTGCGGGGTTCCTCCTGCTGAGCTTTCCGAATCTACTTTTCCCAGCCGCCACCTATGGCATTGCCCGCTCCGCTCGATACGGCATACCGGCGGTGGCAAGGCGCGCACTTGCGGCGGGCCTTGTGATCCATTTGTGCTTCGTGATGCGTTACGACATCGTTGATCAGCATACGTTCTTTGTTCCGATGTATGTCCTACTGGCGATCTTCGGCGGTGTCGGCTTCGCGGTCATGCTTCGAGATGGGTCCGGTCGCGCGCGACGAATCGGGCTGGCCGCCGCGCTGTTGCTGCTCATCCTGACGCCGGTCGTTTACGCCTTTGTTCCCAGTTTCGCCCGGAGGTTCGACGTGCTGCGATCGGTAACGCACAACAAACCCTATCGCGATGATTGTGTATACCTGTTCGCGCCCTGGTCCGTAGTGGAAACGTCAGCCGACAGAATGGGCCGCCAGGCTGTTGACCTCGCGGGTGAGGACGGGCTGATTCTCGTGGAAGATCGTATGGCTGAGTTCGCCATTCGCTACCACGCCATTCGCACGGACGGGCGGAGTGTGCGGAACACGGATGACATCACATCCGAGTCCATCCTTGAAGCGGTCAATAGCGGAAAGACGATCGTTCTCGTGCCCGCGGACAGGGATTCACCAAGAACCGTCGCTCCGGTCGGGTCCTGGGAGCGCAAGGGTGATCTGTATCAACTTCATGTGGACACGAGCCGCCCCTGACCGGTGATCCGAACAGACACCGCGAGTACCCCGTCCTTTTCGCTGGAGCATCTCCCGTTTCTGCGTGGCGAGCCGCGGCAGCCCGCGGCTCGCTGGCGGGGAGTCGGCATTCTGGAACTGGATCCGGTATAATATCACGCGGAACTACTACCTCGCCGGGAGTGTGATCCGTCACGCGGAGATTCGAGCCTTACCATCTTGAACTTCTTGATCGTGACGGCAATGGCTAGGACGACCAGCGCGTAGAGGAGCACGAGGTAGCGCAGTCTGAGGAAGATGACGACGCAGCCCAACAACGCGAACACCACAGCCAGCGCATAACTGACCTTCACGACCCTCTTGACCGGCCAACCCCGGTCGATCAATTGGTCATAGAAGTGGCTGCGATCCCCCAGCATGATCGGCTTTTGATTGCGCCACCGTCGTGCCAGCGCCAGTGCCGTGTCCGCCAGCGGAAGACCGAACACCATGATGGCTCCGAACATCCAGCGCATCGTCGCGGACTTGGCGAACAGCAGCAGGATCACCGCGCAGTTGAGCCCGAGCAGCATCGAACCCGCATCGCCCATGAAAACCTTGGCCGGGTTTCGATTGTAGGGAAGAAACCCGAGCGCCGCCCCCATCATCGCCAGCGACAGCACGACGCGCTGCGAATCCCATGGATGCCATCCGCGCCACATGTGCAGGTTGACCGCCAATACGAGGAACCCGGCCGCGATGATCCCCAGCACACCGGAGCACAGACCGTCAACCCCATCAATCAGGTTCGTCGCGTTGCACGCGCCCAGCACGATCAGCACGGTCAGCGGTATCGAGTAGACCAACACGAGCCAACCCTGGAGCTCCCTGACGTGGATCCCCGTCGACCGCAACAGAATCACGATCGTGTCATCACCCAGTCCGGCGATCACCAACAGAAGCGCCACAGCCGCCCCACCCATCAGCTTCACCCACGGCGAAGCCAACCGAAGATCGTCAAAAAGCCCGAGCAGCATGATCGCCCCGCCCGCGATCAGGATACCGATCATCATCTTCCGATCCATCGATGCCGACGCGGAAGGCTCGATCACCTCGACCGGCGCGGTATCCAGCAGAACAAGCGCCCAGATGATCCCAGCCGCCCACCCGAGAAAGATGGCCACGCCACCGAAATAGGGAATCGGCTTGCGATGTGGTTTGAGCCAATCGTCGGGCCGATCAACGATGTTCTTCTTCAACGCATACCGACGACACAGCGGCGTCGCCAGCAGTGATACAGCCAACGAACACGCGAGAATCGGCCAGTAAACCCGGGCGATCTCCAACAGTGTCAATTGGCGCTCAGACAATGAACAAGCTCCGACCTTCCCAACACGTTCCGCGTCCCAGAGCGGTTAACGGTCATGCGTATCGTGCGACCCCCCTCTTTCCCCCCTTGGCAAGGGGGGATGCCGGAGCCGCTACAAGCGATCGTTATGCGCTCTAGTCCCGAGCGATTGTACGCGACTCCTCCCACCGACACCACGGCGCCTCGGCTGCGTACAGCGACAGATGCTCAGCCACCAACCGGTCACTTCCAAACGATTCTCGAACCCGACGCCCGGCGGCTTTGCCCATCTTGTGTCTCAGCGCTTCGTTGCCGATCAACCGTTCGATTGCATCGCCAAGAGCGGAAGCGCTCGATGGGTCTATCAGGATTCCCGTCTCGCCGTCAACAACGGCATCCATGCACCCCGTCACGCGCGTGGCGATCGTCGGTACCTCGAGCGCCGCCGCCTCCAGCACCGCGTAGGGAAAACCCTCGCGGCGGGTCGGCAACACACACACATCCATGGCCGCATAGTAGGGGACCGGATCGGATACCAGCCCGGCATGTGTGATGCGCGGATGCTCGCGGATCGCATCCAGCGTCCGAGTGGGGAGCGGATCACGCTCACCGCCGTCCGCCCCGATCATGAGCAAATGCAGATCATCGCGTCTGCGGGCAAGATCGGTGAAGACGTCAACGAGTTCCGTCACACCCTTATCCGCCACCAACCAGCCCACGAAACCGATCACAACGGCTTCTGCGGAAATACCGTGCTGTTCGCGAATGTGCCGCGCCTTCTGAACGACCGTGTCGCTCCGGCGAAAACGTGACAGGTCAACACCACAGGCCGTCCCATCGCCGAGGATCAGCATCTTGTCCGGATGGCACAGCCTCAAAGCGATCGCGCGGTCGCACAGGCTCCGACTCACCACGCAGACCTTATGCGCCAACCGGTGCGTTAACCGGTCCGCAACGGTAAGAAGCCACCGCTTGATCCCGCCGGTCGTCTCCAGCGGCAGGCCGTGCAGCGTGTGTACCCTCACCGGTACGCGCGCCAACCACCCCGCGACCATCCCCACGAAGCCCGCCTTCGGTGTGTGCGTGTGCATCAGATCGAAGCGCCGGGATCGCAGAAACCGGCGCAATCGAAGGATCGCCGACAGGTCCTTCAGCGGCGAGATGCGTCGCGTAATCGTCACCGGATAAACGTCCACGCCATGCGCCTCGGCAAGACAGTCAAGCTCCGATCCCGCCGATGAGATGAGCGTGACCCTCGCACCGGCACGCACCAGGCCCGCCAGTAGTGGCTGGTAGAACACCTCGAGCGTGCTCGGTACCGTGGAGACAAGGCAGACGCGCGGCGGCGTCGAGCCCTGCGATTGACCGTGCTTCGGCTCACCGGGAGTGTCACTCAAACTTCGGATACCTCCCCCCGGCGTGCCGTGCTGATCGGCCCGGTGTCGGCAGGGCCGATGCGAGCAATAAAATCGACGGTCCGCCTCGCCGTCGAGCTGTTGACGCGCGGATGGACCGGCAGGTTGACGACTTCGGCACTGGCCCGTTCCGCAACGGGGCACATGCCCGTTTCATATCCAAACTGATTCATCGGCGTTTCAATCGGGTGCAGCGGACACTCAAACCAGCTTCCGAGTTCAACGAAGTGCCTGGCTGCACTTCGCAACGCCAGTGCCTTGTCCTTGACGCGAACCGGATACCGGACAAGCACCGGATCGAGCGCGTCGGGAATCCGGGGCAAAGGCCAGCCGATGTCACCGAGCAAGTCGTCGTACAGGCGCCCCATCGCCCGCCGATGGGCGATCGCGCGATCGATGCCACGAATCTTCCGCAGCCCGGCCCGTGCCTGAACCTTGCTCATGATCTTGCAGAAACCTTCGGGCATTGTCGGAAGGAACTCCCGTGGCGCCGACGACCCCAGGGCCAATCCCGCTCCGCCAAGCCAACGGAACACCGTCTGCGCAAAGGCCGTCGTCTTCGGGTAGACAAGCGTCTGGTAGGCGGCAAGCTGACACGCGAGAACCATCGTCTCAGCCAGGCCGGGCTGGATCGCGCGCTCGGATTGAACGGTCGCCATCGCGGAAGCGAGCTTAGGGGCGCTCGTCACAGCCACGCCGCCCATTCCCGTCGTAAACGGCTTGTTCCATTGGGAGGAGAAGTAACTCGCCACGCCGATCGTACCGACCTTCCGCCCCTTCCACCTCGATCCGAGGGCGAGACAGCAGTCTTCGATCACGGGAATACCCCGCCCATCGGCGATGGCCATGATCCGATCCATGTCGGCTGGATAACCGTAGGTATGTTGGGCGATGATCACCCTGGTGCGCGGGCTGATCCGCTCCTCGATCAAAGATGGATTGATGTTGAACGTGGCCGGCTCAATGTCCACATAGATCGGACGGGCGCCGAGATACACGATGGGGCTGACAGCCATCACGCACGTATAGCCCGGCACGATGACCTCGTCCGCCTCGCCGATCCCCATCGCCTTGAGGATTGCGTAGAGTGCGACACGCCCCTTCCAGAACGCAAACGCCCGCTCGGCGCCGATCCATCGGGCGAACGCCTTCTCATAGGCCCCAAGCGCGGACTTGGATGTGGCTTGATCGTCTTCCATGCTTCCAGAGCCAACCCATGTCATACTGCACCGATCATCTCGTCGTACACGGCGATGATGCGATCGGTGACGCCTCGCTCGTCGAAGTGCTCTCGGGCGTGGGCGAGGGCTTGCCGCCCGATCCTCCTTCTGAGTTCCGCATCGCGCAGCAGGGCTTGCCATCGATCCGCCAGAGCATCGGTTGCGCCGAGGGGAACGAGGTAGCCCGTAACACCATCAACGATCGCATCACGGTTTCCGACCACGTCCGTGGCCACGATGGGGCGACCGCAGGCGCCGGCTTCGAGGATGGCCCGCGGCAACCCCTCCTTCACCGAAGCCAATGTGCAGACTTCCGCCCCCGCCGTCAACGCCGGAACATCGTCACAGTAGCCCAGGAACTCCACGTGCCCATCGAGGCCGTGATCCTGAACCCAGGCCTGGCAGGCCGACATCAGCTCACCGTCGCCCGCGAGCCTCAGCGTAAAGGCGATCCCACGATCCCTGAGGATGCTCGCCGCCTCCAGGAGCATGGAGTGGTTCTTGACAGGCTCGAAGCGGGCCGCGCACAGGATGACCGGTGGGTTGTTGCGGGGGGGGTTGCCCGGTGTGAATGCGTCAAGCTGGATCCCGTTGCCGATGAGTGCAAGCTTGCGCGACGGTGCAATACGCCGCCGAACGCATTCCTCCACATCCCTGTGATTTTGGAAGAGCAACCGGTCGGTGACCAGGGCCATCACGCGCTCCGCCAGAACGCAGAGCCGACGGCCGACGGGTCCCATGTGCTCATGATGGTGAAAACCGTGAAGCTGATGGATGACGATCGGCGTTCCCGCGGGAAGCGCCGCCGCGCGACCGATCACGCCCAGGACGGAACCATGACAGTGAATGACGTCGAATCGGTACCTTCGAAGCAACGCGAATGTCTTCCCTATCGAGAGCAGCAGCCCCACCGGCGACACTCCGCGCGGCGTGTCGATGACGTACACCGTATGTCCCCGCTCCCGGAGCACATCCACGTACTCACCCCTACTGCAGAGGATCGCGTTCTCGTACCGCCCCGTGGCATTCACCTGAGCGACGCGCGCGTCGAGCAACTCCTTGGCCGACTTGTCCGTGTTGATCAGATCCAACACGCGATACCGGCGGGGCGTCTTGACGCCGTGTGCTTGTTCCGATCCGGCCATCATGCTGATCTTGCCGCTCGCGCTGCTGCTTTCGAGCGCGTTTGAATGATCTCATCGAAGAACGCCGCCGTCTGCTCCGCGCAGCGCTCGGCTGTGAAGAGCTCCGCGAACCGTGCCCGCCCGGCGGCGCGAAACGCCCGGCTTGCGGACCGGTCCCGAACCACCTGTACGACGCGGGAAGCCAGCGCCGCGGGGTCACCTCGCGGGACGAGATAACCGCATTGGCCCTGGGGAACGATCTCGGAGGTCCCGCCCGTGTCCGTGGCCACGCACGGCACACCGTAACCGATCGCCTCGATCAGCGACCCGCCGAGCGCCTCCTCCCTGGCCGGGTTGACGAACACGTCCACCCCTCGCATCAATCGCCCGATGTCCGTGCGATGTCCGAGCAGCAGCACGTGCTCAGATAAACCGGCGCTGGTGATCAACGCCTCAATCTTTCGCCAACGCTCCTGGTTGGGTGTCGAGTCCATACCCGCAACAAGGAAGCGGAGACCGGGCTCCTCACGACACGCGAGCGCCGCCGAGCGCACCAGCGTTTCGTGGTCTTTGCGGGGATCGAAGCCGGCGGCCACAAGAACGAGCTTCGCGTCGTCCGCAAACCGGAATTCCTCGAGCAACTCCGACCGTGTTCCTTCGCCGCCACGATCAGCCAGAACGCGACCATTGTAGATCACACGCCCTTTCGGCTCGGCGATCCCGTTCGTTTCCGCGAACTCATCCCGAATCCGCTTCGATACCCAGATGATCTCATGGCTTCCGGCATAGATTATGCGGTCGAGCAGGCCGAAGCTCCGGTCCCGGCGGATGTGCGTGACCACGGGGCACCCGGCCCGGCGCGCGCCCATAAAACACATCAATGCCCCCCGGTCGGTGTTGCAGTGAAGCAGATCCGCGCCGACGTCAGCCAGAAGACCCTTGAGCGTTCCCGACAGATTGTACAGCTCCCGCAACAGTGGAACGTAGTCCCGCCCTCGCAGACGCAGCAGACGCTTGTTGTACGATCCAAGAAGCGGTCCGACCTCGAGCCGTGTGACGGGAATCCCAAGTGCGCGGATCGCCTCGCTCAACGTACCATCCACGAAGTGCGCAAAGTGAATCCGGTACCGATGCGAGCGGTGCCATTGCTCCAGGAGCGTCAGCAACGAGCGCTGGGCCCCGTAGAGGTGCGGATACACCTCACAGGCAACTACCGTGGGCGGATCAGCCAAGGCCAAGGCATCCTCCTCAAAAGAAAAGGCATCACAGCCCGGTTCTCCCGCAAGAGCGGAAGGAACCAGCCAGGCATTCACGGGAGGTTACCGTATGCCCAACTCCTCCACCGTTCCATCGGCTGCCTGTACGGTTGTGTGAACGCCCGGGGTCGAGGCCTGCGCCAACGCGAACACGGTTATCGGAGTACCGTGCCGCCGGACGATCGCGCCATGCTTGCCCTATTTACGTGCGTATCCCACATTCCCAGCATCAGCAGGTGCCACACGCGCCGACTCCATCGGGCGGGATCAAGCTCGTTCCGCCCACGCACCAGCCGCTCCAACGCCGGGCGATCGAACCTTTCGGCCAGCAACCCGTCCCGAGACAGGATCATATCCTCGCACAATTCCCGAAGCTCGCCGCGAAGCCACTTCACCAGCGGGACCTCGAATCCGCGCTTCGGTGCCCTTCGCACTTCGGCGGGCACGTATCGGCGGCCTAGCGCACGCAACAGCGGCTTGGTCGTGAGCCCGCGGAGCTTGATCGACTCTGGATACCGCGACACAGCCTCGATCAACTCATGGTCCAGAAGCGGCGAGCGAGCCTCGACGCCATGGGCCATCGTCGCAATGTCCATCTTCACCAGCAAATCATGTGGCAGGATCACCGCGACATCCGTGCCCATCATGCGATCCACCGGCCCGCAATCCGCCAGCGCAGCGAGCGCCTGTCCCGCCAACCGGTCAGCCGCCTCCGTGTGGGCGAGCCAACCGTAGGAGTTCGCGTTGCCCGGTGGTCCGCACAGCGATCGCAGATCGGCACCTCCGATGCCGTCCACCACCCACGCAAAGTACCGGGCCACGCGACCCATCGCCATCCCACGCAACAGCCGGTGCGTGAATGCGTACCCCGAGCGGAACCGCCTGGGAACCGGAAGCCCTCGCGCAAGCCCCCGCCACATCCCCCGACATCTCGGCCCGTCCGCCCAGGGCAACAGACCGCTGATCCGTGCCGCGACGTATCGCCGATACCCGCCGAAGATTTCATCCCCCCCGTCACCGTTCAACACCACCTTGACGAACGGCCGCGCCGCCTCGGCAACGTAGTAGGACGGAATGGCCGACGCACTGCCGAACGGCTGATCGTACGCCTTCGCGATTCGGGGCAGGTCTCTTTCTACATCCGGCTTGATCAACACCTCGTGATGATCCGTGCCGTAACGCCTGGCTACCAGGCCGGCCGGCGGCCGCTCGTCAAAAGACCCATCTTCAAAGCCGACCGTGATGGTCGTCAATCGCCCACGATACTCCTGGGCTGCGATGGCTGTGATGATCCCGCTGTCGATCCCGCCTGACAGGAAGGAACCCACTTGCACGTCGGATCGCAGGCGCAGCCGAACTGAATCCCGCAGCAACCCGTCGATCTGCTCAACCGCGTCGCGCTTGGATACCTTGGACTTCGGGAGCATCCGCTGTCGCCAGTAGGTCGATCGACGGTTGACCCGACGATTGCGAACCACCATGAGTTCGCCCGGCCTTAGCGAGCGAATCTGCCGATAGATCGTGGCCGGCGCGTGAACCATTCCCCAGCCCAGGTAATCCACCAGCGATTGATCATCAATATCGAGCGATCCCCGCCATCCCGCGAGCAGGCCCTTGATCTCCGATGCAAACAGGAACTCGTCGCGCGTCTCACTGAAATAGAGCGGCTTCTTCCCCACGCGATCGCGCGCCAGCACGAGCTGCCCGGCGGAATCGTCCCAGACCGCGATGGCAAACATCCCACGGAGCTTGTCGACAAAGTCGATTCCCAAGTCCTCGTAAAGATGAACGATCACCTCCGTATCGGTTTGCGTCTTGAAGAGGTGTCCGGCGGCGAGAAGCTCGCTGCGAAGTTCCCTGTAGTTGTAAATCTCCCCGTTGAGCATGGTGACGACCCGGCCGTCCTCGTTGGCGATCGGCTGTCGGCCGCCGGAAAGATCGATAATGGAGAGGCGTCGATGTGCGAAGCCGATTCGTTCCCGCGGATGCATCCAATAGCCATCATCATCCGGTCCGCGATGGCGCAGCGCATCCGCCATCGCACGTAAGCGATCCATGTCCACCTTGCCCCAGA
Organism: uncultured Phycisphaerales bacterium; assembly: GCA_965371725.1. Taxonomy (GTDB): domain Bacteria; phylum Planctomycetota; class Phycisphaerae; order UBA1845; family UBA1845; genus CBDUZO01. The sequence goes on from CBDUZO010000047.1 coordinate 14,827, forward strand.
TTCCGGCTATTCCGCACATCATCTCTTCCCAGCAGGGTGGATACTACGATCAACGTCGTCCACGGGTTTCTCCCTTCCGTTCACTTTGCCTCACGGAGTCTTGAGGGACAGGCAAGTGCATCGCCACGCATCATCTTGCGGGTTTTGAGGGACGACGCAAATCCGAACCGCGACCGTAAGGGAGCGGGCGTGTGCTGTCTGCCGCTCAACTCCAACCCGCACGTTTTGGGTTGTCGGAACACTAGTACTGCGTTTCATATGTTTCACGACTATGCGAGCCGCGGACTGCCGCAAGGCGGCTTTGCCGCGTCCGCGCGGACATTCAGGTAGCGGTTGAGCCTATAGTCCTGTGCGACATTATAGTCGCAGGACTTGTGAAACACAGTACTAGAGCGAAACCCGTTATTGTGTTCGGGCGTTTCATTCGCCGGATACCCTCTGATACACGTGAATCCGCGCAGGCTGAAGCCTGCGGCTCGAATCGGCGCATCGTCGCGTCGCTCTTGGATGCGTCGAGGAAACCTATACCGCCGGACCGTCGGCGAGACACCCTTCGTAGATGCGCGCCATCGTCCCGGCTGACGCCTCGCTGTTAAACGGCGAGCCTTTGATCCGCTGCAACGACTCGACCGGATCGGGCCGAGGTGCATCCAACGCCTCGACCACCGCATTTGCCCATTGCGGAAGGGGAGTGTCAAGCGGCACGAGCACACCGCTGCAACCGTTTTCATTTGCCTCTCGCATACCCTGCATGTCCGTAATGACGAGCGGAAGACCGGCGGCAGCCGCTTCGATCATCGTGATCGGCAGGCCCTCGCGGATCGACGGCATGACAACCACATCAGCCGCTTTCATCCATTTCGCCACGTCCGCGCGAACGCCGAGGAAATGAACGCAATCGCTCAGCCCAAGATCACGAACCTGCTGTTGTGTTTCGTCCAGCAGTCCACCATCCCCCATCAGCACCAGATGAAGATCACCACGCACCTTTCGCGCCTCGTGAAAGATCTCGACCAGAAGGCGATGGTTCTTGGCCGCCACGAAGCGGCCCACGTGGAGCATGAGCAAAGCGCCGGCGGGGACGCCGAGCTCCTCGCGGACACCGCATCGATCCCCATCCGCCTCGAAGGGCACAAGGTCCACCGCGCAGTAAACCACGCGCATCCGCGGATCGTCAGCGCGGTCCGCACCGAAAAACGCAGCCAGCGCTCCCCGCGAACAGGCGAGCACGCCCGTCGCATGACGCCGCACGAGATAAACCATTAGCCTGCGATAGGCCCGCCGTCTCAACGTTGCCCGCGCTCCGTCGCCGGTCGTGTGAAGATGCGCGAGCCGACCGGGCACGCCCGCCTTCGCGGCTGCCCGCAACACCACACCCGCAAAGTTGTATGCGTGGGCGTGGACGACATCGTACCGACGGTCCCCAAGAATCTCCCCGAACGACCGGTTGAACCGCCGGACGTTGCGACCCCAGAGGCAGGGTAGGATCCGCCCGCCCAGCGCGCGGATTTCATCATCATACGCGCAGGGCTTATCCGTGGATGTGCAGAAGTCGAAACGGAAGCGGTCGCGATCGATCCGGCGCATGACGTTCATCAACCACGTCTCCAGCCCGCCGCGGTCCATTCCCGCCACGACTTGGAGAATTCGGATCGGTCCTGTCTCCCGTCCCATGGGTTACCTGAAACTGTGTGTCCGCTCGAACCACGACGGTGCAGACCGCCGAGAGGCTATAGCGTTTTCCGTTTCTATGTGCCGAGCCGCGGGCTTCAGCCCGCGCGGATTCGCGTACGCCAGAGCGTATCGGGCGATTGAGAAGCCGGAACACAATAACGGATTTCGCACTAGCGGCGCGCCGGCGCTTTGCGCACGCGCCTTGCGGCGTTACCGATGACAGCCACCTGCGCCCGCCCACCGGCAATGCTCCACGCCAACCACGCCACGACCATCGTCCACGCGACCGGCCGGAAGAAATGGTGCGAGTAGTTCCTGCACCAAAAGGCCAGACTGGTGACCGCCGCCAACATTAGACAAACCCTCAGGAAGCTCGGTCGTCGCAACGTGGTGTCATAGATCCGGCGTATCACGAAACCAATGATCATCATGAAGAAGACGCCGCCGATCATCCCGAAGTTCATGTACGCCTCCATTGCGATGGAGGAGCCCCAGCCCGCCTGCTCCCGACCGACTCTGCCGGTCGCGCGCATCGTCACCCAGGCGGAGGGCGATTCGCTCGTTCGCAGACCGGCCACCGGGCTCGGGATGATCTGCAACGCCGAGTCCAACAGCGATCTTCCATACCAATACGGCTCCGCACTTGGGATATACGCACACACCACGTTGACCGTCTTGTAGCTCGCACCCGTCTCGGCCAGCGAGGCGACAAACGGGTTCACACCGGTGTCGGCGCGGTACTCCCTGTACGCTTTGAAAATGTCCGACGGCGCCAGCGACTCCGCTCGGCGACCGATCCCAATCACGCCGAACATGATTAGCATACCGAGGAACAGCGGAATCCCAATCCAAAGACGGATCCGCTTCACGAAGTAATGATACCCGATGATCAGCGGAAGCAGCGCCGCCGCGACCTGTGCTCGCGCGCCGATGACCAGAAACGTGCCCATACCAATCACGAGCAACGCCGGAAGGAACACGCCCTTGATGATCTTCCGGTGGTGCATGAGGCATCCAGCCAGGTAGATCATCACACCGATCCTGACGCTCATCGTGCAGACGGAAATCCAGCGTTGCGTTTCCGGCCCCACGTAACGCTCGGTCCGACGGAAACCGCCGTATCCATGGGTGAGAATGGCTGATCCCAGGCTGGAGACCAGGACAAATGCGGCAATCAGGAAGGTCAGCAGGAAGAGCACCTGCGTCACCTGGAACAACGTCGGCGGAACGCGCCTCGCCGGGGCGAAGGAACCCGACTGGCTACGACCGAACGGCCCGAGCTCATAGCCGATCAGAAACCCGATCCCCGACAGCACCACCACGCACATGGCCCGATTCGTGGACTCCGTGGCGTGGAAGACCGATCGCGTCACGTCCGCCAACCCCACCAGGTAGAACACGATGTAAGGCACATGAAACATCGTGTAAACGAGCCAGAACACGACGTCGGGCGATAGCCAGTTGTGAGGCGGCGGCCGCAACACCTTGGCCACGACCCAGACCGCCGTCACCGCAAGGTACAACCAGCAGTACGCGGCCAGCGCCGTATCCGAGAACCCGTCTCCATACACCGCGCCGTGCAACCCGAACACGATCATCCCCAGCAACATCAGCAGGACAATCAGTGGCAGGTGCATGGGACGGTACGGATGGTCCAGACGCGACATGTCGAACAGCGCGCCGGCGGGGACGCCCGCTTGTGTACGATAGGAAGGGGCGGCACTTGCCATCGTCATGACATACCCAGCTTCGCCTTGATACGCTCGCGGATCGATTTATCGAGGCATGTGTGCCACGCCAATACCGCGATCACGCCAAGCGATATCATGGACTCCAGAATCAACACAACCCATCCCGTCGGCGGCCACGTCCACCTCAGCAGGATGGCCACGCCGACGCCCGGCAACGTACTCAGTATCGGCCAGAGGTACGCCTCTCGAACATACTGAAACACGGGCACCTTCATCTGGCGGGCGACGTACCACGGCAGGAACAGCGTGTGGCTCACGAAAAGGGGAATCGTGACGCCGATCGCCACCCCCACCACGCCCCACGACGTTGCCTTCACAAATACGATGGTCAGCACGACCGTCGCTACCGCCGAACCCATCTGAACGTAGGCCAGCCCGCGTATCCGCCCACCGCCGATCAGTACGTGAAGCGTCGGTGCCTGTGAGATGCGGCCGAACATCGCGATCATCAACACCGCGCAGACCGCCCACGACCACGCATACTCCGGCCCCACCCACACGCTCAGGAACGGTTCGCAGAACACGACAAGCAGGGCGCCGATCGGGAAGCAGAGCGTGGCGGCCGCTCGTGTACCCTTGATTACGAGATTCCGGAAGTGCTCGCGGTCCCCCGTCACGAGCGTTGACGCGGCCATCGGTGCCAGCGTATTTGCCATGCCGGCCACCAGCACGCGAATCTGATCCACCAACCGGAACGGTATCGAGTAGAACAATACGTATCCCATACCGAGCGTCTTGCCCACAATAAAGACCGGTGTGGCGAACGTGATCACGTTGCCGATCTGGATCAGGCCGTTCCAGACGCTGAACCCCAGCAGCTCGCGCGTCGCGTTCGCATCGATCCGGTGCGGGCGAACCTTCAAACCCGGCTGTTGCGAATGACCGGCGAAGAAGAAGTACAGCAAGGCCGTCAAGTGCGCCGCCAGCAACGCCGCCGCAAGTCCACCCAGCGTCGCCCATCCCCAAACGAACACCGCAACCACCAGCGAAGCCCGGACCAGCTCACGCAGAACATGACCGATGTTCATCAGATCATAGCGCTGATGACCCACCAGCACGCCTGTATACGTCAACCACATCAGGCTCAAAAGGAAATTGACCCCAATCGCCGCAAACAGGAGCCGCGTCTCCGATGCGTATTCCGGTGTGATATCGAAGAACGCCGGCGCCCACATGCCGAACCCCACGCAGACTGCCAGCCCCACGACACCGATGAGGAGATGGAAGGCCGTAACGGCCGACACCGTGCGGTTGAGCCCATCGATGTTCCCCGCGGCGATCTCCTTGCTGGCGAACCGCGTCACGGCCCCCCGCATCCCGAGCGTCAAGAGGTTGACATAGACAAGGACCCTGTTGGCCGTGTCGAATACGCCGAACCGCTCGTCGCCCAACCGCTTTACAAGGAAGGGTGTCAGGAAAAGAACGACGAGCGTAGCTGCCGCTACGCCAGCCCAGTTCCAGAACGTGTTCCTCGCTACGCGCCCTGCCGTGGACATCATCATACCGTAGGATCGTTCCCATCGGCCGAGGCGCCTAGTGCCGTTTCAACAAAGGTTGTTCCGCTTCCTTCCCCCCTTACAAAGAGCGGAAAGAGGGGCCTGCTTCCTTCCCCCCTTACCAAGGGGGGATTGAGGGGGGTCGAGCGGCACACAGTAACGAATTCTTCTCTAAGGCCAGTCATAGCCGAAGTGCCGGTTGGCGGCACCTGATATCCTTGCGATCACAGCCAGCTCCGACTCGTCGAGGCGTTCCCGCCATGACAGGTCCTCGCGTATCGCACTGGAACTGCGAACCCTCATCTGATTCCCGATCAGGTGGTGCTCCACCGAACGGAAGTCCTCCGGTACCGGCGCGCGCTTGACGCCGACGAAATCGGCGATCCGGTCCATCTCGGCCTGCAGGTTCGCGCAGACGTCGCTGTAACGCACGACGATCCACCGATCGGGCGATAGGAACCGGGCGGCACGCTCCGCCTCGAGGTTCCTGCGCCGCCAGTGACGCGTCGCCACCGCCGGGTCCGCGATGCCCGCGTTTTTCATGATACTGGCCGTCCCACCGCGCGCGTCCCGGACCAGATGAATCACACGCAGGTCAAGCTCGGGAACGCGCGCCAAGAACCGCACGCGGTGCGCCACCTTGGACGCATCCACGAATACGCGCGTGTTGCTCAGCTCCGTGGCGGCTCGAGCGAACAGCGCGTTGACACGTCCCACCCGATCGAGCTTTCGCCGCACTCCACTCAACGGTGCCAGGCTAATGTCACGCAAACCGTCCAGGAACCCGCTCCCCAAAGAACGGGCCACAAAGTAGTTGATGTAGCGGTTCCTGCTGACATCGAACTTCGTGGGCCAGCGCCGCGCGGCCGGATCAAAGGGCTCGCCAAGCTCCTCGATGCGCTGGGCAAGTCGCCGCCAGAACGGACATTGCAGAAAATCTTCACCGCACGAACAGGCGTAGTCGTCGATCACGACGCGCTTGCTCGGGCCGAACGACTCACCGAGCGACACGCACTCCGGGTGAGCGTTCAGAAGAAACGAAAGGAGAGTCGACCCGCTGTAGGGGGCGCCTACAAGGTATACGTAGGGAATCCGGACATCGGCTGGACCCACGCTCGTCATTCTCCCGGTTCTCCCGGCTGCTCCATCACCAACGCGCTGTCACGAAAGCACCGACCGATCACGCGTCGCCTCCGTTCTGCTTCGTATCCAGACCGCCCGCAACATGCTCATAGTTCATCAAGGTGAAGATCGCACTGCTGCCGTCACGCTCATAGTCGTAACTGTCCAGCAGCTCCTTCCGCTTGATGTCGATCTTCTCGATGTGGCTGGCGCGCTTGCGCCCGCGCGCCACGTCCTTGACCGTGTCGAACACGCCATGCCACTTGGAACGCCGTAAGCGCGTGAAGCCTACGTAGGCGAAGTCCCCGTCTACCTCAAGACCGCGACACCAGCCGATCTTGCCGCCCGTTGGATTCATCGCGTTAAGATCAATAACCTCCTCGACCTTACGCGTGGCCACGTTCGCCACGACCACGTGTGCGTTCGTCGTCGTGAAGTAGATGAAATCCCCACGGATCAGCCCGTCGTGCGGATGACCCACGCCGATGTCGATTCGGTCCTCGGGGTTCTCGATATTGATCGCATCGTCCCTAAGGCATCGCGTGGCCCACCATTGCCCGTCGATCTTGAAGGCGTGGTTGACGTGTACCTCGTGCGGCTTGGTGGTCCCGATCCAACGGTAATCAACGTTCTTGTCAAACCGCTCCCACGTTGGCGTATCGGCGACGTTGACCTCACGGACAATCTCGCCTTTGAAGTTCAGGAACTGGATCATCTCCAGCCCCGTGTTGACCAGGGCGATCTCGCCATCAACAATCGTCACCCCGTGCACGTCATTGAAGCTCGGATAGGATAGGACCCGATCAACGGACCAACCGGGGAGGTTGTACACGACCAGCTCCGTGCCGGTCGTTTGGAACCACTGACCCTCGTACACACAACCCCCAGTGAACTTCAGAGACAGCCCCTCACCCAGGTGCTCCGGCGGCGCGGTATAGTCAATCTGCTTGATGAGCTCCTTCTTCTCCCAATCGATCACCTCGATCCGTGCGCCGATGAATCTCTGTCCCTCATCCTCGGTCGTGATCTCGGGCTTCGGGACAGCCAGAGTGACAAGAAGATTCATACCATCGACCCTTCCCGATCGGCGTACGTTCCGGACCGTCCACGCGAACGACCCGTCCTCGCCGGGCAATCGCACTCCAACAGCAGTCGCAAGCTATTGAACAGCATAAGCTTACGTGTCATACGCCTTATCGGAGCACTACTCACTCGGGTAGCAGGCGGCACCGCGTACACCTCAACTAATACAAGATCCAGCTCCAGAATGCCGACTCCCCACCACCGAGCCGCGGGCTGCCGCAAGGCGGCTTTGCCGCGCCCGCGCGGACCCGAAACTGCGGGAAGACGCCAGCAAACCTGATGCGACGAATCGGCACTATCAAACTTCCCTTGGTATAAATCGGCCAACCCCGACGCCTTGCTGTAGCTTACGAAGCTGGGCCGGCGTTGGTGCGTGACAGTCCGTCACGGCTGCCGTGGGCGGACGTCCTTGATCCAGCGGCCGTCTTGCCGGATCTCGCGGAGAGGAAACAGACCGTATCGCAAAAGCCATCGTTCCACGGGCACGCCCCCTTCGAATCGTGTCCATTCCGACATGTTCCCCTCTCGATTGAAGATCGTCTCCTTGGCACGCCTCCCATCCGGGCTGTACTCCTCGACGGAGAAAAACCGGCCAGGGCCTCGAAACAGCTCACGCCGCCTCGCCGAGCCGTCCGGGCCGTAGTGTAGCACCTGACAAGGCCACCCGTCGGGACTGTGGTAACGCCGTTCGACGACCTTCCCATCCTTCCGGATGACCTCGGGCTCATCTTCCGGCGGTCGCGCAGCCGGCTCGGCGCTCAACGTCACCGACGTTCCCGCCGAAACCGTCAGGGAGCGTGAGTCCGGGCTGGTCAAACCCGACCATTCCACCGCTCGTACCGTCGCGCGACCACCGCCTTCAAGCACAACGGATTGCCCGATCGTTTCCGCCGGGAGGATTGCCGCCGGTTGCCCGTCAACAACCACCTGATAGGCGTGAATCTCCCGATGATTGTGGCCGGGGTGAACACAGACACCGGACGCACAAGCTGTCAGCGCGGGCGGATCGGGTTGACGCACCACGGCGATGTACACGTCCGTCGCCGCCTGGTCAGCCAGCGGGGCCGCCGGGTCCCATTTTCCCTTGACGCACCGGCCGCGATAGTCCGTCACCACCGCGCCGGGCTCGATCGCCGTCGGCAAACGTGTATCGCCCTGCCGCCAATCACACCCAAGAAACCGTGTCGGTTCCTTTCGCTCGTACTTGACCAAGGACGACCAGACGCTCAGCACACCGGATTGCGGGAAACCGGCGGTCGTCTCCACGCCCAGAACCGCCGGGCCCGCACCATCCTTCGACTTGCGAACGCGCGACAGCGTTCGCGTCACCGGGTATCGGTCCACCGAATAGTTTGTGGAGAAGTAGATTTTCGTTCCGTCGGGGCTGCCGTGCGCGTCCGAGTCATAAGCCCCGCTCAGATCGCGCTTATCATCCCGCGGCTGATGGATGATCGAAGCCGGGCAGCAAACCCGCCGCGTGTGGGCCGTTTGAGTGTCCGACACGAACAACTGGCCGTTGATTCCGGTGATACCGATGAGCCACTGTCCGCTGAAACCGCAAGGGCTTGGATCGGAGGTTCGCTCGGTCGACAGGATCTTCCAATCGCCCGGCTCGACAAACGGGCTGCCACGGCCGCGAAGCGGGCCGTCACCCAACACGAGTAGCTCACCGTCCCCCGACCAGCAGAGGTGCCCTGACCTGCCATCCACGGGTAATGCCGTGCCAAGATACCTTCCCTTCAGATCCACGAGGAACTTGTGCGGCCGCTCGGGAATGCGCCGAACACCCTTCGCGGTTCGCTCGAGCACAACGCGCCGCAAGAGCATCACCGGTTTCGTGGGGTTCGCACGCGGCTCGTAGGCGATGTGCTCTGGATACAGGGCATGTTGGAAGAACACGCTCGGTGGGCTCGGCGAATCAGTGTCCACTGCCCAAACCACCCATTCGTCGCGTTGGGCTTTGCTGTCCCATGCCTTCGGTCCGACGGCATAAACAGTGCAGTCATCGTGGCTGATCGTTCCCAAGCCACCTGCCAACCGCCGCACCGCTCGATCGTCACATCGTCGCGCTTCGTTTTGGGAGAGATTCAGACGGCAGAGGGTTCGATCGGCGGTGGGATGGGCTCCGCGAACCCAGTAGATTACGGCGTCATGGCGAGCCCATATCGGCCAGATGGCCGGGTGCGTGGCCCGGAATACCTCACGCCCGGTGTGCAAGTCGAAGACGGCAAAAGTCGGCGGCGGCCTCCGTTGTCCCGCGCGATCCCGTAGGCGCGGCGGGTGCGCGATCGTGTAGATCACATACCGCCCGTTGGGACTGAACGGATCGACATTGTGATAGTTGGAGTGGTGACGGACCGTCTGCTCCTTGGTAATCCGCCAAATCTCCAACGCCTCGGTCTTCGGATCGTCATCGTTGAACCTGTCAATCGCGCGCCCGCTTCCCGCCCAACACAAGCTCGTCAGCAGCAGGGTCGCTGCAAATGAACCGGCCGAATGACTGATCGTGAATCGACGGTGCATACGACGTTCCGTTTCGCCAAGGAGCCCCACACCTATCGGCTGCCCGGGCCGGACTCCAGTGATCCCTCAGCGGACGCTTGATCCGATATCCGTTCCACCACCATCCGTGAGCAGGACTCCACCCATGTGTTACCAGACTACACCCCAAGCCAAAGCTGCGAAATGGCGGCCGCGCACATCGCCCGGCCACTGCAACTGGCCATCGTCCCGTCACACTGTAGTCATCCTGGCACCGGCCGGAAACGTATCTTACTGTTAATCTGGGTAGATTGGGGTTCTGGGGGGAAGTCGTTCTCTCCTCACCGTGCGGTTCCGAGACGCCTCGGGTCCGCGCGGGTGTCTTTACGTTGGTGGCATCTCTCCGGGGGGGGTAGCGGAACCGTGCAAAACAACAGGACTCGAGCTCGTCTGACCGCTGGTCTTGGGATGACTCTTGCCGTTTCGGCGTTGTTCATTGGGCTTTGCGGTTGCGACGGGTCGGGCACGACTCCCGAGCCGATTGACAACGATCGCACCACGCTGGACGAGACCGTCGTTGACGACGATACGCTCCTTCCAGCCGGCATTGACGAGCCCGGTGGCGAGTTGTCCTTCGACGCCGGTCCGGCGTTCTGCTGCAATGCCTTGTCCATCGATTTCACGGTGACTCCGGAGGACACGGTTTTCCCGCCCGGAAGCGTCATCGAATGGGACTTCGGGGACGGAAGAGCGGGAACCGGGTTCGCCGTCAGCCATACGTACGCGTGGTCCGGAAGCTACCTCGTAACGCTACGCGTCCGTAGTGGCGAGGGTGAGACGGTTGCCGTTCAGCGACTTCTTGTGCTTTCGCTCGACGGCGACAGCGGAACGGAGATCGACCTGTCCCCACCGGACGAGACACCCGATGCCGAAACCGACGACGACACCGTTCCCCCCGCATCCGTCGACCTGATTGCGGATGCCGGGAGCGATCGCGTTGTCAACGCCGGCGATGTAGTGACACTCATTGGCAGTGCGTCAACCGACTCACAGCAGACGGAGTTGAGCTACCGGTGGCGTCAGACAACCGGCACACCCGTGGCCCTTGCCACTCCGGAACAGCCGGTCGCCACGTTTACTGCCCCCGACATCACGAGCGAATCCGAGAACCTGATTTTCAGCCTCCTGGTCACTCAAGGGGACGCGTTCTCGTCGGACATGGTTACGATCACGGTCATGGCCGAGCCGGTTGAGGACCCCAACGATGACACGGACGACGGAGATCCGGACGATAACACCGATACCGGGCCCGACGTCGACGCCGACGGTCTGCCGGACAGGTGGGAAGTGTATTTCTTCGGCGGTATCGAAGCATGTGACGGCAATGGCGACGAGGACGGCGACTCGATTGACAACCGGACCGAGTTCCGGGACCGGACCGACCCGACGCGAGCGGACGTCAACCAACGGATCCTCAATCGATTCGACCGCGCCCTGCGGAGCTTCTGGGAAAGCGGCGGCCGGTTCGATCACACCGTGGACGGCGAACTGATCGGCTGGCCCATACTCAAGACCGTGGACACCGCCGGCCCCACGTATTGGGGTGTGGATAACGGACTGTACGCCAATCGCCCCGTGATCTCCATCCAGGGCCCCGGGGTGGCGAACGTCGGGATGATCTTCCTGCGTGCGTACGGTCAGACCGGCAACAAGCTTCATCTATCGCACGCGCTCGCCGCCGCCAGAACGCTGCTCTCTGTTCAACGTGATCTCGAAACGCACGCCGACGGCTCCGCTCGACCGCCGCTGGAGAGTGGTGGGTGGATCGACTTCGCCGTGATCATTCCGGACAACGCGGACACACAGAGTCAATTGCAAAGCGAGATCGGCCATTGGACGACCGTACGCGTGCCGGGAGGGTATGGTGATATTGACTTCGTGTCACGTGACAGGGCGTACATGGCGTTTGACGATTCAATCAGCACGAACCCTGCCATGTTCCTGCTCGAACTGCACCACGCCGTCGAGGACCTCGATTTCTCCCAGGAGACAATCGACCCACTCTCCGGCGTGAGCAAGGTGGAACTCCTGAGCGGGGCCGGCAAGCTCTTCACGCTCGCGGATCTGTACCGAACGACCTTCCAGCTCACCCGCGCCGACTTCGATGGCCTCTACATCACGTTCGACGGAGACAATCGGGATAAGGACGGCCCCCATCCGTTCGTCGCTTACCTCGAAGGCCTCCCGGACCATCCCCTCAACAACGGCCAGGCATTCCATCCCTATGCCAACGGCGGATTGCCTCACGGCATCGAGGCTATCGAGCGCGGGATCATCCGTGGCGGAGCCAAGTACGGATCGCTTGCCTCCGGACACACCTTGCACAAGCACGTGAACGACCACGTGATCGCCAGGTACATTCTGTTTCTGGCCCGTTACTACGAGCTGACCGGCGATCCCGCAGTCCTGGCGAACCTCGAACTCCAACTCGACTGGCTTGTCGATGTGTTTCAGGCGTACGGAGACCGGGGGTGGTGCCAGCAGTATCACGTGTTGGACGATGCCTGCGCCGCTTCCAGGTACTTTGAACCCCCGGCGTTCGCCATGATCGAAGGCATCCCGCAGATTCACCGCATCGGGTACGTGGAGCGCTTTCTTGAACAGCAACACGGCATCGTTCACAACGATGTCAGGGCGATGCTCGAGGATGCAACCTATTACTTCGAGCGTGTGATCGTGGAGGATGATCCCGAAAAAGTCTTTCAATACTACGCGGTCCAGGCCTACGATGAGAGCACCGATCCGAGCGGTTACCCGGCCATCAACGCCGACGATCCCGTCTTTGCCTGCGACTACTACTATCCGGACGATCCGTACGCCCCGTGCGCAAGCCCATACGATGGGTTCAGCTACAACTACTACCTGATCGACGAGGAAGCCAATGGGGAGTTCGTCGCACCGAACGGCAAGGACTGGCTGAGCAATGTCTCATCTGCACATGTCAGGCGATTCATGATCGACGATGCTTGCCTTGATTCTCCGACGATCGACGACTATCGCGGCTGTCTGGATCTGAACAAGGACTTCGCTGCCGGACGGGGCTACTGGGACTTGGACAAGCAGTACTGGGGATGTTGGTCAACTGCGACGGTTGATGGCTTCCTCGGCGAGGAAGGTCCCGACGAGAACGGCCTGTGGACATCGGTCGCGGATGTTCAAGGACAACCGCGAGCCGTGATCCAGACGTACGACTTCGTGGTCAACGCGATGGCCGCCGTCCGGTGCATCGGGGAAAACTCGAACGGTATTGTGGACGCGGACAGCGACGGGCTTGCGAACGGGACCGAGTTATCCTTGGGGACCGATCCCTACCATCCGGATTCCGACGGGGACGGTCTGATCGACGGCGACGAGGTCATTCTGTACGCTACGGACCCAAGCAACCCCGATACCGACGGCGACGGCTGCAGTGACGGAGTCGAGGTGGAATCGGGAACGGACCCCACGACGCCGACACCGTGTCCGTAGAGCGTATAACGATTACCTGAAGCGGCTACACGCCTACCATCCTCCCTTGACCAAGGGGTGAGAGCGGGGGGGCGTTTTCTTCCCCCCTTACTAAGGGGGGATTGAGGGGGGTTCATGCAGACGGGGAGGAACCTCCCCCAACCCCTCCTTGTCAAGGGGGTACGTGTTCAGCGGCGTGGTGCCAAAAGATGCCTGCATCCCGGGTGCCCAAGTCAAAGGCGCTGGCATGATCGTTGCGGGCGGGAATCATCATGGCCGCGCTTCGCCCGGCCATGCCGCCGTCGCTTGGACGGTGAAACCGCCCGAAATGAAAAGCGCCCCGCCGCGGATGTTGCGACGGGGCGCTTCGTGACTTTCTGTCAGCGAGATTACGTTACGCGGGTGTTCGAGCGAGTCGAACCACGCGATTCGCAGCCTCGCCGGCTCCTCACATTAGTTGAGGCAGTCCGGGTCGGGCAGCGGGCAGAACTCGTCGCACATCCCGTCCCAGTACCAACCGTTCATCAGACAGATGTCCTCACAGTCCGGGTCGGGTAGCGGGCAGAACAGGTCGCACTCATAGTCACCGTACCACCCGTTCTCCTCGCAGATGTCAAAGCCACCACCCTCGCAATCCGGATCGGGCAGCGGGCAGAACGTGTCGCACTCGCCATCCCAGTACCACCCGTTAAGAACGCACGGATCGTCGCAGTCAGGGTCGGGGAAGAGGCACCACTCGTCGCACTGGTAGTCGCCGTAGTACCCGTTTTCCTCACAGACATCGCCGACGATCTCGCAGTCCGGGTCGGGCCAGAGGCAGAACTCGTCACACTCGCCGTCGCCGTACCAGCCGTTCTCCGCGCAGATATCACCCGTGCAATCCGGGTCGGGCAGCGGACAGAAATCGTCGCACTCGCCGTCGCCGTACCACCCGTTCTCCTCGCAGATGTCAAACCCGGTGCAGTCCGGGTCGGGCAGCGGGCAGAACTCGTCGCACTCGCCGTCGCCGTACCAGCCGTTCTCCGCACAGATGTCACCGGTGCAATCCGGGTCGGGTAGTGGGCAGAATTCGTCACACTCACCGTCGCCGTACCAGCCGTTCTCCGCACAGATGTCCGCGCAATCCGGGTCGGGTCGCGGGCAATCGTCACAGACGCCGTCGCCGTACCACCCGTTCTCCGCGCAGATGTCAAAGCCCTCGCAATCCGGGTCGGGCTCGGGGCAGAACTCGTCACACTCGCCGTCACCATACCAGCCGTTCTCGGCGCAGACGTCGTAGTAATTGCAGTCCGGATCGGGCATCGGGCAGAACGTGTCGCACTCGCCGTCGCCGTACCACCCGTTCTCCGCGCAGATGTCGTCACCCTCGCCGCCGCAGTCGGGGTCGGGCATCGGGCAAAACACGTCGCACTCACCGTCGTTGTACCAGCCGTTCTCGAAGCAGATGTCGTACTGGTCGCAGTCCGGATCGGGGCGCGGACAGAACTCGTCGCACTCACCGTCGCCGTACCAGCGGTTCACCTCGCAGATATCGTAGTGATCGTCGCAGTCCGGGTCGGGTTGCGGGCACCACGGGTCGCACTCACCGTCGCCGTACCACCCGTTCTCGGCGCACTCATCGAAGTACTCGCAGTCCGGATCGGGCCACGGGCAGAACAGATCGCACTCGCCGTCACCGTACCACCCGTTCTCGGCGCACCAGTCGATGAAGTCATCACAGTCCGGGTCCGGCCGCGGGCAGAAGTCGTCACACTCGCCGTCGCCGTACCAGCCGTTTCGCTCGCAGTAGTCGATGAAGTCATCGCCGCAATCCGGATCGGGCTGCGGACACCATGGATCACACTCGCCGTCGCCGTACCAGCCGTTCGCCTCGCAGTCGTCGTAACCCGTACCGCCGACACGGACCTCGCACACGGCGTACACCTCACGGCCGTCCGCGTCATAGGCCTGGAAAGCCACCTCAAACCGCCCCGCCTGATAGAACTCGACCTCGACCTCGAACCTGAGCGGATCGGAGATCCAGAAATCACTCGTGCCGAAGACGAACCAGTTCGGATACTCGAGCCCGGCAGCATCCGGACCGGAGATGGCGAAGAACCCGGACTCACCGATGTTCAGCCCGCTCGGACACTCGAGCATCAGGCCCTCGGGCGGCATCTCGTCCTCGCGCCCGACGCTGATCCCGCACGTGTACACCTCGAACACGTCCGGGTTGTCGCCCAGGTCCGAGACCACCAGGGTGACCTCGAGGAAGCCGGACGCGGTCGCGCGGATCATCGTCTCGGGACCGTGGGAGCCGCCCACGATGATCCCGTACCCCTCACTGATGAACCAGTCGTAATCGAGCCGGCGGTCCATGTCGTCTCGACCGGCCAGGAACTCAACGGCGAAGTCCTCGCCCTCACCCACGCTGCCGGGACAGGCGAGCCCGCTATCCTGCTCGTTCTCGCCGATGATCACCTCGCAATCGAAGATCGTCTCGGGCGCCACGGCGTTCTGATCGTGGTAACGAAGCCGCCCGAGTTGCAGGGCGGGGGTCTCCTCGCTCAGATCAACCAGCACGAGATCGAATTCGAGCAGGCTGCCGTCTTCGCTGAGATAACCGTTGAGGAACGCGGCGTCGAACAGCTTGCTGGCCTCGGCCTCGGTCGCGCCGAACAGCTCGACCTCAAACGTCAAATCCGCCTGAAAGCGGCGCTCGACCGTGATCTTGCCCGTCGCGTCCAGTTGCGTGCCAGTGAACACCGGCGTGACGATCAACTCGAAGTCCACGTCCTCGCCCGGCGTCATGTTGATCGGCGTACCGGTCGAGTAGTTGATCGTGACGCCCGTCTCACCGCCGCCGCCAAGGCTGAAGTCCGGGAAGACCAGGTGACGGTCGAACTCGGTCTGCAAAATGCCGTTGGAGTCGAATGTCAGACGGTTGGCCACGTCCGTCCACTCGAGGCAGAAACCCTCTGCGTCAAAGAGGATGTACGTGTTGCCGGCGAGCCTTTGGATGATTTCCGGAACCTCGTCGAGATCGACATCGTCAGCCAGGTCGCCCCGGTCAACCTCTTCCACGTCGAGGTCGGACACGACATCGCCCAGCGCGCGGGCTGCATCCTTCAGGTCGTTCGCCTCCGGCTTGTTCAGCGGTGAGTCCGGGTTGTCCGCCTCGTCGGTGATGGACTCGATAATCTCTTCATAGGTTTCCATCCCCTGCTGGAGGATTTGCTGCTTCGTGGAGTTCGCCTGCATCCGAGCAGGGTCCTTGTACAGGTTGGTCACCCGGCGGGCCTGCACGCGCGCCCTGGCCGTCGTGTAATCGATCCCCGATCCGTCGCTGATCACACTTCCGTCCGCGTCCGTCAGGCGCACCTTGACCGAATTCCCCTCATACACGAGGTCCGCCGCGATGTTGTCCGACATTCGCAGGTTGACCGGTCGCCCCTCGCTGTCGAGCGAGGCCTTGAGGGTCAAGCCGTCGGCCGTCGCGAAGTTGGCCTCGGTGATGATCGTCTGGCCGCCTTCTTCCCGGGCACGGAAAGCGTACTGGTTGCCCGCGTCATCCTGTCCCACGGCATACGTGCCGCCGCTGGAGTCAAACGTGACCTGCATCTGCGTACCGCCGCCACCGTCGTCACCGTTACCGCCGCCGTCGCAGCCGAGGAAGACCATCGTCAAAGGGACACACAACAACGCCATGGCAAGACGTACACCGCGCATAATCCTTAACCTTTCAAAACGAAATGAGAACCAGCGTTTCGACGCAACCGGCAACACGCCCGCACCACTGCGGTGCCGCCGGTACCAATGCGATCTGAAGACCTCCATGCCTATAGCACTCTCCGAATTTGTGTAGCGGGCACTGGGCGAAAAACCCAGGAGAAAAGAGCTGTTTCACCGCTACACGAAAAAAGAGCTTGCTCTAAAAATCCCGCGCCGCAAGAACGGCAACTACGAGGCGTAGGTCAATACCCGATTCCGACATCGTCGTCCAGCTAAAAACAAGTGATTAGCTAAAAACCCGCAGACGGACGATCAACCGGTCCGACCCCGCGCGGAGCCCCGAAGGACACACCCCATCTGTGGGCCGTGGTATCAGGCGCCGGGACCGTCGAGCGAGATCGCAAGGCGGAGATGTTGCGACGTACGTTCCGTCGTGCACCAGTCAGGAGGAAAGGGCATGAAAACGGGCGATACCAGTATTGGCGGTAAGGGTCCGCCTTGTGCGATCCCGATTCAGACAGCCCGCCCCGTCGCGTGTGGGACCAGGCACGTCCACTTGGCTGTATAGCGATCACCTGTGGCGGCTACATGTTTGGCATCCCCCGTTGCGGTCGCGCGCCATGGCATCCCCCCTTGCCAAGGGGGGAAAGAGGGGGGTCGCGCGATACATACGATCGCTAACTGCTTTGAGGGCAGCCGCACTACGAACTGCGCAGCGCATAAAAAGAGGTTCTCCTCCGAATTAGTTACTGGAGAATCGCCCCGGTAATGCCTGT
>CBDUZO010000048.1:0-31791 GCA_965371725.1 uncultured Phycisphaerales bacterium
GTCCTTGTCTTTCAAGGGGTTACGTCAGTAACTTTTTGGGAGGAGAACCTTTTTTCTTGGCGATCTTCTCGTCGGTCTCCCAATTCAGCACATGCCAGTTGCGGACCCGGATGTTCCCCTGCCGGAGTTTCTCCGCCATCCCTGCCGGGACGATGTTGAATTCGTCATAGTAGTCGCCGTTTGGGTTGTCCGGGATGAGGACTTGCAGCCTGTTGCGCACCGTCAGCCCCGGTGCGACGATAAAGACACTTTTGCTATATCGCTTGTCCTGCGGGTAGGTCACCTTGTTCAAGACCTGCCACGCGATCAGCATGGCCATCACAATCGTCTTGCCCGATCCGGTAGCCATCTTGGCGCAAACGCGCGTGAAGTCGCCGCCGTCACTGGGAATGTCGATGCCCTGACGCTCGGCCGGCGACGCCTCGGTCAACCAGATCAGCGTCTCGATGGCCTCAAGCTGGCAGAAGAAGAACCGTCGATCCTTCCGCTCTTCCGGGTCTCGCCAGTGTTCCAGCAGCCGCTTGGTGATTCCTGAGACGCCTGCGTACCCGGCCTCGCGCCATGCGTCCACGCGCGGGCGAATCTGGTTGACCAGCGGCAGCTCGACGAACACGCCGGGGTCGTCGAACGCCTTGGAGCCGGGCGTCGCCACGATATACCCCGCCGGACGCCGCCCGTCCTTGCGCTCGAACATCCGCACTTCCCGGTCATAGTTCCAATACGACAACGGCTCCACATACGGGGAGTTGATGATGAGCTGGTCGATCTGGAATTTGCGTTTGGCCATGTCTTGCTAGATTCCTGCGGAAGCCTACGCGGTATCGGATTCGGCTTTGCCAACAGACCCGCTTTCGTAAGCCCGCTGGATGAAGTCGTTGATCGTGGTGGCGAGCATCTTCCGCCGCTCTTCCAGAAACGCGCGGTAGTTTTCCACCTGCCACAGACCGTGATCCATAGGAATCTGTTGCTGGCGCAATGCTTCGTCGCCGCGCTGGTCAATTATGCCCGGGAAATACTCCGACGGCTGCTTGTTTGATATCTTTCGGTTGGTCCGGCCCGTAATGAAAGCCATGTTGGCGATCTCGTTAATCTCGGCCTTCTCGCAGCCTGCCTTCTGCAACACCGACTTCGGGAAGATGTGATGGAATTGGATGAAGTGGTATCGCCCCTGATGCGTCAACGATAGGCCAAGACCTGTAAACCAGTCCTTCGCGCCGCCGTGCTTCATACTGAGGTACGCCAGCGAGAACAGAGCGCTACGCATCCCACGCCCCACGAAGTCCGACGGCTCGACATGCAACCTACCGAATTGACTCTCCAGCGGCGCCATCAAGCTGCCCGGCTCCTTACCACGAAACAGAAGTGCCAGATCGACATCGAGCGTCGTCTCGCTGGAACCGGAGAAGTGACCACGGGCGTTGGCAACATACAGCCATCGGAGTAAGTTGCGCTCGTCCTCGCTCGTCAGTCGCTCATCCTGCAACACGCTAGTCACGGCAATGGGGAGCATCAGCAGAGGAGAGGAAAGTAGCGACTCGTCTTCGATCCCCGCATTCGACCGCAGGAAGTTGATCGCAAACCTCAGCCCATCCTTGGCCTTCTCCCACGCTTCCTCCAGAGTCTCCCGTGAAATGGAGCCGACCGTGCGAAATCGACACTGACGAGTGGCAAACACCACTATCGTCCTAACGACGAGTCCAAGGTCGAGCGTAAACCAGCTCTCCTCGCACTCGTCGATAAAATCCTCAAACAGACGGAGCGAGCTTGGCCACTTTGCCGTTATTAGGGCGAGTGCCAGATCGGAGCCGCGAAGTTTTACGCCGAGAGAGTTTACCCGCACGAAAATCTCGGCCACCTCTTCGTATGCGAAGTCGCTCGGGATCACCTGCATGACATACGGATAGTCGCGGATGCCCCGGACCCGTTGCAGCCGCTTCGAGTAGACCTCGAATTTCTGGTCGTCCGGCGACTCGACCAATCCCTTGACGAATTGCCAATCGCTCTTTGCGCCTTTGAAGATGTCGGACACCAATACCCACGAAGGCGAAGACAGCAGTGCGTTGCTGGCGACTACGAAGGTACGCTGCTTGAGTCGCTCTTGTATCGAAGGAGCGTCATCGTCGTCTTGGCCTTCAATCAGCGTCTCGTCATCGCTGTCCTCGGTTGCCAGCACCGCATCGTCCTCAACCTCCAAGACTTCACCCAACGCGCCTTCGGGATGGTCGAGGTTGAAGGCAATTTGAATAGGGCGCTTTCGGTTCCTCACCTTGATCGGCTCACCACGGATGATGGCCGACAGCGATGTCAGGCGCTGCTGCCCGTCCAGCAACAGCTTGTGTCCAGCGAACGGACTGCTGGCCTGTTCCACGGCAAGTTCTCGGCTCGGCTGCTGCTGATCCGTTTCCCACACGAGAATTGTTCCGGAGGGATAGCCGCGATACAGCGAGTCGAGAAGGTCACGAACACGGGTGGCCGTCCACACAAATCGCCGCTGCATCTCCGGCAGTCGAAGCTCACCCTTTTGGATCATGCCCACCAAATCGCCGACATTCGTATCAGTCTTCGCCATCGCTACCCCACCTCCACAATCTTCAAGCTCTCAATCCCCCGGTCGTCGATGATCTTGACGGCCGCGCGCTTGTATTTGCCCGGCGCGAACGGGAGTGAAATCGTCCCGCGATAGGCTTCGATCAGCTCCTCGTCGATCTCGGCCTTGAGATTCTTCGCCAGCCGTGCCCAGCCGTCCTTCGCCCCGGCCATCGGGAAGAACACCTGCGACGGGTACAGGCTGCGACCGTCGTAGTCCGTGTCCAGCATCCACATGGCGATTTTGCTGGTGTCGCCGCTCTCGATCTTGCCTTCAATCGGGTTGTAATAGTCGAAGCCGCAAACCTCGATGCGAATCTTGCCCTTGTCCGAACCGTCCTTGACCTTGCGAACCTGAACATCCGGCTGGCCGATCATCCAGAACGACTCGTTGCTCGAGCGCTTCTTCTTCAGGTCGTCGGTCAGCAGGTCGGTGTTCATCTGCACCTTGCCCGCCATGCCCTCCTTCTCCAGTAGGGAGTTCATGACCAGCAGCGAGTCGCCCGCGATCATGCGGTTCGTCCAGCCCTTGGCGTGTTTGTAAAACTCGATGGCCTCGCGTAGCGGCGGGTTCTCTTCGGCTTGCTCGAAAAGCATCATCTGCCCGTTGCCGTGGCCGCCGTTCCGCTTCCGCGTGGCCTCGATAATCGTGCGCGGGTCGATCCGTTCGTGGACATGGAGCGAGACGGTCGGAACCTCAAAGCTGGTATGCTCGGCCTTGCCCGCCCAGACAAGCTGCGGGTCGAGGTGCGGGTCGTACTCGTAGGTCGTCTTCTGCCCGGCGTCCGGATCGGTCTCGGGCGTGACCATCCCGACGGGCGGGTTGTTCGCCCGCTTCTTGTCCTTCGAACTGTGGCTGAGGAACACATCGTACGTGAAATCAGGCATCGTCTTGCGACTCCGGCGGACGTTGACCTCGGGCGTCCTCCCCCGTTGGCGGCGACAGGTCGGGGCTCGCCACTCATTCTAGCACGCCAGCCGTCCTGCAACCAACCGGTTAACGGCGATGTGTGTCGCGACCCCCTTCTGTCCCCCCTTGGCAAGGGGAGATGGTGGGAACGTAGCCGCTACAGGTGATGGCCATGCGCTTCAGCCTGCGAGCCCACCCGCCGTTTCACACATCCCGCATCATTCGGTACACTGCCCGCATGAGTGCGACGGACGAATCCCCTGTTTTCGATCTTCCCTATCTCACGTCCGGCCTCGACGGTGTCGGTGGGATTATCAAGCAATACGACGAGGACTTCGTCGTCGAGGAACTCCCGCTGTACGAGGCGTCGGGCGAGGGCACACACACGTATCTCACGATCGAGAAACGGGGCCTGACCACCCTCGCAGCCACCGACATCATCGCAAAGGCACTCGGCAGGCAGACCCGAGAGATCGGGTACGCCGGGCTCAAGGATGCTCACGGCGTCACGCAGCAGAGGTTGAGCATCGAGCACGTTGATCCCAGGCAGGTCGAGAATCTCGAACTCGGCAGGATCAAAATCCTCTCCATCGAGCGGCACACCAACAAGCTCAAGCTGGGCCACCTGGAAGGCAACCGGTTCATCATCAAGATTCGAGGTGCAATCGAGTCACCGCTGGAGCGGGCAAGAGCCGTCATGGGCGTGCTGGCTTCTCGCGGGGTGCCGAACTACTTCGGTCCCCAGCGATTCGGCGTCCGGGGCGACAACGCCCGAATCGGACGGGCTGTGCTCCTCGACGATTATGATAAGGCGATCGCCCTGATGCTCGGCCGCCCAATCCCGATTGACAAGGGTGACGCCCGCCGAGCTCGAGAGCTCTTCGACGCCGGCAACATTGAATCAGCCGCGGATGCGTGGGCTCTGACCTCGCCAAGGTACGCTCGCATCTGCCGCGTTTTGGCCAAAGCAGGCGGCAATGCCCGAGGAGCCTGGCAAGCGGTGGATCACTCGCTCCGCAAGTTTTACGTCTCAGCCGTCCAGAGTGAGTTATTCAACCAGATCCTGGCCCTGCGAATCGACGGTATCGGCAGGATCGAGCTTGGTGACGTGGCATGGAAGCACAAGAACGGGGCGTGCTTCCTCGTTGACGACCCCACGACCGAACAACCGCGATGCGACGCCTTCGAGATATCGCCGTCCGGACCTCTGTTCGGGCGACGCATGAAAGAGGCCCAGGGCAAGGCCGGTCAGATCGAGGCCGATGTGCTGGCTGCCTCCGGGCTGGCCAGGGATCAAATCCGCGTGAAGGACGGCAAACGGCTCGACGGCGTGCGGCGGCCACTACGGGTGCCGCTCCGCGATTCCGGCCTGGACGCGGGTCAAGATGAGCGAGGTCCCTATCTCCGGTTGAGCTTTGCCCTGCCGCCGGGTGCGTACGCGACCAACGTCACGCGTGAGGTCTGCAAAGCCCCCTCGCCACCGTAATCGGCCGCGGCCCGGCGTCGCCCGGATCGCGCCTTCACCCACGCGGCGTCCGCTGCAAACAGTGGCCACCGGCCGGAACTCTCAACAACTCACAGCCTGCGTCCCCGGTGATCCGACGGGCGGGCGGCAGAAAATTCGGAAAAATCGCGTCGGACACTGGATAGCAACCCCTCTCCGGGAGAGAATAATCCCCATCGAGCGCGGTCCTCGATTCCTGCCCGTAGCCTGGGATGGTCGAGCCGGTGTCAGGAGGGGCGTGTCGTTCGACAAGACGGTGGTACGCGTCTTGACGGCATGGAGCCTGCTGGCATTCCAGCGAATTCGTGGGCTGGATCGGTCGTTCCCGCCCCAGCCGTTCTCGATGCCACGCTTGTTCGCTCCACTCCCCGCCATCGGGCCGGTGGGCGACGCAGCATCAAAGGAACAGACCGCAGCCGTCCGTCTCCAGTACACGAGATGAGGAGAGCCAGATGAGTACGAATCGACGTGACTTCATCAAACTAGCCGGGGTAGCGGGTCTGGCCGCCGCCACGGGCGGGCAAACCGCCCGCGCCTCGCACGGCGCACCGATCAGCGACGACGTGTTGGGCGTCCTGGTTGACATTCCCAAGTGCATCGGGTGTCGCCGTTGCGAGTTCGCCTGCAAGCAAGCAGCCCAGCAAGCGGCCGAGAAGCGTGCGGAGAAGCTGGAGGCGGGCAACGCAATGTTCTCAACCTTCTCAGCCAACGACGAGCGCAAGCAGGCAGCCCGCTTCGAACCCGACGCCATGGAGACCTTCGAGAACAAGTCGGTATTCGAGCGGGAACGGCTGCGCCGCCCCGAGCCGCGTTGCCACACGAAGATCAACCGGTACGATAACCCAAAGGACTCCGCCAACCCGATCTACACGAAGGTCAACTGCCTCCACTGCAACGTGCCGGCGTGTGTTTCGGCGTGCCTGGTGGGGGCGTTTCGCAAGATTGAACAAGGGCCGGTCCTCTACGACGTCTGGAAGTGCATGGGGTGTCGATACTGCCTGGTTGCCTGCCCCTTTGCGATCCCCACGTACGAGTATGACAATCTGTTTACGCCGCAGGTCCGCAAATGCACCTTGTGCGCCGATGAGGGCAATCTCCTGTGTGACGACGAGGGCAACTTCGATGAGAGCAAGGTGCCCGCGTGCATAAAGGCCTGCCCGCAGGACGTGATGACGTTCGGCAAACGGAGCGAGCTGCTGAAGATCGCCCACGAGAAGATCCACGGTAAACCGGACGAATACCTCGACCACATTTACGGCGAGCACGAGGCGGGCGGAACATCGTGGTTGTATCTGGCCCCGAATGACAAGTCGTTCACGGAAATGGACTTCCTCGAGTTGGATTCGTCGCCGCCGCCGCTCCTTACCGAGACCATCCAACACGGAGTGTTCAAGTACTTCGTTCCACCCGTGGCATGGTACGGTCTGCTCGGGGCGATGATGTGGATCACGCGCCCCGACGCGAACAAGAAGGAACACGCGCCGGCGGAGGAACAACACTAACCCCGAAGTGTTCCACAGGCAAAGGGAAGGGCCGCAACCCGAACTGCTGAAACGACTAGGAGTGACAAAGAGTGAGCGAACACGCATTACCCGAGCCGACCAACCGGAAGTTTTTCACGTCCGGTGTCATGGTCCTACTGGCGCTTGCCTTCATCATGGCGTGCATCGCGGCCTACCGATTCCTCGTCGGCGGGCTGGCGGGGGCCACAAACCTCGATCAACAGCACCCGTGGGGAATCTGGATCGCGATTGATGTGGCCACCGGCGTCGCGTTGGCGGCGGGCGGTTTCACCACGGCCACGCTGGCGCACATCTTCCACCGGGAGCACTACCACGCGATTGCGCGGCCCGCGTTGCTGACGGCGATGCTGGGATACACGTTTGTCGGTATCGGCCTGATGTTCGACCTCGGGCGTTTCTACAACATCTGGCATCCGATCGTTCTCTGGCAAGGCAACTCCGTACTGTTCGAGGTAGGCCTGTGCGTCGTTTGCTACATCAACGTTCTCTATATAGAGTTTCTGCCCGTCCTTTGGGAGAAGTTCCAGGACGATCTGAGGTTCCCGGCGCTGCGCCGCTTGTGCACGTTCCTCAACGGTATTCTCGGCAAGGTCATGTTCCTCTTTGTCATTGCGGGAACGGTTCTCTCATGCCTGCATCAATCGTCGCTGGGGAACCTGATGGTCATCTGTCCGTCGAAGATGCACGATCTGTGGGACACTCCGATAGGCTCGCTGCTCTTTCTCCTCTCGGCGTTCATGGTGGGCTTCCCGATGGTGATCTTCGAGTCGATGTACGCCGCGTGGTCCTTCAAGCTCAGACCCGAGATGGAGATTCTCGCTCCACTGGCCAAGTACATCGTCTTCTTCACCGGGCTGTATCTGGCCGTCAAGATCGCCGACATGCTCATCCGCGGGAGCTACGTGTACCTCGGCGAGGGCTCGGTACAGAGCTACTGCTTCATCATCGAGATGGTCTTCGGGCTTGGCGTGCCCTTTGTCATGCTGATATTCCAACGCGTGCGAGAGACGCCGCGCCTGTTGTTCATCGCAGCCCTTTTGATTGTGTTAGGCGTTGTCTTCAACCGCGTCAACGTGTTCCTGGTCGGTTATCAGCCGCCGTTTGCCGTGAAGAGCTACTTCCCGTCGCTATTTGAGATTGCCGTAACCGTCGGGCTTATGTCCACCCTGATGCTGGTGTATCGCGCATTCTCGACCTTCTTCCCGGTGATCAGTCATCCCGACCTAGCAGCGAGGAAAGCATGAACGATTTGACGCTACATCGAGCCAAGATTCGAACGTCCGTTATCACGGCGTTGGCACTGGGAGTGGGATGTCTCGGCCTGGTCGTGCGGGAAGTGTCGGGTCAGCCTGAGAGCGGCCCGACGCTGGCCTCGGACTGTAAGCGCTGTCACACGTGCGAAACACCCACGACGGAGAATGTCTGCCTGCCTCTCTGTACGCGTAGCCAGGCTGCGGCCGAACGGCTCGCCGGTATGCGCGGCCCCAGCGACATCATCCTGCTGGACATGCTCAAAGGTGAGACCGAGGGTACCGACTACTTCGGACCGGTACCGTTCGATCACGCGGGCCACGCCGCTTGGGCCGAGATCGCGGGCGGCTGCACGGATTGTCACCATTACACGCCGGCCGGGGCGAATCACCCTGAGTGCAGAACGTGTCATCCTCTTCAGGTCAAGCGTGAGGATCTCTCGAAACCAAGCCTCAAAGGGGCCTATCACCGCCAGTGCATGGGCTGCCACCGCGAGTGGACCCATGACACGAAGTGCGGGGAGTGCCATATACCTCGCCTCGCGAATGGATCCGATCAGCCCACGTCACTTCCCGGCGTCCCCAGGGACAGGCTCCACGCCCCGATTCCCGAACCGGAAATGGAGATCTACGAGACGGGATATCCCGAGGGCGCCGGATCCAAGGTCTACTTCCACCACAAGCGGCACACCGTGACCTACGGATTCAAGTGCGCCGAATGCCACAAGGGCGACACGTGTGCGAGATGCCATGAGCCCGGCAAAAAGCACACACAGCGCGTCATCACGCCGGCGCAGCACCACGAGGCATGCTCCGCTTGCCATCAGACCGAGGCCGAAGGCAAATGTGATCATTGTCATCGCCGGGCGGGACAGCCCGAGCCCGCGCCGTTCAACCACGCCGACACCGGCTGGCCGCTCAAACCGTATCACGGTAAGAAGGGCTGCCTGGCGTGCCATAAGTCCATGCCCTTCGCCAAGCTGGACCGCAACTGCGGCGTTTGCCATACGGAATGGGACCCGGACGAGTTCGATCACGCCGTCACGGGGCAGATCCTCGATGAGAACCATGAGGACGCGGATTGCGCCGATTGCCACATGGATGGACGTTACGACCGCCCACCCGCGTGCGACGAGTGCCACGACGTGGACGAGGGCTTCGTCTTCCCCGGCAAACGTCCCGGACCAACGGTTGCACCGGAGAAAAAAGCAGGGCAAGCGCCCGCCACTGGATAGGCAGGGTCACGCCCCCCTTTCGGGCCTGTCATCGGTCGCCGTGTAGTGGTGCGCCTTCACGGAAACCGCGCGGGTGTAGCGGGCAGCGGGGTCACGCCGCTATCATTCGGCCATGTGGACACGTACGTCCTCATCATCACCTTCAGCGGGACGCCGCCGGATGTTGCTCCTGTGCGCGGTGATCGTAACGATCGCTGCCGCCATGAACCTATCCTCCTTGCTGACCGTTCTGTACGTCCGTCCCATCCACCCCGTCCAGCACTTGCTGCTTCCGGCGGACGCCGGGAGCCGTGGTCTCCTCAACCTCGGCCCACTCGCGCTGGCTGTGATTCTGCTGTGCGGCTTTTGGATTCTGGGGCGGGCCTTTTACCGCGCGCGTGACCTTGCGAATCCGGAATCCTCTCGGACCGCGCAAGCACAAGCGTTGATCCCCGCCGCGCTGGCACCGGCGTGGATCGTCTACGTTCTCCACAGCCCGCGGATCAACCTCCTGATCGTGTTCGCGTGCATCCTTCTTACGGGCTGGGCCCTCGCTCGGTGGGTCCGATCCCTCTCACCAGTCGAATCGCTCACTGCCGATGGCGGCACACTTAAAGAAAAAACCGGGTCTCCCGATGTGCGCTGGTGGCGCGAGCGCTGGTTCCTCCTGCTGATCACACTAGTGCTCGGTCTGACGATCTTCCACACCTATGTTCAGAGCAAGCTGTTCCATTCTCTCCAGTACGGCGGTCCGGACATTGGCTATTACGCCGAGATGTTGGTAAACGCCTCGCGCGGGCGGGGTTTGTGGTGTGAGGCGTTCGGCCATGATTTTCTCGGCGAGCATGTCAGTCCCGGTCTCTACCTGCTCGTCCCGCTATGGATGTGCTGGCCGGACATCCACCTGCTGATGATCCTCGCAGCCGCAAGCGTGTGTGGCGGCTCGTTGGCTGTCTACGCACTGGCCCGCTCGCATGACGCATCGCCGCGCGTCGCCGCCGTCTTGGCTGCGGCCTTTCTGCTCACCCCGTCCACCAGCCGAATCATCTACGGCGCTTCCTACGGCTTCCACGAGATCCTCCTCGCGGTTCCGCTCATGTTATGGAGTTTCTACTGCTACCACCGCCGATACTGGTGGAGAATGGCCCTGTTTGCCCTGCTCGCCCTTTCATTCAAGGAGAATATCGCCGTCGTCTACGGCTGCTTCGGTCTGTACGTTTTCATCCGCGACCGACGTGATCGATGGGGACTGATCGTCGCGGCGGGTTGCCTCATCTACTTCGCCTTGGCTGTCGGCTGGATCGTCCCGGCAATCAACAAAACCGACACCTACTCGAAATATTATCTCTACGAGGGCCTGGGAGGGTCGCCGACCCATGTCTTGACCTCCTTCGTGCGCGATCCGTCGCATGTCTTCAACCGGCTGTGTTCCTGGCAAACGCTCGGCTATGTGCTGTCGTTGAGCGTGCCCGTCGGATTGCTCGTCATCAGACGGCCGCTCGCGCTGGTGGCCATCCCGACGCTTGCGTTCACCTGCCTGATGGACAATCCGGCGTTTGCATCAATCCGGTTTTGGCACCAATGTTCCGCCCTGCCCGTTTTGTGGTTTGCAACAATCCAAGCTGTGGCGACACCGACACGTGGACGGTTCAAACCGGCCCACCTTGCCGTCGGGCTGCTCTGGTGCGCCGCGTTGACGCACTATAGCCTGGGCTTCTCGATGGTGTCACGCACTTGGCGCGATCTGCCACTGCACGAAGGCAACCGAAGCGAACTGATAGACAGGCTCCACAATCTGATTCCCGCAATGGACGATGTCCAGGCCACGCCCCGCCTTGCGGCCCATTTCTACGCGCAAGCGCATAGCTACCCGCTTCACGCCGGATCCCGGGAAGTCCCCCGCTGGGTCATCATCGACACTGCGGATTCGTTCACACCCCGCGGGAAGCGCGACGCCATCATCGAGCATCGTGACCGGCTCCTCTCGGCGGATCGCTACGAGCTCGTTCTGCGTGATGGAACGATCCACGTTTTCAAGCGACGGGAGTAGGGTAGAGCATATAACGATCACCTGTAGCGGCTACGCGCCTGGCATCCCCCCTTACCAAGGGGGGAAAGAGGGGGGTCGCGCGATACACATGACCGTTGCTATAGGATCTCACGGCGTGAGGGCCATCTCGCGGTGTGAGGGCAATCTCACAGTGTGAGGGCCATCTCGCGGTGTGAGGGCAATCTCACAGTGTGAGGGCAATCTCACAATGTGAGGGCAATCTCACAATGTGAGGGCGGCGAGGCAATCGCTGTGCGAAATCGGAGCTCGCTTCGGCCCGTCGATGAGCCTCAGTCACTCGCCTCACGGACTCGCCGCCACGCCAGATAGCCCACCGCGCCAACGCCGCCGATCAGATTGAAGACCAGGTCCAGCGCCGTGTTGGTGTACCCCCCCACCCCCGTCTCGGGCATGGTAGCCACAGCCACGAACTCGACGATCTCGTTGATCGCCCCGAACCCGGACCCCATAAGGACAATCAGGAACAGCAGCATGCCCCAGCGAGTGATCCCCTCCTTCAGATACGGCTTGAGCAGGTGGTAACACAGCAGCGTGGTCACGCCAAAGCCAAATGCATGGATTGCGTGATCGTACCGCAGAACTTCATACGCGGGCACGAGCGGCACGAGCACGAGGCTGTAAAGGATGCCATCGCCGATGCGGATGTTGCCGCCGGCCATGTGCGCAAGCCCCCAGATCGTCAGGCCCCACAGGATCGTCGGGCCAAACCGCAACGATCGCTGCTTCCAAAGGATCATCGCCCCGACGATGAGAATCACGGCAACATACAGCAGAAACTCGTAGTTTCTCCCGCTCAGCGCGATCACAACAAAGATCGGCATGTAGATCAGGTTGACAATGAGAATCGGCAGCTCACGCCTGGTCAGTAACATGAAGGCATTGTGCTCCGTCACCGAGTGAATGGCAAGCCGCCACTGCCGGAGATGGAAACCCCGCTGCTCGGTTCACGCGTTTCCACGTCGTCCGCGCCTTCCGGGTCGATAGCCTGTTGTCGATGAGTCTCGTGATCGGCGGGCGCGGCGGCGCGGCGTGCCGGCGGCGGACGGAAGCTTGGCACTACCCGTCACCCCGCCGTGCCCCCTCGCGCGGCGCGCCTCGATCGCGGCTTGCGGCGGTCTCGATGGAATCAGGCAATCGCACCCGTCGCCGATCAGATCTCCTCGCCCCGCCTGCTGGAGCGCCCGACGGACGGTGAAGTAGTTCTCCGGCTTGAAGAACTGCATCAACGCCCTTTGCACGTTGCGGTCTCGCAGATGCTTGGCCACGTAAACCGGTGTCATCGTCATCGGGTCCAGACCGGTGTGGTACATACACGCAGCCACGTCAAACGGAGCCGGGATGAAGTCCTGCACTTGATCCGGGGCGTAACCGTTTCTCTTGAGGAACACAGCCAGGTCGATCATCGCACGCAGATCACACCCCGGGTGCGCCGAGATGAGATACGGAACAAGATACTGCTCCTTCCCCGCCCGCTTGGATGCCTCCTGAAACTTCCTCGCAAACGACTCGAAGCTCTCGACCCCCGGCCGTTTCATCAGAGCAAGTGTATTGGCGTCGGTATGCTCCGGCGCCACCTTCAGATGACCGCCGACGTGATGCGTCGCCAGCTCATCCACGTACTCGGGTGACAGTTGCGCCAGGTCCATCCGGATACCACTGGCCACGAGCACCTTATGAACGCCCTTTTGAACACGTGCCTCGCGCATCATCCTGATGAGCGGGCCGTGATCCGTGTCGAGCAGGCGGCATATCTTGGGATGAAGGCATGACAGCCGCCGACACACAGCCTCGACCTCGGGCCGCCCGCAGCGCATCATGTACATGTTCGCCGTCGGACCGCCGATGTCACTGACAACACCTTTGAAGTCCATGTCCTCGGCCATCTTCGCCACTTCGCGAAGGATCGAGGTTCGGCTGCGTGATTGAACGATCCGCCCCTGATGGGCCGCGATCGAGCAATAGGTGCAACCTCCAAAACAGCCGCGCATGATCGTGATCGAGTCCTTCACCACCTGATGGGCGGGGATCGGCTCGCGATAGCTCGGATGCGGCTTGCGCGTGTAGGGAAGATCATGGAAAAAGTCCAATGCACGCTGCGACTCGGGCAGTCGCGGCGGGTTGCACACAACGGCCTGGCGATCGTGAACTTGCACGATCGTTCGCGCGTTGAACGGATTCGTTTCGAGATGAATCCGCCTCGTCGCGTCGGCGAACTTGTGCTTGTCGGCTTTGACCTCCTCGTAGGACGGAATGACAATCACGCTCTGACCCGAAGGCCGTGTCTCCTTAGCCCCAAGCGTATACGCTACCCCGCGCATGTTGCGAAGGTCCTTGACCGCCTGCCCCGCGCGCAACCTCTCTGCGATCTCGACGATGGCCGATTCCCCCATCCCAAACACGAGAAGATCCGCCTTCGCATCGAGCAGGATGGAACGCCGCACCGTGTCGCTCCAGTAGTCGTAATGGGCCAGACGTCGCAGGCTGGCCTCCACGCCGCCCGCGATGATCGGCACGCCCTTGAAGGCCTCGCGCGCCCGTTGGCAGTAAGCAAGCGTCGCGCGATCGGGCCGCAAGCCGATCCGTCCGCCGGGCGAGTAGGCGTCGTCATTCCGCACCTTCCTGTTGGCGGTGTAGTGGTTGAGCATGGAGTCCATGTTCCCGGCGCTGACGGCGAAAAAGAGTCCGGGCCGACCGAGGGCGCGAAACGCCTCGCACGTATGCCAGCCCGGTTGCGCCAAGATGCCCACCCGAAAACCACACGCTTCGAGCACGCGACCAAGGATGGCTGCGGCGAAGCTCGGGTGATCCACGTAGGCGTCGCCGCTCACAAAAACGACGTCCACCTCGTCCCATCCGCGAGCATGCATCTCCGTGCGGTCCATCGGAAGCGGGGCGGCGACGGACGTTTCTCGCCGCGGAAGAAGTCGCTCCGGATCCTCGATTCGCAGTTGGCTCAGGCTTGCCGCAGGGCCGTCAATCGGCGGTCTATCCGACATCATCGGGATGGCTCTTTCGATACCGATCCGTCCACCCGGTCGAGCAGCGTCGCTCCACAACGACGCGCTCCCGCAGTTCGCGGAAAGGTCCCTTGCCTACGTGGGCGGGCCCGGCACAGCGAGACAGTCCGCCCGGCGGCATCTTACCCGACTCTGCGAGGGCCTGGGAAGCGAGCCCGGACATCCATCGGCGCCCTGCGACTCCGCTTTGACGATCGCCCCTTCTCATCACTATGATTCCCTCCGTACATGCGCACGGCCGCATCCGGTTCCGCCACCACGGACATGCGAAAGGAAGACAGTGCCCGACACGACAACACCTGACTTTTTCGACATTGAGTCACTCCTGAGCGACGACGAGCGGCGCATCCGCGATACCATCACACGCTTCGTCGACGATCGTGTTCTACCCATCATTCAGGATTGTTTCGAGGAGGGCCGATTCCCGGCCGATCTGGTACCCGAAATGGGTGAGCTTGGCCTGCTCGGCGCAACACTTACGGGGTACGGCTGTGCCGGACTCAACAACGTCGCTTACGGTCTGATGATGCAGGAGTTGGAGCGCGGCGATAGCGGCATCCGCAGCTTCGCCTCCGTGCAGGGTAGCCTGGTCATGTACCCGATTCACAGATGGGGAACCGACCAGCAGAAAGACCACTGGCTACCGCGCCTGGCGGCGGGTAAGGCAATCGGATGTTTCGCCCTGAGCGAACCGGACGGCGGAAGCGACCCCGGAGCCATGAAGACCTACGCCGAGAAGCGGTCGGGCCGGTGGGTACTCAACGGGTCGAAGGCCTGGATCACCAACGGCACGATCGCCGACGTGGCTATCGTCTGGGCCAAGACCGAGGATGGGGTTCGCGGTTTCCTCGTCGAGAAGGACACACCCGGTTACACAACGCGTGACGTGTTGCACAAGTTCTCATTGCGGGCATCGGTCACAAGCGACCTCTTCTTCGACGACTGCAAGGTTTCACCCGAGAATCAGCTTCCCGGCGCGGTTGGCTTGGCAGCTCCGCTTAGCTGTCTGACCCAAGCCCGATATGGAATCGCGTGTGGCGTGATCGGGGCAGCCAGCGCGTGCTATCGAGAGGTGGTGGAGTTCACCGGTCTTCGCGTGCTGTTTGACAGTCCTCTGTCGCGCAAACAACTGATCCAGACGCGGCTGGCTGACATGCTGCGCCGCATCACGATCGCGCAACTGCTGGTCTTGCGGCTGGGCCGGTTGAAGGATGAGGGGCGTGTCCATCACGCCCAGGTCTCCCTGGCGAAGTGGAACAACGTCCGCGCGGCCTTGGACATCGCTCGGGATGCCCGCGACATTCTCGGCGCCGGAGGGATCAGCATCGAGTGCTGCCCCATTCGCCACATGCTGAACCTGGAGACCGTCGTCACCTATGAGGGTACGGAGTCCATCCATCAGTTCGCGGTAGGCCGCGAGATTACCGGTGTCGGCGCCTTCTGATCCGGCAATGGTCACGCCATCGCCGGAAACATCGCCGGCGATGGTGCCCCATTCTTCGCGCAGCGGTAGGGTGGGCACTGCCCACCAACTGTCGGCGGATAGGCGGTAGGGTGGGCGGTGCCCCATTCTTCGCGCAGCGAAGGGTGGGGGACGGACGGTTGTTCGAGATGTCTTCGGCCGCTCAATCTGTCCCCCACCCTTTTCTAACGAAAAGGACGGGGCACCCAGCAGCGGCACCGACTGGCCAGACGTCCGTCACACGGTAAACTGATACTCCGTTGGGGCGGCGTGTTCACGACTGTGTGAGCGTGTCCCGCTTTCGTGCAGACCCACTCGGCTCGTTCCTGAAGGGAAACGCTTGAAGCGAACCTTGGTCAAACTTGCGGTGTTGATCGCTGTCGCTGTCGGCGTTTACCTCTTCATCACGGAGGACAACAGCGCTCGCATCCTCGCGGAGATCCTTAAATCCGCCGACCGAATGGAACTCACACCCGACCAGCGCGAGGACTCTACCTATATGCCACCGCGTTCAATCCAACCGCTTCAGGCGGCCGCACGACGCCGGCCGTAGGAAATCGTTACCACCGTAAAGCCGATCAGCGCCATGACGATCAGGCCCCATCCCGAGACCGTCGGGACGAAATCGGGCCTGGAGAACGTCGCGATCTCGCTCATGCCAACCTGCCCATACGTGGCGAAACCGGACCAAGGTGATGGAGCAGTGGCCGTCATGGTCACCGTGTGCACGCCGGTGATCGTACCAACATCCCAGACGCCGATGTCGATCCAAACCTCGGGACGGAGGATGGGCTCGTCAATGACGTAGGTCCCTGGGACACCGGCAACCGTGAGCTCAAAACCATCGTACCCTGACCCTCCGTCCAGCCATCGAACTGCGATGTACTTGGTGCCGGTGATGGTGCCAAAGTCCATGTCGATGGTCGCGCTACGCAACGGATCATCGGGTGTGGGCGGCTCCCAGAGCACACGACAATTACCTTCGCTGCCCCAGTTGCCGGAGCCGGGGAAGTCCTGCCCCACAGGGTCGCCCCAGCCGGACATGGGATGCCCCGCCTCGCTGGTGAAATCGCCGATGTCGACGAAGTCGACGTTGAAGGCGTCAACAGGCAACCCCATCAAAGCCGGCGTTGCTTGAACATCTGGAGGAAGGGTCGTCGGATACGAGGAGGTAAGCAACTCGCCGCCGTCGCCGAAAGCAGCAGGTGCCACCACCAGAGCAATCGCAATCGCTGAACAAATCAAAACCCTTCGGAAACCAATCGCATTCATTACCTCACTCCTCCTCTCTACAACCGGCTAACCAGTGTCCGCGCCAATACGGTATCCGGCGCACCAGTTGTCGTACCCTTTGATGGCTCACCGCCGCTTGGCGGCGAACCGGTTGCCGCACGGGTACCCCCACAAGTCACAGATGAAGCAGCTTTCCCGTCCATTTCTCCCGCTCGCTGGCCTCTGCTTTCCTCGGCGGGTGAACTTGCTTCCAAAACGCTTACTGACACAACTGCGGCACCAAGCCGCGTTTGAAGACGGGCAAAGTTCTACACCAGTCCCAGGATACCCAGTTCAACGCTAGGTTATCGGCTTCGAGGCCTCATGTCAAGACTTGGTTCCGCTATTTTGCCCTCTCACCCAAAAAAACGCCCTTGATCAAGTGGTGGCTTATCTGCCCGCCTCGGTCACGTCTGGGCTCCCCTGTGCACGGCTAGGTGCGCTCCGGGAGGCGAACGACGGTGAACTACCCGAGGCTCATGTTGGGGTTGAGCCAAGTAGGGCAGGTCGTTGATCCGCAGAAGGCGGATCGTTGACCTGCCTCTACGATCAGCCGTGGCCCACAAGACCTTGCGAGTGTTTCGGAAGGGCACACTATCTGTTGCTTGCCACGCGTTACCGTGTTCCCGTCTCGGGTGACGGCGAAGTCGCTTCGCGGTTGGACGGGAAGACCGGACGTTGGCATGATACTTGCAACCAAGTCCGCTGCACGTGGGCGAATGTGCCCACGCTTTAACTTATCCGAACGCGGGCCAATCGGTTTGAGGATATCAAGCATGATGGAGCTTCTGCTAGGTGACGAGGCCGTGGGGATCGCGGCGATCGACGCCGGGATTGCCGGGGCGTTTTCCTACCCCGGTACGCCGGCGACGGAGATTCTCGAGTTCATCCACCGGCGTACGGTGAAGGAGGGAAAGGTCGCCGCCCGTTGGTCCGCGAACGAGAAGGTGGCCTATGAAGAGGCCTTGGGAATGTCGTTCATCGGCAAGCGATCATTGGTCTCGATGAAGCACGTCGGGCTGAACGTGGCGGCCGATCCGTTCATGAGCTCGGGACTGACCGGTGCGCATGGCGCACTGGTCATCGCCGTGGCTGATGACCCGGGCATGCACTCGTCGCAGAACGAGCAGGACACCCGTTACTACGCTGACTTCGCCAAGATCCCGGTCTTCGAGCCGTCCAATCAGCAGGAGGCTTATGACATGACGCGGGAGGCGTTCGAGCTGTCGGAGAAGCTCGGGCTTCCCGTGATGATTCGGCTGGTGACCCGTCTGGCGCACAGCCGTGCGAACGTTCTGCGGGGCGAGCTCGAACACCGACCCGGGCTCGACCCCGTAGACCGTCTCCCACGCCCGACCCAGCCGCACGCCACCGGAGAGCCCGGCCGACTCGCTGAGAGCCGAGAGGAGAGCCCGAATCGAGACCCACTGCGTAGCGGAGATCGGCTCCCCACTGGCGAGCGGGGACACGTCGATGCGAACGGTGTGGGGCTGCGCGGTGGCGCTTTCCTGACGCCGCCACGCAACGGCACGCAACGGGCGACCCTGGCGGTCAACCCGGAAGTGGAAATTGGTGCCATCCGTTGTGGCACTGAGCAGCGGACCCGCCATATCGTGGGGGGCCATGCTGAGCACTACGTCCTGCCAGTAACCGCGACGGACCGCAACATCGTCCGTAACGGCAACCCGCGCGAGGCGGATAATCTCATCATGGGAAACGGCGGGGTGGGAAAGCGGCGGAGACGGATCAAGCCAGCCAAGAAGCATCGCGGTCCCGGTCATCGTCGTGACCAGGCACACCAG
Organism: uncultured Phycisphaerales bacterium; assembly: GCA_965371725.1. Lineage (GTDB taxonomy): Bacteria > Planctomycetota > Phycisphaerae > UBA1845 > UBA1845 > CBDUZO01. The sequence goes on from CBDUZO010000048.1 coordinate 18,612, forward strand.
CGTTTTCCACATCCTTGCAGGCTGGTCCATCAGTTCCGTCTGCTGTGTCGGGTTAGATCGTCGGAGGCAACCCTACGCGAGCCAGTATAACAATCATCGGTGAATACGTACCGGATTCTTCTGCGAATCCGGAAACCGCGGGCGCCGCACCGCCGAAGTGCTGCAATAACCGCACGCACCACGGGTCGGCCATGCCTGCTGCCGCCACCGATCAGTGACAGGTTACTCCGCGGTGGCAACGCCACTTCGCGGTGGCCGAATCACTTTCCGCAATAGTCAATCACACGAGCGATCTCGCGTCGAAGATCCGCCCGGCACACGATGCGATCGATGAACCCGTGCTCCAGCATGAACTCGGCCGTCTGAAACCCCTCGGGCAATTCCGCATTGATCGTGTTGGCGATAACCCGCGGTCCGGCGAATCCGATCATGGCACCGGGCTCGGCAAGAATCACATCGCCCAGACTGGCGAAGCTGGCCGCCACGCCCGCCGTCGTCGGGTCACTCGCCACAACGATGTAGAGCCCACCGGCTTCGTCCAGCCGGGCCACAGCCGACGACGTCTTCGCCATCTGCATCAACGAAACCATGCCTTCCTGCATCCGCGCGCCACCCGAGGCCGCGACGATCACAAAAGGCAGATTCGCCTCGATCGCGCGCTCCACCGCACGGGTGATCTTCTCGCCCACGACCGCGCCCATCGACGCCATGATGAACGCCGGGTTCATCACCGCAAGAATGACGCCACGACCGCGTATGAAAGCCCGCCCCACCACAACCGCATCGGGCTCGCCTGTCTTGTCCCTCTCGCGTGTCAACCGCTCATCGTAGGGGATTCGATCGTGGAACTTCAGCGGATCGGTCGAATGCAGGTTCTCGGCGAACTCCTCAAACGTACCCGTGTCCACGAGTTGCTCGATCCTGGTGCGGGCGTCGATCCGCCGGTGGTATCCGCACTCCACGCACACGTAGAGCGCCTCGGCTACCTCCTTCTCATAGACCATGTGCCCACACTTCTCACAACGGGTCCACAGCCCGGGCGGTACGTCAACGCGATCCTGCACTGCCACTCCCCTTCACGCCTTGGTCGCCACGAAACGCGGCAACCCCGCACTCTCTCGCACCGGCCGGCTCGAATTCTCCAAACCCGACCCGTTGTGCGACGTCGTTGTCGCCGACAACGTATCGAACCGGCTCTTGGAGCACCATCGACCGGGCCCGCGACGACTCCTCAGACTCAAGCACGCACCGCGCCAACCCAAACGCAAGCGGACCTAAGACCACCACCACGCAACCGTCCCGCTGCTTGGCGATGATTCCGTCGATGGAATCACGCAGGCGTTCATGAGCCTTGTCAAGGCCCTCGCCCTCCGGCGGACGGACGCTCGACGGATCGTCCCACCAGCGCTTGAACACTTTCGGATACCGGTGTTTGAGCTCGTCGATCGTGAGGCCCTCCCACAACCCGGTGTCGGCCTCGGCGAGCAGGGGCGTCTCCCGGTGCCTGGCGTCACACGCGTCCGCAACAATCTCGGCGACCTCGCCCGCAGTTTGCCCCTCGTCGGAATACACGACCTCCACATTGAACGGTGGAAGCGCCTCGGCCCACTTCCGCGCCTGCGCCCTTCCAGCGTCCGTCAGCGGTAGCGGCGTACGGCCGACCATCCGCCCGGCAGCACTCCAGGACGTCTCCGGCCAGGGAATTAGAATGAGTGAGGTCACCATCGCCCCTCCAAGGAGCACCTTCATCACCGGCGCCGAGCCCACCCGATTCTCATCAGGCGTCGGATCCGCGTTTCGACGCCGCAACCGCCAGCCGATGCAGCTCCGTCATGGCTGCCACCGGATCGGGCTGACGAAACACCGCCGTGCCCGCCACAAACGTATCCGCGCCGGCGGACGCGGCTTCGCCAATCGTATTCACATCGATCCCGCCGTCGATCTCGAGCCGCTGATGAGGCCCAAGTCGCCTTCGAAGCTCCTCCACCTTAGGTAGAACGTCGCGGATGAACTTCTGCCCGCCGAAGCCCGGCCACACGCTCATCACGAGGACCAGGTCGACCTCGGCCAGGATCGACTCAATGGTACTGACTGGTGTCGTGGGATTCAAACTCACCCCGACCGAAGCCCCGAGCGCCCGAATTCGCTCCACTACCGCGACCGGCTTGTCCGTCACTTCGGCGTGAAAGGTGATGTGTTCACAGCCTGCCTTGAAAAACGGCTCGGCGTAGCGTAGCGGGTCGGTGATCATCAGGTGGGCGTCGAAGAGCATGCTGGAGTGCTCGCGTAGCGACTTGATCACCGGAGCACCGAAGCTGATGTTCGGGACGAAATGCCCGTCCATCACATCGAGGTGCAGCACTTCGGCCCCGGCATCCTCGACCCGCCCAACCTCTTCCTGCAACCGCGCGAAATCCGCCGCCAGAAGCGACGGCGCGATGCGAATTCCGGGAGTCGCCAGCGCAAACACAACATCGTCCTCAGCCTTCTGCTTAGGTCTCGCTTCGCTGATTGTCCCTTCCCCCGCTATGCGTCGTCCAGCACATCCACTGCCGCGAAGGGCTTTCCTTCCAGGAATTCTAGCGAAGCGCCGCCGCCCGTCGAGATGTGTGTGATCCGATCGGCCAGGCCGGCATGGTCCACCGCCGCCGCGCTGTCGCCGCCGCCGATGATACTGATCTCGCCGGCCTTTGTCGCGTCCGCCGTCGCCTGGGCCATCGCGAGCGTGCCCACGTCGAACGGCGGTGTCTCGAAAACACCCATCGGTCCATTCCACACGATGGTCTTGGCCCCTGCCAGTACCGTCTTGTAGGCTTCGATCGTCTTCGGGCCGATGTCGAGCCCCATCATACCCTCGGGAATCGGGCCGTCACAGACCTGCGTCTCGACGCCCTCCGCAATCTCACAAGCCGCCACCGAGTCCACCGGGAGCCTCAGCCGATCACCGGCGTCAGCGAGCAGCCCGCGAGCGGTGTCCAGCAGATCGGGATCGACCAGGCTCTTTCCCACCTCCAAACCCTGAGCCTCGAGAAACGTATAGGCCATCGCACCGCCGATCAGGATGGTGTCACACTTCGCCATCAACGATCGTATCACGCCAAGCTTGTCGGAGACCTTTGCCCCACCGAGCAGGCAAACGAACGGCCGGGCGGGATCGGCCACGGCTTCGCCGAGGAACTTAAGCTCCTTCTCGACGAGGTACCCGACGACCCGCGGCTTGCCCTCCATCATCTGCGGAACGGTCAACATGCTCGCGTTGTCCCGGTGGCAGGTCCCGAACGCATCGTTGACGTATACGTCCGCCAAGGCGGCAAGCTGCCTGCCGAACGCGTCCTTCTGCTGGCGGAGCTTGGGGGCGTCCTTGGCCTTCTTGTCCTTGATGGTCTCGGCATCGTTGAAGCGCAGGTTCTCGAGAAGACAGACATCGCCATCAGCCATCTTCCCTACGGCGGCTGACACCTCGTCACCGACGCAATCGCTCAGCATGCGCACGGGCTTACCGAGCAGCTCACCCAACCGCCTCGCCACCGGCGCGAGCGAGAACTTCGTACGATCATCAGGCCCACCCTTGGGTCGCCCGAGATGGCTCATCAGAATCAGCCGACCCCCGCCGTCGAGCAACCGCTTGATCGTAGGTAGCGCCGCTCTGATCCGGCGGTCGTCGGTGATGTTCCCGTTGGAATCGAAAGGCACGTTGAAATCAAGCCGCACAAGCACGCGCTTCGAGCGAACGTCGAGCGCGTCCACACTTTTCTTCATGGTCCTATCACATTCGATAGCCTGCATGGCGTACTCCCAGCTACAAGTCTGCGCGGAATCCGTATACGGTGGAAAACGCAACGGCCGCCGCACGCCCGCGCCTTCATGCCCACGGCGGAAGGCGGTGTCAACGGTTTCAACTCCATCAACTTCTTAAAGGGCAGCGACCTTGGCAATCAGGTCGACCGTCCGGCAGGAGTAGCCCCATTCGTTGTCATACCACGAGACGACCTTCACAAGCTTCCCACCGCCGGGCGGCATGGTCATCGTACACTTCGAATCGAAGACGGAGCTGTGCGGGTCGTGAATGATGTCGGAGCTGACAAGCGGATCCTCGCTGTAGCAGAGGATGCCCTTCAGCGGGCCTTCGGCTGCGTTCTTCATGGCCGCATTTACGTCCTCGGCTTTGACCGACTTGTTCAGCGTCACCACGAGGTCCACGATCGACCCGTCGGGCACGGGCACACGAAGGGCGAACCCGTTCAGCTTACCGTTCAGCTCGGGCAGAACTTTGCCGACGGCCGCAGCCGCCCCGGTCGTTGTCGGGATGATGTTGATGGCGGCGGCACGTGCTCGACGCGGATCACTATGCACAAGGTCCGTGATGCGCTGATCGTTCGTGTACGCGTGTATCGTAGTCATCAGACCTTCGACGATGCCGAAGTTCTCATGCAGCACCTTGGCTACCGGCGCCAGGCAGTTCGTCGTGCAACTCGCATTCGACACGCACAGGTGTGCGCCAGTCAACTGATCGTCATTGACGCCCATCACGACCGTCATGTCCGGGTCATCCTTGGCCGGTGCGCTGAGGATCACCTTCCGCGCGCCGGCGCTAAGGTGATCACCATATCCGCCCTTCTCGCTCTTGCGTTTGGTGAACACGCCGGTGGACTCGAGGGCGATGTCAACGCCGAGCGCCTTCCAGGGAAGCTTGGCCGGCGCGCGCTCCGCCAGGACCTTGACCTCACGCCCGTTGACCAGCAGTGAGTCGCCGGAGACCTCAACCGTCCCGTCGAACCGGCCGTGAACCGAATCATACTTCAGGAGTTGTCTGAGCGTGGCTGCGTCACTTAAGTCGTTGATCGCCGCAACCTCGAACTCATTCGGGCGGGCCGCCAACGCCCGGAACACCAAACGCCCGATCCGACCGAAACCATTAATTCCTACTCGCACTGACATGATCCGTTACTCCAGTTAGGTCCGAAAACTCGCACGTGATCGGAGCAGGTATCCGTACCAGCCCTCAATCCAAGAGCGCCGCGTTGAAACACCGGTCTGAGATCCGAGCCGCAAACAGCAAACGCCTACGGTATCTCCGGCCAGTGTCACCACCCACTCCCGGGAAGCTCATGGTGTTCCCGCCCCGGAGGGGCACACGACAGTAGCCCAGCGATTTATCGCTGGGACACCATGACGTGTTCGAAATCCAGTCCCGTAGGGACGACTGAAGATTTAGAGAATATCAATCGTCCCTACGGGACTCCGTTATCTGTTGCTGCCTCATGATCCCAGCGATAAATCGCTGGGCTACTGTCACATCGTCCCTACGGGACATACAGCCACCCAGGGACCACACCACGCTGTCGCACCGGGTTCCAAACCCTGTGGTACCGGCTTCCGACCGGTGCCGTGTGCGGGGCGACCCCCGGCGAGGTCGCAGCCTACGCACCCCCCTGTTTTTCGTCAAATCCAGGGTGGGCGTAACAGTTCCGGCCGGGTTTCTCAGAGGAAATCTCAGCGCCACATTCCGGACACACGCCCGATAGGTTGCCCGTCAAATCGTAGCCGCAGCAGAGGCAGCGGTGCGCCGCCTTCCACCGGAAACGTCGATATCCGTGGGCCATCGCACCCACCAACCCACCCACGAACAGTAGGAGCAGGAACCAGTAAGGAACGCGGACATAAAGATATCTCCGTCCACTCCCCCTAAGGCTCATCGCGAAACCAAATCCACCGCGCGGCGAGGACCTCTCGCCCGACCACACCTGTATAACTTGTGCTCGGAGAACAGCCAGCTCCTCAGCCGAATAACCAGCGTAATTAATCTGAATGTAGTATCCAATGTCCAGCGTTCCGTCGGCGGACTCAACGTGGATCTCCGTCTCTCCATCCAGGAATAAGGAGACACGGTCATATCGGTCGTGACTTCTGAGCCACAGCGTCCCCGTCAATACGACCAGAAGAAGCGCTGCGACCGCGCAAACCTTCCTCCGCGTCAATCTGAAGATCGACCAAGCGACGGACCAGCACCTTCGGGCCGCCGGGACCCCACAGGGGCAACAGGAAAACCGCCAGAGCGACTGCAAGAAGCGCCTCGATGAGCAGGAACGGCTTACGCCAATCGTCCGGATCGAGTTCCGCCCCATACCAGAGCTCGGCGAAGAATGCGAGAATCGCGGTGAGAACGATGATGCAGCCCACGATGAATCGTTGCCGCCGTTTCATTCCTCCGGCGCCTCGGGGATTGAAACCGGCAGCGGGACGCCGCCGCGGGCGGTCGAGGATGGCGGGTCCTGTTCCCACATCCCCGCGACGGGCGTATCGCAGAAGGGACACTGCGAGCCCTTCATGCGGTTCTCCTCGATGATGAACCCGCGACGCTTGATCAGAAGCTTCTCACAGAATGCGCAGTAGGTGTTCTCACGCTTGCCGACGCCGCCGCCCATGTTGCCGGCGTAAACATGTTGCAAACCGGCGGCTTTGCCGATGTCGTATGCCCTGATGAGCGTGCTGGCGGGCGTGCGCGGCAGGTCGGTTACCTTGTAGTCCGGGTGGAACGCCGTCACGTGCCACGGGACGTCGGGCGAGACCTCCACGATGAAGTCAGCCATCCGCTTCAGTTCGTCGTCGCTGTCGTTGAAGGTCGGAACGACGAGCGTCACGATCTCGATCCAAGCTTCGAGCTGCCGTAGTACCTTGATCGTCTCGAGCACGTTCGCCAGCACACCACCCAGCCTGTGATAGCTCTGCTCGTTGAAGCTCTTGAGGTCAACGCTGAACAGATCAACGTGAGGTCTGACGTATTCGAGCACCTGCGGCGTACCGTGGCCGTTGCTCACGAAACCGCAGACGATCCCCTCCGCCCCGGCAAGCTTGAAAATCTCGATCGCCCAGTCGGAAGTGACCAGCGGCTCGTTGTACGTACTGACCATGACCGGGACCTTGCGCTTGACGGCGGCGGCCACAAGCTGCTCGGCCGAGCAGGGATTGGGCCTCACGACGGCCCGCTCATCGCGAAGGGTCTGGCTGCTCACCCAGTTCTGGCAGAAGCTGCAATGAAGGCAGCAACCAAGCATCCCGAACGACAACGCGTCACGGGCTGGATAGGCGTGGTAGAAAGGCTTTTTCTCGATGGGGTCGATCTGAAGACCGGCCACGTATCCGGCGGGCACGCGGAGCTCCCCGTCGCGATTGAACCGGACCCGGCAGACACCCGCCCGCCCCGGCGGAATCGAGCAACGATGCCCGCACGCCAGACAGCCAACCCGCCCCTCCTCGCCACGAACGACAAGCTCCGGGGCAGCCGGCATCGTGCTGTCGTCGAGAAGCTCCTTGAGTCGCATGGAAGCCGACATAGCTGTCACCCTCAAACGGGGTTTGTCGGAAATCTGCGACGCCCATTATACATCCAAGGCGGTCGGTGCGCCGAGTACCCTCTCTCGATTCGCTATGGCGAGCGCTCGGAAAAAACCTGCGATCTCGATCGAACGTGCGAAACCGTGCGACAGGCGGAGGACATGAATCAGGTCGAGGCGTCGGATTCCTCGGCGAACAAGAGCTTCTTGACCGTGGGCAGGGCTACGACCAGCCACAAAAACACGCCGACCGGGTACGAGAGAAAGGGATCGTGCACAAGAACGTTTTCCCACGCCTCGAGCGTCCCCCGCGTACCATCGCTGAAGCTGAACAGGGCATATCCCTTGCCTACGGCACCGAAGCCCCACAGACACAACGTAAACGTCAGTCGGACGGCCACGAAGAGGTGCACAAGGACCAGGCCTGCAGCGAGCCGCCACAACCACCGCCTCCAGGGCATCCGCGTCGCCAGGAAAAACACGAGAAACGTGGCGGTTACCTTGTAGCCCAAATTGCGAGCGCTGGTACGCAGCAGCCCGATCTGCCCCGGCAACCGGCGGTTCTTGACGACCATCAGCGTGTCCATCGCGTTGGTCGGATTCGGAGGGTCAAAACCCGCAGGCAGCGGACGAGGAAGCTCACGTTGAACGCCTGCGATTACCTCGTGCTCGGGCGCTTTGAGGTCCAGGAACCGAACACTCCCATCGCCCCAGAACCAGAATCGCACGAACACGACATCGCCAAAACTCCTGAACCAAGTGTTGTAACCGGACTCCCACCGAAGCACGGGAACCACCACCATCAGCAAACCGCCAAACAAGGCCAGCAGCACGAAGAACAGGCCAAGCTGTAGATGTCTAGGCAGTCGCATTGGGCTTTGACCTTCGAGTCCGGGATTCCCAGGAGGCCCAGATCGCCCACAGGCAAAGAGCAAAGATTATGAACAAGGCCTGCCACACATCCAGGTGCATGGTCTCGAAGAAACGCGGGAAATACAGACCGGTGAGAAACAAACTCACGATCCGCACGAGGTTCAACACGAGCAAGAGCAGGACGCCGATGATCGCAGCCGGGATCTTCCGTCGGAACGCGATGGGCGAGGCCAGTACCGCCGCCACGAACAACGCCGACGGAGAAACAGCGTCGCACCCACGCTCGATCTGGACGCCGAACTGCGGTGACCCGATCGCCTTGCCCTCGACCGTTACGTCGTCGTACCCGATACCATTCAGGATCGCTCCTGAGGCGCCTGCGTTCCACTCGAGATACCAGGGGAAGAATCGGTACTTGACCCCCTCGGTGGTCGTAACCCCGTAGTAGAGCCCCATAACCGCTACGAAGATGAGCAGGAACTTCAGATCGCGCCCGTGCGTAGCAAACCAGGATCCACGGGCCCGCTTCTTCCCAGCCTTTGAACCTCCGTCACTCCGATGCTCCGCCCGGCGCACATCCCCGCCCGGACCGGATGCACCTGATGATTTCTTCCGCTTGTCCCTGCGCCTTTTGCCCACTGGAATCTCGCAGGTCTCCGCTCAAGCCCTGGGGCAGCCAGACCGCGTCACGCTCGCCCACAGGACCCAATATCACCGCGCGATGTGAGTATAACGACAAGATCGGCTGTGCAAAACAGCCGATCTTGCCGCTACATGTACTGGCATGTCATTCCGATAAACTAGGCTATTTCCACTCCACGGCCTTACGCCCGAACAGCCCCCGGCCGGCGCCGGTAGCGGAGCTTCACGCCCGTAAGAAGCAGCAATGTCAGGATCACCAGGCCCCACTCGGACACCGTCGGTACCGATTCCGGCGCCTCGCAAGCCTCGTCGATCCCGTTGCCATCCGGATCACCCCGACAAATTGTCCCAACCCCGAGGAAGGCTCCCTCACCCGCCAGGGCGACGCACTCCTCACCCGTCACGTCGTCCACGCAGGCCCCATCGGGAAGACAACAGGCACCGCAGAGTTGCGTGTACTCGCACCCCACCAGCAACGTGCACACGTCTTGCGTGCAATCGTCCCCGTCATCACACAGGCCGTCATCCGGCACGCTAGCGCACGTATCGAACTGCTCGTAGCAGATTTCCACCGTGCAGTACAAACCGTCATCCTCGCACGGGTCGCCCGCGTGCTCGCACAATCCCGCCACACAGCTCTCCGCGCCGTTGCAGAACAGGTCGTCGTCACACACGTTGTCGTCGTTCGGTGGGTTCACGCAACCGGTCGCCGCCTCACACAGGTCATCGGTGCATGGATTATCATCGTCACACACGACGGCCGCGTCGATCGGGTTGTGAACGCACCCCGAGGCCGGATCGCAGTCGTCGTCCGTGCAAGCGTCATCGTCATCGCAATCACGCGGAGTATGTACGCAACCGATCACCGGCTCACACGTGTCAACCGTGCATGCGCTGCCGTCCTCGCAATCGACGGGCTCGTGCGTGCATCCGGTGACCGGATCGCAGCCGTCTTCCGTGCAGATATCACCGTCACCGCAGTCGATCGGCGTATTCACGCAGCCGCTGGACGGTTCGCACGTATCATCCGTGCATACACTTTCGTCATCGCACTCGGTCGCGACGTCGATCGGCGTGTACACGCAACCCGTCTGTGGATCACAGGTGTCAACGGTACACAAATCGGCGTCGCTGCACTCGATATCCGTGTAAACACAACCGATATCCTGCTCGCAGCACTCCTCAGTGCATTCATTATCGTCGTCACAGATGACCATCGTGTTGACACAACCCGTCGCAGGATCACAGGTGTCGTCGGTGCAAATATCTCCGTCGTCACACACCGTTGGCACGTCAATCGGCGTAAACACGCAACCGGACTGGGGATCACACGAATCGTCGGTACAGGCGTTGTCGTCGTCACAGATGATTGTCGTGAACACGCAACCCAACGTTTCGTCGCAAGTGTCCTCGGTGCACAGATTGTCGTCGTCACAGATAATCGGCGTGAACACGCAACCCGTCTCGGGATCACAAGTGTCCTCGGTACAGGCGTTGCCATCGTTGCACGTGATCGGAGTGAACACGCAACCGGTGTCCGGATTGCAACTGTCGGTCGTACATGCGTCCTGATCATCGCAGACGACGTCCTCGTACTGACACCCGAGCACTGGGTCACAGGAGTCCGTCGTGCAGGCATTACCATCGTCACAGTCAATCGGCGTGAATGCACAACCCGTCGGCGAAATGCACACATCGGTCGTGCACACGTCCTGGTCGTCACAGACAACGTCTTCATACTGGCATCCGAGTATCGTGTCACAGGTGTCGGTGGTGCAAGCATCATCGTCGTCACAATCGATCGCCACAAAAACGCAACCGGTCGGGGCCACACAGCTATCAGCCGTGCACGCGTTCTGATCATCACAAACGACGTCCTCGTACTGACACCCGGTCGCTGGATCACAGGAATCCGTCGTGCAGGCGTTGCCGTCGTCACAATCGATCGCCACGAAAACGCAGCCGGTCGGAGCCACGCAGCTATCCGTCGTGCACGCGTTCTCGTCATCGCAGACGACGTCCTCGTACTGACACCCAAGGACGGTGTCGCAACTATCCGTCGTACAGGCATTCCCGTCGTCACAGTCGATCGCGGTGAACACACAGCCCGTTTCCGGATCACACGTATCCTCCGTACAGGCGTTGCTGTCGTCGCAGGTGATTGGCGTGAACACGCACTCGCCGTTCACGCACTCATCGGACGTGCACGCATTGCCGTCCTCGCACACGATCGGCGTATAAACGCACGAACCGCCGACGCAAGCATCCGTCGTGCACGGGTCTTCATCGTCACACACGATGTCCTCGTGCTGACACCCGGCCGTCGTGTCGCAGGTGTCGATCGTGCACGGATCGCCGTCGTCACAGTCGACGTCCGCGTACTGGCATCCGGCAACCGTATCACAGCTATCCGTCGTGCAGGCATTGCCGTCGTCGCAGTCAACCGCCGCGTACTGACATCCTTCGATCGGGTCGCACGTGTCCGTCGTGCATGCATTGGAATCATCGCAGGAAACGTCCTCGTACTGGCACCCGAGGACGGTGTCACAGCTATCCGTCGTGCAGACGTTGCCGTCGTCACAGTCAACCGCCGCGTACTGACATCCCGCAATCGTATCGCAGCTATCAATCGTGCACGCATCGCCGTCGTCACAAACAAACGGCGAGTAGACACACCCGGTCTCCGGTTCGCAATCGTCCACCGTGCAGGCGTCACCGTCGTTGCACTCGATCGGCTCGTACACGCACCCGATCTCCGGATCGCACTCATCGTTCGTGCACTCGTTGTCGTCACCACATTCTAGACCCGAGTGGCCGCAACCCGTGCTCGGATAGCAGAAATCATAGGTGCACTCGTTCGCGTCATCACAGTCCACTTCCTCGTACTGGCAACCCAGGGTCGTATCACACGTGTCCGTCGTACACTCGTCATTGTCATCGCAATCGCGTGGCGTGAATACGCAGCCGGTCGTCTCACTGCACGTGTCAGTCGTGCAGGCATCCGAGTCGTCGCACACCACGGCCTCGTACTGACATCCCGCAACCGTGTCACAGCTATCCGTCGTGCACTCGTTGTTGTCATCGCAGTCGCGCGGGGTGAACACGCAGCCGGTCGCATCATTGCACGTATCGGTCGTACAGGCATCCGAGTCGTCGCACACCACAGCCTCGTACTGGCACCCCAACACCGTGTCACAGCTATCGATTGTACACTCGTCGTTGTCATCACAGTCGACCGGGGTGAACACGCAGCCGGTCGCATCATTGCACGTGTCGGTCGTACAGGCATCCGAGTCGTCACACACCACGGCCTCGTGCTGACATCCCGCAACCGTGTCACAGGTATCCATGGTGCACTCGTTGTTGTCATCACAATTCGCGGCTTCGTACTGACAACCAAGGATCGTATCACAGGTATCGACGGTGCAAGCGTCACTGTCATCGCAATCGACGGGGTCAAACACACACCCGGTGCTCGAATTGCAGCTATCGCTCGTACACAGGTTGCTGTCGTCACAGACAACGTCGACATGCTGGCACCCCAGCGTCTCGTGACACGAGTCCGTCGTGCAGGCGTCGTCATCGTCGCAGTCCAGAGGCGTGCCGGGAACACACTCACCCTGGGCGTTGCACGTCTCCACGCCGTTACACACATTGCCATCGTCGCAATCCTCGTCCATCAAGCAATCGACACATAGGTCAAGCTCTTCGTCGCACAACAGCGGCGGATCGCACGGGTCGTCCGAATCCAGGCAGCCCTCGGTCGGATGACATACCTCATATCCATCGCAGAACAGGCCGTTCTGGCAGAACATATCATCCGGCGTGTTGCTACAACCGGTGACCGAATCGCAGGCGTCGATCGTGCAGTCCACACCGTCACCACAATCAACAGGCGCATTGATGCAGCCTATTACCGTATCACAACTATCGTCGGTACAGGCGTCATTATCATTGCAATCCACCGCCGTGTGGCCGCAACCCGTCGATGGGCTGCAAAAATCATTCGTGCAGGCGTTATTATCATCACAATCAACCGCCGCGTACTGACATCCAGCAACCGTGTCACAGCTATCATTCGTGCATTCGTCGTTGTCATCGCAATCCACCGGCGTGAACACGCAACCGGTGGCCTGATTGCACGTGTCGGTCGTACAGGCATCGGAGTCGTCGCACACCACGGCCTCGTATTGACATCCCACAAGCGTATCGCAGCTATCCGTCGTGCACTCGTTGTTGTCGTTACAGACCACCGCCGTGTAGACACAGCCCGTCGCCGGGTTGCACGCGTCTGTCGTACAGGCATCGAAGTCGTCACACACCACGGCCTC